>JASHOV010000408.1 GCA_030038495.1 Streptosporangiaceae bacterium
CGACCCGTCCGGCATCAGGATGTCGCAGAACATCCGGCCCGTCCCGGCGCTCTCGCCCCCGGCCGGCATGAGCTGGAACGTCGACGGATCCGGCTTGGCGATCATGTCCGCCTCGTGTACACGGGCGAACCCCTCGACCGCGGAGCCGTCGAAGCCGATGCCCTCGGCAAACGCACCCTCCAGCTCGGCCGGGGCCACCGCGACCGACTTGAGATAACCCAGCACGTCGGTGAACCACAGCCGGACGAACCGGATATCACGCTCCTCGAGCGTGCGGAGTACGAACTCTTCCTGCCTGTCCACCGGCCCAGTCTGCCCCGCTCATGTTTCCTGGCTGTTACGGGCCCTCCGGTTCCCAGGTCAGCGCGGTGCCGCCGCGGCCCGCCGCCCGTAGGCTTGGGAGTATGCCGCAGCTACGTATCGCGCTCGCCCAGGTCAACGCCACGGTCGGGGATCTGGCCAGCAACGCCGACAAGGCGCTGGAATGGACGATGCGGGCCGCCGAGCAGGGCGCGCGGGTCGTGGTATTCCCGGAGATGATGCTGACCGGGTATCCGGTCGAGGACCTGGCCCTGCGCCGCTCGTTCGTGGACGCGTCGATCCGGACACTGGAGGAACTCAGCACCGCCCTCACCCGCGAGGGCCTGGATGGCGTCGCCGTCGTGATCGGCTACCTCGACCGGCGGGCGGACCAGCAGCCGCGGGTCGGGGTTCCCGCCGGGTCCCCGCTGGACGCCGCCGCCGTGCTGCACGGCGGCACCGTGGCCATCACCTCGGCCAAGCATCACCTGCCCAACTACGGCGTGTTCGACGAGTTCAGGTACTTCGTGCCCGGCGACACGCTGCCGGTGTTCCGGCTGACGGCCCGGGGCGGCGAGCCCGTCGATGTCGCGGTGGCCATCTGCGAGGACCTGTGGCAGGACGGCGGGCCGGTGGCGGTCACCCGGACGGCAGGCGCCGGGCTGCTGGTCGTGCCGAACGCGTCCCCGTACGAGCGCAACAAGGACGATGCCCGGCTGGAGCTGTGCCAGCGCCGCGCCGCCGAGGCCGGCACCGTCCTCGCCTACGCGAACATGGTCGGCGGCCAGGACGAGCTCGTCTTCGACGGCGACTCCATCATCGTCTCCCCCGCCGGCGAGCTGCTGGCCCGCGGCCCGCAGTTCGATGAGGCGCTCGTGATGGCCGACCTGGACCTGCCGGCCGCGGATCCGAGCCTGCCGGCCGGCCGCCAGCGCGCGAACGCCGCGGACGGCACCACGATGACGATCGAGCGGATCGAGCTCGCGCCGCTGACCGCACCCGAGCCGGAGTCGCCGCTGGCCGCCCCGATGATCTGGCCGCGCCTGTCCGACCTGGCCGAGATCTACGGCGCCCTGGTCCTCGGTGTGCGGGACTACGTGCGCAAGAACGGCTTCGCCTCGACGATCCAGGGCCTGTCAGGCGGGATCGACTCCGCCCTGACCGCGACGATCGCGGCCGATGCCATCGGGCAGGACCGGGTCCACGTCGTGCTCAACCCGAGCCCGTACTCCTCCGAGCATTCGGTGGCCGACGCCGAGGATCTGGTCCGGCGCCAGGGCATCCAGAGCCGCCTGATCCCGATCAAGCCGATGATCGACGGCTTCGAGACCAGCCTCGACCTGCACGGCATTGCCGCGGAGAACCTTCAGGCGAGGATCCGCGGGATGATCTGGATGGGGCTCTCGAACGAGGAGGGCCATCTCGTGCTGGCCTGCGGCAACAAGAGCGAGCTCGCGACCGGGTACTCCACCCTGTACGGCGATGCCGTCGGCGGGTTCGCGCCGATCAAGGACGTGCCGAAGACCCTGGTGTGGGACCTCGCCCGGTGGCGCAACGAGCAGGCCGTCGCCGGCGGCCAGACGCCGCCGATCCCGGAGAACTCGATCACCAAGCCGCCGAGCGCGGAGCTGGCCCCCGGTCAGCTGGACAGCGATTCGCTGCCCGACTACCACGTACTCGACCGGCTTCTCGACGACTATGTCGAGAAGGACATGGGCTCCGCCGAGCTCGTCGCCGCCGGGCACGACCCCGCCCTGGTCGAGCGGGTCATCCGCATGGTCGACCGGGCCGAGTACAAGCGGCGGCAGTATCCTCCGGGCCCGAAGATCTCGGCGAAGAACTTTGGCCGCGACCGGCGACTGCCGATCACGAGCCGCTGGCGCGAGCCTCGTTTCGGGTAACTCACGGCGCTATGATCCGCTCATGTCGTGACGGGGCGGATCACTGCAGCTTGTCGGTGTCGGTGTCGCTGTCATGGCCGGGCTGGCCCCGCCCGATCACAGGGAGCCGCTGCCGTACGGCTATTTCGCGGCGGCGATCGTCGCAGTCCTGCTGCTGATTGTCGAGGTCGTGGTCGAGGTGGTGCTGCTCATCCGGTGGCGCCGCGATCACAGGTCAACGGTGGTGCCGGGCTCGACCCGGGTAACTTTCCCGCCCGAGACGAGCTTGAGCAGGTTGCCGACCAGGCCGATGCCGAATTCGCT
The DNA here is from genome assembly GCA_030038495.1 of Streptosporangiaceae bacterium. GTDB lineage: Bacteria > Actinomycetota > Actinomycetes > Streptosporangiales > Streptosporangiaceae > JAJYUU01. The sequence continues at coordinate 2,505 of JASHOV010000408.1, forward strand.
CAGCACCGCGTCGTGGATGGCGTACCCGCGCTCAGGCGCGGCCGCGGCGATGAAGTCCGCGACCTCGCTGAACTTGAGCCACGGCGCGCTCACCGGCACCAGCAGCGCCGGGAACCGGTCCTCGGGCAGCGTGAACGAATCGCCCGGATGGAACACCTGACTATCCACGCCGAAGCAGGCGTTCGGCACTATCGGCAGCTGCGGCACGATCTGCGCATGGTCGCGACCGTACACGCGCACCTCGAAACCGGCGGCGCTGAAGGTGTCGCCGTGTGAGACCGCGTGCACGCGCGGGCCGAACTCGGCGAACTTCTCGGCGACGGACGGATTGGACCAGAGCTCCAGTCCGTCGTCGGCCGTCAGCGCGGCTCGCACCGCGTCGGCGTCCAGATGGTCGGCGTGCTCATGGGTGACCAGCACCGCCGCTGCTCCTGCGAGCGGATCCGGGCCGCTCCAGACGCCGGGATCGATGACGAGCGTTCTGTCGTTCTTGCTGAGGCGGACACAAGCGTGCCCGAGCTTGGTCAGCTGCATCGTGTCAGCCTAATCAGCGGGCCCCGAGCCCTCGCATTAGCTCCTCGACTACGCGTCGGGCATACCGCGAGTCCACAACATCAGCGTGCATACCAGACATACCCGCCACTCCCGCGCCATTCAGCAGATACATCGCTGCGTCAATGTCGGTGTCCTCCCGCAGCTCGCCGGTCGCCACGCCGCGGCGCAGCACCGTCCTGAACGCCTCCCGGCGCGGCTTGATCACCATCTCCAGGTACCTGGCCATCAGCCGCGGGTACTGCAGGCCCTCGCCCTGCAGCAGCGCGATCAGCCGCCTCCGGCGCGGGTCGGCCGCGTCCTTGCAGATCGCATCCAGCAGCGCGATCAGATCGGCGCGCACGGACTTGCCCTGCGGGGCCGGCAGCGGCGCGGTCAGCAGCGGCAGCCCGTCCAGGAGCATGTCTTCCTTGCCGGGCCAGCGCCGGTAGATCGTCGCCTTGCCCACGCCCGCCTTGGCCGCGACCTGCTCGATGCACAGCCCGGCCGGGCCGCTCTCGGCGAACAGGTCCAGCGCGGCCGCCATGATGGCGTGGTCGGCCTGCTCGCTGCGCGGCCGGCCGGGACGCCGGTGCTCCGGCCCCGTGCTGGCCAGGCGGGAGTTAGCCAGCCCGGTTTCCGGGACGACGCGCCCGTGCCCGGTGCGTGTGCCTGTCTTCGCAGCCATCGCCTGCCTAACCTCCCGCGACCGCCGTGCTGACCGCCTCGCTGAGCCTGCCGTGCCCGCCATCCTGGTCCGGCTGCGGGCCCGCCGTCGCGGTGACTCGCCGGCCGGGCATCCAGACGGCCATGGCCACCGCTCCTGCCAGTGCGATCACGATCGAGATCAGCGACGTGACATGCATAGAGTCTACGAACGACTGGCTCGCCGCGGACAGGAGTCGAACGCCGGCCGGCCCAAGCTGCTGCGCCAGCTGCTGCGTCTGCGCGATCGAGGTCGTCGCACCGGCCCGTTCCCTGGCGGGCAGCACCGCCAGGTATGGCGCGAGCCGGAGCCGGTAGGCCTGCGCCAGGACCGATCCGAGCACCGCGACGCCAAGCGCGACCGCCACCTGGCGGCAGGTGTTGGTGATCGCGGACCCGGCCCCGCCGCGCTCGCGCGGCACAACCGACATGACGCTCTCGGTAGCAGGCGGCATGACCAGCCCCATCCCTGCGCCCTGCAGCAGGTAGGTGACCTCGAGCCACCAGATCGGCGTCGCGACACCCAGCACGTGGTAGCCCACCAGCGCGACCGCGACGACGACCAGGCCCGTGGTCACCACGACCTTGGCGCCAAACCGCCGCACCAGGCCGGCCGTGCGCGGCGCGCACAGCAACTGCCCGGCGGCGAGCGGGATCGTCAGCAGACCCGCGTGCAGCGGGCTGAAGCCGCGCACGTTCTGGGTGTAGAAGCTGGTGAAGAAGAACGCGCCCGACAGTGAGAAGAAGACCATGGCGATCGCCACGGCCGCGGTGGACAGCCGGCGGTCACGGAACAGCCGCACGTCCAGCGCGGGGTAGGCGACGCGGGTCTCGTGCCAGGCGAACGCAGCCAGCACGGCCAGGCCCGCCAGCACAGGACCGATCACGCTGGCGGTCAGCCAGGACCCGTTGTCGCCGCCCTCGATGATCCCGTAGACGACCAGGACCAGGCCGGCGATCGACAGCAGTACGCCGAGATAGTCGATGTTGCCGGGATTCGGGCTCTTGGACTCGGGCACAAAGGCGAGAATCGCCACGATCCCGATCGCGGTGAGCGGGACGTTCACCAGGAACACCGAGCCCCACCAGAAGTGGTCGAGCAGCAGCCCGCCCACGATCGGGCCGACCGCGATGGCGACCCCGACGGCCGAGGCCCAGATTCCGATCGCGCGGGCCCGCTCCCGAGGCTCGAAGACGTTCGTGATGATCGACAGGGTCTGCGGCATGACCGCGGCACCGCCCAGGCCCATGGCCGCCCGGGCCCAGACCAGCTGATCGGGGGTCTGCGCGTAGGACGAGATCAGCGACGACAGGCCGAACAGGGCCATGCCGATCATGAGCATCCGGCGCCGCCCGATCCTGTCGCCGATGATGCCGAACGTGAACAGCAGCCCGGCGAAGACCAGGGTGTAGGAATTGATCGCCCATTCGAGCTGGCTCTGGCTCGCGCCGAGCCCGGTCCGCGGCTCCGAGATTGTCTTCAGGGCAACGTTGAGAATCGTGTTGTCCAGCACGATCGCGGACAGGCTGATGATCAGTACGCCCAGAATCAGCCAGCGGCGATCACGGACTGCCCCCGTGCCGGGATACCTCGTGGCCATGTCCTGCCTTTCGGGCTGGCCGGGATGCGTCCGGCCGGATAGAAGCGTTCTGCCTAGTGTAGTCAGTAACGATACGAGACCGATCCGTATTTCAATCGGGGCGCGCGGGCCGGGCCGGCCGGGCCGGGACCCAGGCCGGCTGGCGGCCGGCCGCGAGTCATGCGATCATCGAGGGGTCCGGGGACGCCGCAAGGGCGCAACGAGACGCGGAGGAATCAATGACTGTTACTCCCGGCAGCCTCGATCAGGCTGCCAGTCCGCCGCGCGCAGGCGCGGGAACCCGTGGGGTCGTCCCCCCGAGCCAGCAGGAGTCCGGCGAGCCACTGTACGGCGGGACGGCGAGCAGGCGGCTGACCGTCAGGGACATCGCGGCAGCCAAGGCACGGGGCGAGAAGTGGCCGATGCTGACCGCCTACGACGCCCTCACCGCCAGGGTCTTCGACGACGCCGGTATCCCGGTGCTCCTGGTCGGGGACTCCGCGGCAATGGTCGTATACGGTCATGACTCCACAATTCCGGTCACCGTCGACGAGCTGATCCCGCTGACCGCGGCCGTGGTGCGGGGCAGCCGCCGGGCCCTGGTGGTGGCGGACCTACCGTTCGGCTCCTATCAGGCCTCTCCGGCCGCCGCGCTGGACGCGGCGACGCGGTTCCTGAAGGAGACCGGGGCGCAGGCGGTCAAGCTTGAGGGCGGTTACCGGGTGGTCAGGCAGGTCGAGGAGCTCGTGGCGGCCGGCATCCCGGTCATGGCTCATCTGGGCCTCACGCCGCAGTCGGTCAACGCATTCGGCGGCTACCGGGTGCAGGGCCGGGGCGAGGATGGCGAGCGGCTGCTGCACGACGCCAAGGCACTGCAGGCCGCCGGGGCATTCGCGACCGTCCTGGAATGCGTCCCGGCCGAGCTGGCCCGGCGGGTGACCGAGAGCCTTGAAATCCCCACCATCGGCATCGGTGCCGGTCCCGACTGCGACGCCCAGGTGCTCGTCTGGCAGGACATGGCCGGTCTCTCGCCCCGGACCGCGAAGTTCGTCAAGCAGTATGCGGATATCTCCGGTGTGCTCCGCGATGCGGTGCAGTCGTTCGCCTCGGACGTGGTCTCGGGCAGTTTCCCGACCGAGCAGTACTCCTACCGCTGACGCCAGACTGAGCCCGCCGGGCGGCCGCCTTACTCCGGCGCCCGGCGGTGCCCGGTGCCCGACACCAGCACAACCCGGTCTCCGTCTCGCAGCGCGTCGGCCTGCGGGTCGTCGGCGCCGATCACCCGCCCGGACCGCAGCACCGCGACCGCGCCGGGCACCGCCTGGCGGGCCGACAGCCCGATCTCGGCCGGGTCGGCCGCTCGCTCGCTGAGATCAAGCCCCTGGCCGCGCTCCAGCAGCTCAGCCAGGAACAGGCCGACGCCAGCGTCCATCGTGGAGAGGGCAAGCAGCCGCCCGGCCGCGGCCGAGGACACCACCACCTGGCCGGCACCGCACTGGCGCAGCAGCGCCTCGTTCTCCGCCTCCCGCACCGCGGCGATGATCTCGATCTCGGGGTTGAGCTGCCGGGCGGTCAGCGCGATCAGGACCGCCGTATCGTCCCGGTCCACGGCGATGATCAGCTGCGCGGCCCGGTCGATGTCGGCACTGGCAAGCACCTCGCGCCGGGTCGCGTCGCCGGTGATGGCCACCACGTCCGCCCGGTTCGCCTCGGCCGCAGGCCCCGGCGCGATGTCGATCACCACCAGCTGCTCCCGCGCCGTGCCCGCCTCGCGCAGGGTGGTCAGGGAGCTGCGGCCCTTTGTCCCGTACCCCGCGAGCACCGTATGGCTCGACAACCTGGACCTCCATCGGGATATCCGCCAGCTCATCCGGGTGCGCTCGGTCAGCACCTCGAGCGTCGTTCCGATCAGCAGGATCAGGAAGACCACCCTGATCGGAGTGATCACGAACGTGTTGACCAGCCTGGCTGTCGTCGTGACCGGCACGATGTCGCCGTAGCCGGTGGTGGACAGGGTGACCGCCGAGTAGTAAGCGCACGCGACCAGGTTCAGCGGCTGGCCGGGGCTCGCCGCGTCCTTATACCCGTCCCGGCCCAGGTACACGATGGCCGTCGACAGGATCAGCAGCACCGATGCCAGGATCGCCCTGCTGGTCACCGCCTGCAGCGGGCTTACCCGGCGGGACGGCAGCGAGATCGCCGCCGCGTCCGGGTCGTAACCTGACCAGATGCCCACCTTCCGCGATCGGCCCATCACAATGAGTGACCTTACACAGCGTCCCCGAGGCTTCCGGCGGCCAGGATGGCGGGACGTAACTCAGACGTCGGTGACGCGGATCCCGGCGTGCGCCTTGTACCGGCGGTTGATCGACACCAGGTTCGCGGTGAGGGCCTCGACCTGCCCGCAGTTCCTGAGGCGCCCGCCGTAGACGCCCCGCACGCCAGGGATCCGGCTCGCGAGCGCGGCCACCATGTCGGTGGCCTGCCGGTCGTCGCCGAGGACCAGCACATCCAGGTCCAGCGATTCCACTGCCGGATCGAGCAGCAGCTCGGCCGACACGTGGTGGAAGGCACCCACGACGACGCTGTCGGGCAGGACCTCGGCGGCCTGCTGCGCCGCGCTGCCCTCCGGCACGGGCAGGGCGTAGGCGCCCTTGCCGTCGAAGCCGAGCGGGTTCACGCAGTCGACTACGACCTTGCCGGTCAGCTGCGGGGCCAGGCTCGCCAGCAGGTCTTTGTGGCCCTCCCAGGGGATCGCCGCGATCACCAGGTCGGCTTGCTCGGCCGCCTCCTCGTTGAGCCCGCCGGTTACCAGCGGCCCGCAGTCCAGGCTCGCGACCGCCTCCCGTGCCCGCCCCGCGTTCCTGGAGCCGATAACCACCCGGTACCCGGCCAGCCCGAGCCGCCGCGCGAGCCCACGTCCCTGATCCCCGGTGCCACCGAGAATCCCGATCACCAGCGCGGACAGGTCCGCCTGGCCTGCTGCCCGGGTTGCCGTCATGCGCCGATCCTGGCATAGCGCAAGGCACGGAGGCAGACCGGGCACGCCGGCGGGCCGTTGCGCACGCCCGGTCGCTGCCGGTCCGGCACTATAGAACGCATGAATGCGGATCAGGTCGCGGCGCTGCGCGCCCTGCTGGCGCCCACCGGCTGGGTCGATCGCACCGCGCTGTTCGCCGGCGCGCTCCGGCGCAGCACCCGCTCCGGGCTGCTGCTCGTGGGGACGGCCGACGACGAGCCGTGGCACATGACCGCCCACTTAGCCGACGAGAGCAGGCTGGCCGGCCTTCCGGAGCTGGATCCAACGCTCGTGCGCTGGGCGCCGCCGCCCGACGCACCGGCGCACCTGTCGGTCGGCCTCGACCGGCTACGCGCGGCCGGCCGGGGCGAGACGCTGCTCGTTGTGAGCGCCCGGCTCGCGCCGGCCGAACTGCTGGAGCGGGTCGACGACGTCCGCCGCCTCGGGGCCACGATCTTTGCCCTCGACCGCGGCGATCCGGACCTGGACGGCATCGCCCATGAGTCGCTCGCCGTGCCAGAGGAGAGCGCGCCAGTCAGCTTCGACGCCGCGCAGCACCTGGTCAGCGCCGCAGCCACCGACCCGCCGCGGGCCCGGATCCGTCCGCAGCGCCCGGCCTCGCCGGATCAGGAGCCGGGGCTGCGCGGACGGCTCGCCCGGCTGCTCGACACGATGACGGGCACCCAGCCCGAATAGCCCGGCCCACTGAACCCGCCTGCCTACCTGAGCCGCACCAAACTCTCCGCGATGAAGCGAGCGCCGGCGGGGCACGCGGAAGCTCCTCGTTAGCTATCCGGGCTCTGGTCTGGCTGCTCGTCGGCCGCTGGCTCGGCGGCGGGCTCCTTCTTCTCCTCGCCCTCCAGGCTCACCGACATCTGCTGCGGTGCCTGCGCCTCCCTGCGGCGCCCGTCGCTCATCCGGTGGATGCCGTACACCGGCGGCGGCTGCAGCCGCGCGAACTGCGCGATCGCCGTCCCGAGCACGGTTGCCTCCACCACGTGGTCCTTGCCGAACGGCACAATCGGGCAGGACCGCTGGCTGATCTTGGTGTCCATCTCGCGGACCACGACGCCCTCGGCGCCCATCCGGATCAGGTCCAGATCCAGCTCGTTCCTGGCATCCCTGCGCACCTGGCCGACCAGTTGGCTGTAGCCCGCGATCTCGACGTTCCCCGCAGTGAACCGCGTCTGGCCCTTCGCCAGCCAGTCGTCATGCCGGTATCCCACGGCAACGCCCATGGCCAGCCCGACCGGTACCCACCCGTACCCGATGAGCTTGGTGAAGTCCTGGCCGGACAGGTCCGAGGCGAACGGCGTACCGCGGCGGGCAACGCCGGGCGCGGCGACCGCGGTGCCGAATGCGCGGAATTCCAGGCTGCCCTCAGCGAACGGGCCGACGGTGAGTTCCACCCCGATCACGCCGAGGCCGCCGAGCGCGGCGCACTCGTTGATCATCCGGCCGATCGCGGTACGGCGGGCCTGGTAAAGCGCGGACACGAGCGGCCGGGCCGAGCCGATCGCGGCCGCACCCTGCGGCGCCTGCACATGCCGGATCATGCCCATCGCCGACTGGCCGGTCGTGGTGCCCTCGCGGCGGTAGACCTGCACCCCGTACGGGCACTCCTCGCCCCCGGTGTCACCGACGTTCCACACCGCGGCGCCCAGCACCTGGCCGACGGGGTGGAACCCGACCTTCGAGATCACCGCGAACTCGGACACGCCCAGCGAGGATCCCCAGCCGCGCTTGCCGGCCATATCGGCCATTCGCGCCCGGGCCGCGGGCGGCAGGCCCCCGGCAGAGTCAGATGGCACGACGCAGGCCCGGTCAGGCGTCCAGGCTGAGCACCATCGTCGGGGTCTGGATCACGTGATCCTCACGCAGCGGCCGGACCGCGGTGCCGATCGCGAAGAACTCGGTCGTGTGCGAGCCCCAGGTGTGACTGTGCTGCCGCAGTTGCACCCCGACGATGCCCTCCGCCGCGTATTCCTCCGCCTCGGCCTGCATCCGCGTCATGGCCAGCTCGCGCGCGTCGTAGAGCGCCTGGGTGAACTGCTCGAGCTCTACGTTGCGGCCGATGTTGCCCATCTTGTTGCCCAGGCGCTGGTGCGCGATGTGGTAGACGCACGACCCCATGACCATGCCGAGCGGAGCGTAGCCGGCCCGGATCAGCGTCCAGAAGTCCTGACCGGACAGGTCCGAGGTGAACGGCAGGTTCTTGTTGTTGCGCCAGTTCGTGACGCCGCCTCCGCCCGCCCCCGGCTCGGCCACCACGGCCGTGCCGACCGCGATGAACTCCGCGATGTCGGCGCCGAACTCCTTCATCTCCACGTCCAGCCGAACGCCCACGACGCCGTCGGCGCCGAGTGCGCTGGCCTCGGCCTCCATCCGGCTCATCGCGAGCTCGCGGGCGTGGTACATGGCCTGCGACAGGACGTCGAGCTCCTGGCTCTGGCCCCACTTTCCGAACTGCAGGCCGACGTGATAGATCGAGCTGCCGAGCACCAGGCCGACGGGCCGGAAGCCCACCTCCCGCACCAGCAGGAACTCGTTCACCGACAGGTCAGAAGTGAATATCGACCCGGGCTGGCCGGGCCGCAGCTCGGCGAGCCTGCGCATCGCGTCCTGCGGCACGCCCAGGACCTGCATATCCGAGCCCTGCTGCTCGCTCATCCCCGCTCCTTAGCCGTTATCGCCATAGGTGACTTGTTATCGCTCATGGCCCCAGGCGGACCCTGGCCGCCTGGCGCCGCTGCGGGTCGAGCGACATGATCGCGAGCGGCGGAGCCGTATCGCGGTCGCGCCGCTTCCCGAAGTGCGCTATTGCCGTGCCGATGATCGTTGCCTCGGCCACGTGGTCGCGCCTGCCGTCCTGCACCGGGCACTCGTGCTCGCCGACCCGCAGCTCCATCTCCTGGAGTACGACCCCGTCGGCCCCGTGCCGCGCGACGTCGCGCTCAAGCTGGTTCCTGGCGTCGTGCCGGGTCGCGTTCACCAGGTCGGTGTAGCCGTGCACCTCCGTGTTACCCGAGCCCCACCGCGTCTGGTTGACCGTCCTCCAGTCGTCGTGCCGGGCCCCGACCGCGATGCCGAGGACAAGCCCGACCGGCACCCAGCCTGCCAGGATCAGCTTGGCGAAGTCCTGGCCGGTCAGGTCGGAGGTGAACGGCTGCCGGGGCGAGCCAACACCGGGCGCCCGGACGCCCGTCCCTATCGCCTTGAACTCCAGCCCGCCCGCGGGGAACCCGCCGATGGTCAGCCGGACGCCGACGACGCCCTGGCCACCAAGCTGCTGGCACTCGGCTGTCATCCGGCCGATCGCCTGCCTGCGCGCCTCGTACATGGTGCGCACCAGCGGCGCGTAGGAACCGAGGTTGCCGGAACCCGAGGTCGCGGTCACGCTGGTGTACGGCCCGCCGTAGGACACAAGCCCGCCGCGGAGGCCGTATCCCCGGCCGTAGGCCGGGCAGCCGTAACCGCCGGTGTAGCCGATGTTGTACACCGCGGCACCCAGCACCTGACCGACGGGCTCGAATCCGACGCTGCGGATCGCAGCGAATTCATCGGCCGTCAGGGCAGAGCCCCAGGTACCGCTCTGGCGGATCTCGGCCATCCTCGCCTGTGCCGCAGGCGGGAGACCGCCACCCGGATCAACGGTCAACTTTGCGCCCCCTTGCCGCGCTTTCTGCCGCGCAACTTACCTTACAAGACCGCTATGCAGCGGCCATAGCTCACTCGCCGCGAGCGGCGACGGCGTCGCTGAGCCCCCGAGCCGATCAGTCAGTTGTCCCAGTCGTCCTGGGCTTCCCACTCCTCGTTCCTGCGCTGCACAGTCTCCTGCCAGTGTTCCGCGGCCTCCCTGGTGGGGTAGGGGCCGAGCCGGTCCTTTCCGGCGCAGCCCGGGCCCTGCTCGACTTCGTGATGCTTGAGGCAGAACCACCAGCTCTTGTCATCGTCCATGACCACTAGACTTCCAGATCATGTCTGCAACGCTCCAGCCCGGCCGAGTTTCGCCGCAGCGCGCCGTTCCCGCGCACATTGCCCGCCCCGAGTACGTCGGGCGGCGCGGCCCGCGCGGCGGGGAGCGTGACGTCAAGGATCCCGAGACCATCGAGCGGATGCGGGTCGCCGGGCGGATTGCCGGCCAGGCGCTGGCCGAGGTCGGCCGGCACGTCGCGCCCGGCGTGACCACGGATGAGCTGGACCGGGTCGGGCACGAGTTTCTCTGCGACCATGGCGCCTATCCGAGCACGCTGGGATACCGCGGATTCCCGAAGTCGCTCTGCACCTCGCTGAACGAGGTCATCTGCCACGGCATACCGGACGACACGGTGATATCCGATGGTGACATTGTCAATGTTGATATCACCGCCTTTATCGGCGGCGTTCACGGCGATACCAACGCCACGTTCCTGGCCGGAAACGTGGACGAGCAATCACGGCTGCTCGTCGAGCGGACCCACGAGGCGATGATGCGCGGTATCCGCGCGGTCGCCCCCGGGCGCCCGCTGAACGCCATCGGTCGAGTGATCGAGTCCTATGCCCGCAGGTTCAATTACGGGGTGGTGCGGGATTTCACCGGGCACGGCATCGGCACGACGTTCCACTCCGGCCTGGTCGTGCCGCATTTCGACGACCCGGGGGTCAGGGAAGTAATGGAGCCGGGCATGACGTTCACGATCGAGCCGATGCTGACGCTCGGCGTAATCGAGTACGACATCTGGCCCGACGGCTGGACCGTGGTCACCGCCGACCGCCAGCGCACCGCCCAGTTCGAGCACACGATAGTGGTCACGCCGGACGGCTACGAGATTCTCACCCAGCCCTAGCCAGGCTCGCCGGCGGCTGTCACCAGCCAAGGGACGGGCAGCGGCGCGGAGTGCCTGCGCACCTCCGGAGCGGCAGCCTCGTCCTCCGGCAGGGAGTCGCAGGCCAGGCTGCGGCCGGGCAGCCAGTTCAGCCAGGACGGCAGGTACCACGCGCGCTCGCCGAGCAGCGCCAGGCAGGCGGGCAGTACGACCCCCCGCACGACCGTCGCGTCGATGAGCACGGCCGCGGCCAGCCCGACTCCGAGCATCTTGACGTCGATCATGGACAGCGTCGCGAAGATCGAGAACACCGCGACCATGATCAGCGCGGCGCTGGTCACGACTCCGGCGGTGCGCCCGATCCCGCCCACAATCGCGTCGGCGGCACTGGCCCGGTCGTGGACAGGACTGGCCGACCACAGCTCCCGGATCCGGCTCAGGATGAACACGTGATAGTCCATGCTCAGGCCGAACAGCAGGACGAACGTGAACAGCGGCACCCACGGCACGAGGGCGCCGAATGAGGTGAAGCCGAGCAGCGACTGCAGGTGCCCGTCCTGGAAGATCAGCGTGACCAGTCCGTAGGCGCCGCCTACCGACAGCAGGTTCAGCCCGATCGACACGACCGGGATCGTCACGCTCCGGAACGCCATCATCAGCAGCACGAACGCCAGCAGCGCGACGACGCCGAAGACGATCGGCGTCCGGCTGTCGAGCGTCGTCGCGAAGTCGTAGTTGGCGGCGGTGTTGCCGGTCACGGCGAAGCTCGTACCCGGCACGCGCCCGATGGTGGCGGGCAAGATCCGGTCCTGCAGCGTCACCAGCGCCTGGTCGGAAGTGCGGCCGGAGCCACTGCCTGCCAGCGGCACCTGGACCACCAGCGCGCGGCCGCCCGCGACCTCGGTCGCCGCGATGGGTCCGTGGATCGGGCCGGAACTGCTGGCATGACGTCGCAGCGCCGTCAGTTCCCTGGCCATGGCTGGGCTGTCCAGGCCGGTGCCGGTCACCACCACGTCCGCGGGCGCCGGGCGGCCGGGGAACTCGCGCTGGATATCGGTCAGCACCCGCACGACGCCCAGGTTGCTGGGCAGGTCGATCGACGGGCTGCCGATCCGCATGCCCAGGGCCGGCGCCGCCAGTGCGAGCAGGCCCACGACCGCCACCCCGCCGAAGATCAGCGGGCGCCGGACAACCTGCTTGGCCAGGCCGGCCCACGTTCGGCACGGATGCGCGTGCGTGCGCAGCCGGCCGAGATACGGGAGCCGGCCGCGGTCCGCCCATGGCCCGAGCCAGGACAGCAGCGCGGGCAGGAACGTCAGCGAGCCGACGACGGCGACACCGACCACCATGATCGTTCCGACGGCGATGCCGGTGAATACGTCTATGCCGGTGAGGAACAGGCCGGCCAGCGAGACCATCACCGTCAGGCCCGACACCGCGATGGCCTTGCCCGAGGTCGCCGCGGCGATCTTCACGACGTCCTCGGGGCCGCGGCCCGCGGCCCGTTCCTCCCGCTCCCGGCGCAGGTAGAACAGGGAATAATCGACCCCCACGGCCATCCCGATGACCAGCACGAGCTCGGAGGTGCCCTGGCCCACGGGCAGCCACTGAGCGGCGATGGTCATCAGGGAGACCGCGGTCACGACCGCGGTGCCCGCCAGCAGCACAGGGATCCCGGCCGCGATCAGGGCTCCGAAGACCGCGATCAGCAGAATCAGGGTCAGCGGGATGGAAGTCCACTCCGTCTGCCGGAAGTCGCGGCTCAGCAGCGCGTTGGCCACCCGGTCGGTGGTGGCCGAGCCGGCCTCGCTGACGAGCAGGCCGGGGAACGCTGCCTGGACCTTGCGCACCGCCGCGACGTCGGTCAGCACGGTGGAGTCGGCATTGGCGTTCGGGCCGGCAACGTCAAAGGTGACCAGCGCGGCGATCCCGTGACCGGCGGTCAGGGTCCGCCCGGCGTACCCGAACGGGACCTCGATGTGGTCGGCGGCCTGCGGCAGCGCCGCCAGCGCCGCGGTAACGTCATGGACGACCCGCTTGACCTCGGCGGACGCATCGCGCGCCAGCCGCCGCTCGCCCGACCGCGCCTCGATCAGTACGTTCTCCGCCGGCGGCGTAACCACGCCGAGCTGGGTGAGCACCTGCTCGCCGCGCCCCGCCTGGCCGGGGTCGTACTGCTGCACCCCCGGCGAGGTCACGAACTGGCCGCCGAGGAAGGCTGCCGCCATCAGGCCAAGCCACAGGGCAACGGCGGTCTTCCGGTACTTGGCGCTCCAGCACGCGATCCGCTCTACGGCGGGGCGGCGGACCCGGCGTCTGGTCGCGGCGTGGCGGGCTGAGGGTGTGGCGGGGCTCGGGAGCAGGCCCATCGGTCGCTCTCTGGCTGGGGGGAGGGTTGTCGGCCATCTGCTCCGGTCGCGCCGGTGACACGGGCGTCAGGCCGGAGTTTGTACGGCAACTGTAGCCGGACGCCAACGGTGATTCAGCCAACGGCCGAAATCCGGCGCGCCGTAAGAAAGACGCACCGGATTCCGGTCGATGGGGTGGTTATCACGCGCTGGTGACCACCGGCTCCGGTTCGCCCCTGACGGGCAGATTGCCGTTCATCGGGACGGGGGCCGCGGCCCGGCCGGGAAGCCAGCCCAGCCAGCGGGGTACCTGCCAGCTCCGCTCGCCCAGCAGCGCCAGCGCCGACGGCACCAGGATCCCGCGGACCACGGTCGCGTCCAGCAGTACGGCCACCGCCAGCCCGACACCGAGCATCTTCAGTGCGATGATCGACAGCGTCGCCAGAATCGAGAACACCGCCACCATGATGATCGCGGCGCTGGTGACAACCCCGGCGCTGCTCGCGATGCCGTCGACCACGGCCTCCCTGGTGCTGGCCCGGCCGTGGACAGGACTGGCCATCCGCAGCTCGCGGATCCGGCTCAGGATGAAGACGTGGTAGTCCATGCTGAGCCCGAACAGGAACACGAACAGGAACAGCGGTATCCATGACACGATCGCCCCGTAGCTGGTGAAGCCCAGCAGTGACTGCAGGTGGCCATCCTGGAAGATCAGCGTGACCAGCCCGCAGGCGGCACCGACCGACAGCAGGTTCATTCCGACCGAGATCAGCGGGATCGCCAGCGACCGGAACGCCACCAGGAGCAGCACGAACGCCAGCACGGCAACCATGGCCAGCACCAGCCACGTGCGCGAATGCAGGTCGGCGATGTCGTCGTAGTTGTTCGCAGTGGCGCCGGTCACAGCGAAGCTGATCCCGTGCACCCGGCCCAGCGTGCCGGGCAGCAGGTGATCGCGCAGGTCGAGCAGGGCGCTGGTGGACGCGGCGTCCTCGCCGTTGCCTGCCAGCGGCACGTTGACCACCAGGGCCCGGCCGCCGCCGATCAGGCCGGCCGTGACCGGCGGCCGGATCGCGCCGTCGGCCGAGGCAGAGTGCTCAAGCGCGGTCAGCGCGGTCCGCATGGCGGGCCCGGTCAGGTCACGGCCGGTGACGACCACCTGCTCGGGCGACGGGGTCTGCGGGAACGCCTGCTGGATCCGGTCGGCGGTCTGGATGATCGGCAGGCTCTGCGGGAATCCGCCATCCGGCGGGCTGCCGAGCCGTAGGCCGATGGCGGGCGCGGCCAGCGCGAGCATTGCCACCGCGGCCAGCACCCCCCAGGCGGCGGGCCTGCGCACGACCCAGCGGACCAGCGCCGCCCACAGCCGCGATGGGCGAGACGCGGTGCGGCGCCGGCCGAGGAACGGTATCCGGCCGCGGTCAGCCCGGCTGCCCAACATGGACAGCAGCGCGGGCAGGAACGTCAGCGAGCCGATGACGGCGGCACCGACAACCGCGATCGAGCCCAGCCCGATGCCGGTGAATACCGAGTACCCCGTCAGGAACAGGCCCGCGAGCCCGATCATCACGGTCACCCCGGAGACCACGATGGCCCGGCCCGAGGTTCCTGCCGCGATCCGCAGTGCCTCCGCATTGCTGCGGCCCCTGGCCCGTTCCTCCCGCTCCCGGCGCAGGTAGAACAGCGTGTAGTCGATCCCGACGGCCATCCCGATGATCAGTACAACCTCCGAGGTGCTCGACCCCACCGGCAGCCACTTGCCGATCACCGACGTCAGCGAGATCGCGCTGATCACCGCGGTTCCGGCCAGCAGCAGCGGGATGCCGGCCGCGACCAGCGCGCCGAAGACCGCCAGCAGCAGGATCAGCGTGACCGGCAGCGAGGTGCTCTCGGCCTGCCGGAAGTCGTGGCTCAGCAGGGAGTTCGCGGCCCGGTCCTCGCTGGCGTCGCCCGCCTCGGCGACCACCAGTCCCGGATGCCTGGCCGCCACCGCGGCCACGGCGTTCAGGGCCGGCACGACCGCCTGGTCCTCGTCCGAGCCGGTGACGTTGAAGGTGACCAGGGCGGATCGGCCGTTCGCCGAGATCAGCCGGCCCCCGCCGAGGCTGAACGGCGACTGGATGCCGCTGGCCGTCGAGCGGGGCAGCCGGTGCAGGTCCGTGACTAGCTGACTCACCGCCTGGCGCATGCCGGGATTGTCGGGGAACGGCGCGCCTCCGGGGCGAGCCTGGACGAGCACCTCCTCGGCCGGGGGCGGGCCGTTGTCGTTGAGGTTGTGCAGCACCCGCTCGGCCACGCCGGACTGGCCGGGGTCGTATTGCTGGACATTGCCGGTGCCGGCGTGCTGGCCTGCCACGAAGACGGCGGCAACCAGTACCAGCCAGCCAATGACGGCGGTCCTGCGGTGCCGGACGCTCCAGCCTGCGATGCGCTCGACGACTGGCCGACGTGCCTTACCGTGGATGCCTGCGTGCGCAGGAGGCCCTGATTCGGGCAATACTGATCTGTGCGACTGGCGCATGGTGACCTCTCTGGGTGTCGTGCCGCTTGTCGTTTAGGGCCCTCGCCCGCGAGCTGGCACTCGCGGGCGAGGGAGCTCTTACCTCTCGGCCCCGGTGAGCGGGCCGAGCGGGCCGGGCCCGGTCAGTACGCTGCGCACCTCCTTCAGAGGATCGGCGGGCGGCCGGAGCAGGGCGCGGGCTACCCGCCCGTGCAGGCGGGCCGTCGCGACCAGCACGTAGTTGAAGAGCAGCAACAGGACCAGGAAGACGGCCGCGACTACCAGCGCGCCGTGCAGGGAGTCCACGTAGATCCCGTCCGCGCCGCGGCCGTGCGGGCCGTGCGGGAAGTGACCGATCATCAGGCCGGGAGCGTTCTGGGAACCGCAGTTGCCCAGGCACATGCCGCGGACGCGGCCGTACCAGGCAGGGAACGTGATCCCGGCTAGCAGCTCGGCCCAGACCGCCAAGACGACGGCGTCAAGGCCGAGCAGGAACGGCCACAGCCCCACCAGATATGCGAGGTCGCGCCAGGTCGCGCTGGTCAGCCACATCGCCTTCGCGCGGTGCCATAGACCGCCGTCAGGCGGTGCCGGGCAACTGGCCAGCGCCGGCAGCGGGGCGCTCAGCACCTGCCTGAGCCTGAGGCGCTCGAAGCTCGCACAGCCCCGTATCACCCAGGCCGCGCCGATCAGCAGCGGCACCGCCACGATCGTGAAGGTGAGCACGCCCGCCAGGACGCCGGCGGTCAGCGCGATGCCGAACAGCACTCCGCTGACGAGCAGGTACGTGAGCAGGAAGCCCGCTGCACGCCACGGACTGGCGGAGACCAGCAGGCGCAGGGGGTTGACGCCGAGACTAAGCCGATCAGTAGCGTGCGTGGCGCGCGCAGCCGCAGTGCTCATCCCACTTCCCGCATGAGCTTCTCAACCGCCTCGACCTTCGTGGTCAGCCTGGCCAGTTCGTTGCGCAGTTCCTGCTGGTTCTCGACGGCCTGCTCGGCCAGCTTGCGGTACTCGGCGTTCGCGATGGCGTCGGCCCGGTGCGCCTGCAGCCTGAAGTAGGCCCAGACGATCACTGCGACCGCGGCGCAGACGAACGCCGGGATGCCCAGGCCGATAGCAATGCCGGCCGTATCGCCGCTCGAAAGGCCGAGCACGTGTGCGCTGGTCATCTGTCCGTCTCTTTCATCTCGGTTTCCTTCTCCTCGGGTGCTGCTTGCCCGTTCACGCTGGCCGCTTCGCTGGCGCGGACTGCCCTCGCGATCTCCTCGGCCGTCAGCCGGATCTCGAACGGGGCGAGGGTGAAGTACTTCATGGCCTTGCCATCGTCGGAGAGCTCCAGCTGGCCGACGATCAGACCCGCCTTCTCCAGCCGGTCCAGGTGCATGTAGAGCAGGGGGCGTGAGATGCCCAGCCTGCGGGCCAGCTCACTCACATGCACCCGGCCGTCGGAAAGCTCGGCCACGATCCGCAACCGCAGCGGGTTGGCTACCGCCGTCAGCACGGACATGAGCTCCGCTTCACTGGTCAGGGCCGACTCCGGGTCACGAGTTGTTTCACCTGTCAGACAGAACTTACATATGCAGCATCAGATTGTCAACTGCCAGGCCGGCCTGCGCCAACGCGGCTGCCGCCGCTGCTTCACGACGGCCTGGCCCGGCCCTGTTCTTCCGGCCCGGCTGCTAAGGTCCCGGGATGGGCGAGCTGCTGCTTATCCGGCACGGAGAAACCGAGTGGAGCAGGTCCGGCCGGCATACCGGGCGGACTGACGTGCCGCTGACGGAGGCCGGGGTCACCGCCGCGGCCGGGCTCGCCGCCGCCGTCGCCCGCCGGCAGATCGTCGCCGCCTTCACCAGCCCGGCCAGCCGCGCGAATCGCACCGCCGAGCTGGTCGGCCTGACCTCGGCGCTACAGGATCCGGACCTGCAGGAATGGGACTACGGCGGCTACGAGGGCCTGACCACGGACCAGATCAGGCAGCAGCGGCCAGGCTGGTACCTGTGGCGCGACGGCGTCGTGCCCGGAGATCAGGACCACCCTGGCGAGTCCGTCGAGCAGGTCGGGGCCCGGGCTGACGCCGTACTCAGGCGGGCCGCGCCGTTGCTGGCCGGCGGCGACGTGGTCCTCGTGGCCCACGGCCACTTGCTGCGCATCCTGACCGCTCGCTGGCTTGGGCTCGAGCCCGCCGCTGGCAGGTATTTCCGGCTCGACACCGGCACGCTGAGCTCCCTGGGCTCCGAGCACGAGGAACCCGTCATCACCTCATGGAACGTGCCGGCCCTGGAGGCTGCCGGCTAGGTGAGGCATTGGTGCTTCTGAGCGCGGCGCGCTGCATTTATGCCGTCCGGGTTCGCGCGGCGTTCCTCCGATAATGTGACCGCGCAACTGCGGGGTCACGGTGCGGGCGGCGTTAGCGGGGGAACGAGATGATGATGCTGAGTCCGGGAACGAGGCGGGGACGGCGAGCCCGGCGCTGGACGACGTCGGCAGCGCTCGTAGCGCTAGCCGGGGCCGGTCTGCCCATGGCGACCGCGACTGCGGCCCCGCGGGCCGGCGGTCGGGCCGGTCACCGGCCGGCTCTGGTCGGCACCGCCTACTCCTGGGGCAACAACGCGACTGGGGAGCTCGGCCAGGGCAACCGAGCCAACGCGCTCGTGCCAAAGCGGGTCTTCAGGCTGCTGGTGAATTCCGTCAGGGACTTGTCGGCTGGCACTGACGCCAGCCTGGCCCTTACCACTAGCGGGGCAGTCCGGGCCTGGGGCGACAACAGCCAGGGCCAGCTCGGAACGGGTAATCAGCGCGCCAGCACGGCGCCGGTAGCAGTCAGGCAACCCAGCGGCCGCGGCCAGCTAACCGGGATCACGGCCATCGTCTCGGCCAACGTGGCCAGTGAGGCACTGGACAGGAACGGGAACGTCCTCACCTGGGGCAGCAACATCTGGGCTCAGATCGGCAACGGCCGACTTGACGGGCCGCAGCACTGCCCGACCGGCACCATTGCGCCCGGGCCGGCCAACGTCTGCAGCAAACTTCCTGTCGCCGTCGTCGGCCCGTCCGGCACCGGCAAGTTGTCGCGGATTGTCGCCATCGGCGGGTCCAGCGATGACGATCTCGCGCTGCGGTCCGACGGCACCGTCTGGACGTGGGGGATTAACGTCGCCGGCGAGCTCGGCATCGGGACCAACACCGGCCCGCAGGAATGCAAGCCGTACACGAACTATGCGGCCGTCGGCTGCAGCAGCAAGCCGGTCGAGGTGAAGGGACCGGGCGGCACCGGCGTCCTTAACCACGTCGTCGCCGTCGCCGGCGGCTCGGACTTCGACGTGGCGCTGCGCTCCGACGGTACGGTCTGGGCGTGGGGATCGGACGAGTTTGCCGATCTGGGCCAGACGTCCCCGGCGCCAGGGCGGTGCTACGACCCGTTCGCCTTCGGGGCGATCCCGTGCAGCACGACCCCGGTGCAGGTCAGCGGGCCCGGCGGGGTCGGGCACCTCGCCCACATCGTGGCCATCTCGGCCGAGCCTTCTGCCTACGGCCTGCACGTGCTGGCCCTGCGCTCCGACGGCACCGTGTGGGCCTGGGGCGTCGATGACAAGGGCCAGCTCGGCAACGGGCATTCTGAGGAATATGACAACCTGCCGAGCGAGGTCGTCGGCCCGGGCGGCAAGGAGCACCTGCAGCATGTCGTGGCGATCGCGGCGGGCGGCGGGTTCAGCCTGGCGAAGCTAGCCGACGGGAGCATCTGGGCCTGGGGCCAGAACAGCCAAGGCGAGCTCGGGATCGGTACCGCCACGGGGCCGAGCCTGTGCACGACCGCGAAGATCGCCTGCAGCCTGATACCTGTGCCGGTGAAGGGCCCGTACGGTACCGGCCACTTCGACCGCGCGCTGCGCATCGCCGCCGGCCAGCTGCATGCACTCGCTGTGCAGCTGCCGGCGGCCCGGCTCAGGCGGCGTCTCGCATCAGCTGCCGGGCGGCGACGGCTCCTGGCACGATAACCGGCAGCCTGGTCGTCGACTCGAACGTAGCCCGGAGCGCGGCATTAACCGCCGCGTCGGTAAACGGCACGGCCGGCGCACCGTACAGCTGCCTGGCCCAGCGCGGCAGGCTCGCAAAGGCCAGCGCGTTGAGCGGCGGCACCACCAGCCGCAGCGGCACCAGCGGGAGCGGCAGCCGCGGCACAAAGGACAGCCGGAGCGCGCGCCTGGCCTCCGGGCAGGCTCGCAGGCTGGGCCGCATTGCGACGAAGTAGTCCGCCAGCTCGGCCATGCTGGCCGGAACGATGGCTCGGTCAAGGCCGACGACCTCGGCGCTGCGGCGCTGCTCGGCCACGAACTCGTCGAGTTCCGCCGCGGTCACTTGCACCCCGCTGCGCCGGGCAATCTCGGCCTCGGAGCAGATCTCCGCGCAGTGCACCCAGAGCAGGAGCTCGGGCTCCGCGAGGCTGAACTCGCGGCCGTCCTCGTCACGACCGCGCAGCGAGGCGTGCAGGTGCCGCAGCCGCCGCCCAGCCCGCTCGACTTCGGGCGTGGTGCCGAAGGTGCGTACGCGTACGTACTCGATGGTCCTGGTGAATCTCCCCCAGGCCTGCTCGGACTGCGTAAACGAGCTGTTCTGCCAGGTTCCCCGCATCACCTTCGGGTGCAGGGCCTGCAGGTACAGCGCCCGGACGCCGGCTACCCACATGACCGGCTCGCTCATGATTCGCCAGGTCACCGACTGCGGGCCGAACAGCCCGTGATCGCGGTCGTCCGCCGGCATCCTCAGCCCTCCCTCCCGGCCGCGCGGGGCCTGCATCACTGCCGCGGGCGGGTCTCCTCCTGCAGCCAGTCCAGGTACGAGGGCGCTCCCGCCACGATCGCGGTCGCGATGATCTCCGGCTCGTCGTAGCTGTGCCGCTCGGACAGGAAACTGGCCAGGTCGTCGTACCGATCCGCAGGCAGCTTCAGCATGATGAGCCATTCCTCGGCCCGCTCGATCCCGTCTTCCCACCAGTATGTGCTCGCGATCGGCCCCGCGACCTGGGCGCAGGCCGCAAGCCTCGCCTCCACGGCGGCCTGCGCGAGCTCCACCGCCTCCGCCCGCGAGTCCGTCGTGGTCTGCACCTGAAGGAACCGCGGCTCAGCGGTGGCTGAATCCGGGCCCGCTGCGCGCCGCTGCGGAGGCATGGCCCGATCGTACGCCCGGCCGCCCGGCTCGCCCGCGCCGAGTCTGTCGCAAGCCGTCCGGCCGGAGGTAGCCTGTCCTGATCATCAGCCGGGCCTCGCGCCACGGACAGCAGCGGAGTCGAACATGCCCGGCCTCAGCCTCATCGTCAACCCGGTGGCCGGCCATGGCCGGGCCCTGCAAGTCCTGCCGGAGGTGACCGCGGCCCTGACGGCTTCCGGTGCCGACTACGAGGTGACCCAGTCGGCCAGTCTCGCGCACGCCAGCGAGCTCGCTGCGGCCGCTGCCGCCAGGGGCCAGGTGATCGTCGCGGTCGGCGGCGACGGCATGGCCGGATCGCTGGCCGGCACCACGTCCAGGTTCGGCGGCCGTTACGGCATCGTTCCGGCCGGCCGCGGCAACGACCTCGCCAGGGTGCTCGGCATCCCGGCCGAGCCCGCTGCGGCCGCGGCCCTGCTCGCCAGCGGCACCGCCCGCAGGATCGACCTGATCGGCGTCAGCGTGCCCGGCGCGGAAGAGGCGATTGTCGCAGGCAGCGTTTACGCAGGCGTGCCGTCGGTGGCCGGCGAGATTGCCAACGGCACGCGCTGGCTGCGCGGGTCCGCCGTGTACACGCTCGCGGCGCTGCGGGCCGTGGCGCGCTGGCAGCCGGCCACGTTCACGCTACGGGGCGCCGCTAGCGAGCAGCAGTTCGCCGGGTACGCGGTCGTGGTGGCGAACTCCGCCTACTTCGGCGCCGGCATGAGGGTCGCTCCCCCGGCCCTCGTGGATGACGGCGAGCTCGACCTGGTACTGATGCGGCACGGACCGAAACTGACCTTCATCCGCGCCCTGACCAAGATCAAGGACGGCTCGCACACCGCGCTCGAGCAGGTCAGCCTGGCGCGCGATACCGACGTGACGCTGACCATTGACCGGGCGATCCCTGTCGCCGCCGACGGGGAGACGATTGCCTTCGCCGCGCCGCTGCCGGCGGGGACGCCGGTCCGCATTCGCGCGCTGCCCGCCGCGCTGACCGTGATAGCCCCGCCCCGGCCCTAGATCCGCACCAATCGCCCGGGTTCCGCGCCGCACACCGGCTCAAGATCTGCCGGGTTGGCCGACTAGCCGGCCGGAGCGGACGAGGTGGCGGTCGCCGACCGCGCCAGCACACGCCGGTCCGCATCGTCGCCCACGAGGGCCCGAGACAGCCGGTCGAGCATCCGCGCCAGATCGGCGTGCTGGTCCGGCGACCAGCCGGCGAGCAGCCGTTCCAGGCCCTCGCGCTGGGCCGCGAACACCCGGTCGGCCGCTGCGCCGCCGGCCGTGGTGAGGATCAGCACGCCGTCGTCGCTGCGCCGCAGGAAACCCTTCTCGACCAGTGCGTCCACGTAAGGACGGCCGTACTCGACGGTGACCCCGGCCTCCGCGGCGAGGTCAGTGCCCTTGATCTGTCCGTACTTGGCCAGGTGGGCCAGCACCCAGCAGCTCCCGCCGGGCACGCCAAGCCCCGCCAGGTCGGCGATCCGCTCATACCCGCGCTTGCGCATGTCACCGTCGGCCAGCCGCAGCAGCGCCCGCTCGATCTCGCCAACCGACGACCGCTCCGCCGACACCGCACCCAGGCCCTCGGCCAGGTCGGCGGCGCCCGCGGTCCTGCGCAGCGGAACCTCCTTGAGGAACCACGACAGCACGAACGCCGCGGCCGCGACCGGCGCGGCGAACAGGAAGATCCGGTCGATCGACTCCGAGTAGGCATGCAGCACGGCGGTATGCGCGGCGGGCGGCAGCGACTTCAGCAGCCGCGGGTTCGACTGCGCGTCGGCGATGTTGAAGCCCGGCGGCAGCCGCCGCCCGGCGAGCGAGGCGACCAGCTCGGTCGCCAGCCGGTTGGAGAAGATCGATCCGCAGATCGCGACTCCGAAGGCGCCGCCAATCGAGCGGAAGAACGTCGCCCCCGAGGTCGCCGTGCCCAGGTCCGCGTAATCGGCCGAGTTCTGCACCGCGATGACCAGCACCTGCAGGATCAGCCCGAGACTCAGCCCGAGAATGAAGAAGTAGGTGTTGAGCAACAGCGACGAGGTCGTCTCCGACAGCCGCGACAGCAGCAGGAGAGCGACCACAAGCAGCGCGGTCCCGACGATCGGAAAGATTTTGTACCGGCCCAGGCGGGATATCAGCTGGCCACTGCCGATGGAGGTCAGCAGCAGGCCGAGCACCATCGGCAGCAGGTACACCCCGGACACCGTCGGCGAGACCCCGCGCACCACCTGCAGGAACAGCGGCAGGAAGGCCAGCGCGCCGAACATGGCAAAGCCGGCCGCGAAGCCGATGCCGGAACAGACAGAGAACACCGAGTTGCGGAACAGCCGCAGCGGCAGCACCGGCTCGGCCGCGCGGCGTGCCGACTGCCACCATGCCACCGCCAGCACCACCGCGAGGACGCCGAGGCCGATGATGACGGCCGAGCCCCACGCGTACTCGGTGCCGCCCCATGACGTCAGCAGGACGACGCAGGTCGCGCTGCCCGCCAGCAGCAGCGAGCCGACGTAGTCGATCTTGTGCTTCTCCTTGTTCGCCGTCGCGGGCAGCACGACGGCGATCACCGCGAGCGCGATCAGGCCGACGGGCAGGTTGATGTAGAAGACCCAGCGCCAGCTGAGGTTGTCGACGAAAAACCCGCCCAGCAGCGGCCCGGCCACGCTGGCGACGCCGAAGACCGCGCCGAACGCGCCCTGGTACTTACCGCGCTCACGGGCCGGCACGACATCGCCGATGATCGCCTGGGCCAGCACCATGAGCCCGCCGCCGCCCAGGCCCTGCAGCGCACGGAACGAGATCAGCTCGATCATGCTGCGCGACTGGCCGCATAGCGCCGACCCGATCAGGAATATGACGATTGACGCCTGAAACAGGGTCTTGCGGCCGAACTGGTCCCCCAGCTTGCCCCACAGCGGCGTCGACGCGGTAGTTGCCAGCATGTAGGCGGTGACAACCCAGGACAAGTGGCTCAGCCCGCCGAGATCGCCGACGATCGTCGGCAACGCCGTGGACACGATGGTCTGGTCCAGGGCAGCCAGCAGGATCGCCAGCATCAGCGCGGTATAGATAAGCCCCAGACCGCCGCGCGGCTTAACCGCGGCGACATCTTCCGCCGTGTCCACCATGCGGGCTTCTTACCCGGAACGGGGCGCTCTCTCCCCAGGCCGCTCCGCTAGCTGGCCCGCGGAACCGTGAACGGCCGGACCCTTCGGGCCCGGCCGTTCACCCTGCTCGTGCTAGTAGCCGTATCCGCCGCCCGAGCTGGTGGAAGTGGACGGCGACGGGGTCGCCGACGGCTTGGCCCCGGACGGGGTCATGGCCCACCAGAGCCCGCCGGACACGTTCAGACCGTTCCCGCTGGTCATGCCGGCCGAGGTATCTGCCGCGTACGTATAGAGCGGATGCCCGTCATAGGTGGCCTGCACGCTGCCGTCGGACCTGGTGATGGTGCCGAAGCCCTTCGGCAGCGACGTGCCGGATGCGGCCACGGCCTTCCCGATGACCGGCGGCCAGTAGGTCGCGCACGAGCCATTGCAGTTGGACTTGGTCGGCGTGTCAATCGCGAACCAGTACAGCGTGTGCCCCTGGGCGTTGACCAGCACGGTCCCGATACTCGTCGACCTCGTGGAGATCGTCACGGTCGACGCGCTCGGGCCGCTGGCCGGCGTGGTCGAGGACGATGCCGCGGGTGCGGACGAGGCCGGCGGGCTCGACGGGGGCGACGAGGTGCCGCACGCTGTCAGCACCGCCGCGGCGCCGGCCAGCACCGGTACCGCCCACCAACGATTACGCATGTCATCTCTCCGTTCCTGGCGACCTGAGGCCTTCCTATCCGGTGAGTACGTAACGCAGCGCCGTAGCGTTCACGAAGGCTGGGATTGCATTCGCTGGCACAGCCACGCCAGCGACATCGGATACCGGTAGTCGATGGCCATGTGAGTCGCATCAAACAGCTCATATCTGATCACATCGTCGGCGACTCCGATCCGCCGCAACTCGGCCCTGAACGCCTCGGCGCCGAGATCAAGGAAGAAGTCGTCCCTGGTGCCCGCGTCGATCCAGATCGACCGCACCGACCGCAGCTCATCGGCGTATTTCGGTGCCATCCGGACCGGGTCCCAGTCCAGCCAGCGCTGCCACACGGCCGGGTCGATAACCCCGGTTCGCGGATCGAAAGGCAGGTCGACGGTTCCGTCCTCGTTCGCGGAGAAGGCCGCCGCGACCCCGATCAGCCCGACGAGCAGCATGTCCTCCTGCTTGGTGAAGGAGACGCGGGAATGGAAGTCGTCCCACCAGCGCCACAGATCACCGTCGTAGCCGCGCAGCGCCCGCACGACGGAGCCGAATTCCCTGAGGTAGCAGTACTCGTACAGGGTGTCGCCCGCGT
>JASHOV010000409.1 GCA_030038495.1 Streptosporangiaceae bacterium
GAGGAAGCGGTCGATGTCCGCCTCATCATGCTGCACCGAGATCAGCCACTGCTCGCTCTTCCCCCAGGGAGGCAGGAAGACGCCCCCGTTGTGCTGGAACAGCCAGTGCGCGTGACTGTAGGAGTCACGGACGCTGAGGAAGTCGCGGAAGTTCCGGACCGGCTGGCGGGAGAACACCACGCAGCCCTTGGCGCCGAGGGACACGACGTGCGCGTTGAGCCCGTTCCGCTCGATCTCCCGCTCCAGGCCGGTCACGGCCCGCAGACGCAGGCGTTCCAGTCGCCCGTACGCCTCCGGTGTCGCGATGTCGTACAGCATGGCCCGGCACGCGGCCATCGCCAGCGGGTTTCCGTTGAACGTCCCGACCTGCTCGTAGTCGCCGTTGGCGACGTGGCCCATGACCTCGTCGGTGCCGCCAATGGCCGCGGCCGCGACGCCGCCGCCGATGGCCTTGGCCAGGCAGACGATGTCCGGCGTCACAGCGGTGTAGCCGGTGGCGCCGCCGGGACCGGCGGTCAGGCCGGTCTTGACCTCGTCGAAGGCCAGCAGCGCGCCGTGCGCGTGCAGCAGGTCCTTCAGGCCCTGCAGGTAGCCGGGCTCAGGCGTGATGATGCCGGCGTTCATCATGATCGGCTCAAGGATCATCCCCGCGACCTGGCCGGGGTGGCTCTCCAGGGTGTGCCGGACCGCGGCCAGGTCGTTGAAGCCGACGATCAGGGTCAGGTCGGTAATGCTGGCCGGAACGCCGGTGCTCGACGGAATGCCACGCGGCTGCCCGGCCGGCCCCAGGTCATCGCTCTCGCCGTCGGGGCAGACGGACACCTGCACCGAGTCGTGATGGCCGTGGTAGCAGCCCTCGACCTTGATGATCAGGTCGCGGCCGGTGATGGCCCGCATGAGGTGTACCGCGTCCATGGTCGCCTCGGTGCCGGAGTTCGCGAAGCGCCACTGCGGCAGGCCGAAGCGGGCAGCCAGGTTCGTCGCCACGGCCAGTGCGTTCTCGGTCGGCTGGGCGAAGTGCGTGCCGCGTGCCACCTGGTCCTGGACCGCCTTGACGATCGCCGGATGCCCGTGACCCGCGAGTGCGACTCCATAACCGCCGTGCAGGTCGACATACTCATTGCCGTCGACGTCGTAGAGCTTGGACCCCAGGCCGTGGCTCAGCCAGACCGGCTGCGGGCGCGAGATCTGCCAGTTGGAAACCACCCCGCCCGCAAGCGCTCCTGTGGCCTCGCGCGCGAGCCTGCCCGACTCCGGCTGCCGCTCGATGAAGATCTTTTCCTGGGCCCGGATGATCGTCGTCAGGCTGGGGCGGTCCGCGGGCCGCGGAGTGGCTTGCGGCGGCAGGGTTCCCGGCCGGTTATCTGCGGGGTGGGCGCCAAGGGTCCCGTTGGCCCGCTGGCGCCCGCTGGTACTGGAGGTAGACGTGTCCTGCTGTGCGCTGGCCTGTTGTGTGGCCATAGGTATCGCGCTCCCAACGCGGTTGACTGAATGTTCAGTCTAAACGTCGAGGTCACGGGGTGACAAGGCACTAACCGGCCTCAGCCCGGGCCCACGCACGCCGGTGGCCCGGCTGGCGTACCGGGTGCGGGAGCTGGTATGGCCCGGAGACCGGCGACAGGCAAGATGCCTGCCTGACCGGGGGCCGCGGCACCATGAACCCCGGCCTTGGCTAGTTGGCATGCCGGCTTTATCGATTTAGCTCATTGTTCACCGCCGCTTCCGGGCCCGGTCATGACCGGCTCCTACGTTGCGCAGCATGACCTCTTCTCGCATCACAGCTGAGCAAGCAAGTCGCATGAGCCTCGCCGAGCAGCACGAATGGTTCCGCCGTGCTACCTCCCGCCGCGCCCTGTTGCGCGGCGGAGCCATCGGCGCGGGCGCAGCCATCGTCGGCCCCGCCCTGCTGGCCGGCACCGCTTCCGCGGCGACCACAGCCGCAAGAAAACGCACCCCGGCCCTGGTCACCAGCGGTGACTCGGCACCGGGCAACTACCTGCCGCCGTTCGGAAAGCACATCGCCTACGGCGCGGACCCCACTACCCAGATGTCGGTCGCCTGGCAGACGGCCGGGCCGGTCAGCAACCCGTTCATCCGCGTGGGCAGCTCGCCGGCCGACCTGGGCAACCAGATCGCCGCTGAGGTTCGCAGCCTGGCGACGCCCGCCAGCGTGTGGAACTCGTCGACCGCGAGCCCCGTGGACTCGATCGCGCCGTCGCTGGCCAGCGCCACGATCGAGCAGTACTACGTGCACGGTCAGCTGTCCGGGCTGCAACCGGACACGACCTATTACTACAGCCTGGGCCACTCCGGCTGGGACCAGGGCGAGGTTTCCGGGCACTTCACCACCGCGCCCCGCGGGCGGGTGCCGTTCACGTTCACCGCGTTCGGCGACCAGGGCGTCACCTATGACGCGGTCGGCAACACGAACCTGATCCGCGCCCAGAACCCCGCGTTCCACCTGCACGCCGGTGACATCTCCTACGCCGAGTCCGGCGGCAGCGGCCTGATCACCGACCCGTACGACCCGCGCATCTGGGACTCCTGGTTCACCGAGGTCGAGAACGCCGCCGCGAGCATTCCGTGGAACGCGGTCGTGGGCAACCACGAGATGGAGCCCTGGTACTCGCCGGACGGGTACGGCGGCCAGTTCGCCAGGTTCGACTTCCCCGGCGGGCCGACGCAGACCTATTACTCCTTTACTTACGGGAACGTCGGCTTCGTCGCCCTCGACGCCAACGACGTTTCCTACGAGCTGCCGGCCAACCTCGGCTACTCGGGCGGCGCCCAGGCTACCTGGCTGGGCAACACGCTGAAGGCCTGGCGCCAGACGGGCTCGGGGATCGACTTCATCGTTGTCTACTTCCACCACTGCGCGTACTGCACGTGCTCGGTGCACGGCTCCGACGGCGGCGTCGACACGGTCTTCGTGCCGTACTTCGACAAGTACACGGTCGACCTGGTGATCAACGGTCACAACCACATCTACGAGCGGACCGACCCGATCATCGGCGGGTCCTCCACCCAGCAGGCACCGATCGGATCGGTGCTGAGCAACAGCGGCTCTTCGCCGGCCGGCACGACCTACATCACCGCGGGCGGCGCGGGCAAGAGCCTGTACGGCTTCGACGGCAACTCGACTAGTCCCGCCAACTTCGTGGTGCCGGACAGCTACCTGGGCAACGTCAACAACGACAACGCCGTCCCGACCTTCATCAACTCCAACCCCACCACCGGTGCGGTCACCAACGTGACCGTCGACTGGTCGCGGGTCCGCTACACCGGCTACTGCCTGCTGGTCATCGACAGCGCGCCCAGCCAGTTCGCCGGCGGCACGTCCAAGCTGAGGATCCGCGGCCTGGACGAGCAGGGCGGCCTGCTGGACTACCTGGAGATCGATCGGTAGCGCCGGCCTTCACGTCAACGTGGAGGATTTCCGTTGTCAGGACGGAGGTCCTCCACGTTATGGCGCTCGCTAGGACGGGAACGGCGGCCCGGTCAGGACTCCGCCGGGTCCGCGTGGTGCTCGGTGGGCGCGGCCGGCAGCACGCTCAGCTCGGGCTGCGCGGGCACAGGGACCGGCAGCGGCAGGCTGCGGTCGCCGCTGTGCGCGGTGACCGCGCGCTCGTGGTAGGCCTCGAGCTCGGCCGCGAAGCCCGGCTTACGGTATGGCCTGCCGTCAACGACCGGGCCCTGCTCGCCATTGATGATGGCGACGACGTCCTGACCGCTGATGGTCTTGTGCAGCTCGAGCGCGTGCGCCACTGCCAGAACGTTGGCGCGGTTCTCGGTGAGCAGCGTCCCGGTCCGCTCCGCCAGCGTCGCAAGGTGCGATTCCGCGCGCTTGCCGAGGGCGGTCTCCAGCACGTTTCTGTCGTTGCCGTCGGCCACCGGGTGCGCGTCATGGGGCGCGCGGGTCGCCGCGAACGAGCCGTACTGGCCGCCCATGCCCCACAGGCCCTCCATGGCCAGCGCGACCGTGGTCGCGTTCCGCAGGTCACCGGAGACGCCCGAGCTTGAGTCGCCGTTGAAGAACATCCGCTCGCCCACCAGCGAGGCGAGACTGACCATGATGTCGGACTCGTACTCGCTGCGCCAGGAAGTGAACTGCTCCTCGATCGGGATGGGCTTGACGAACCCCAGGTAGTCAGCGCCCTTCTGGATCGTCGCGGTGTCGATCACGTTCCGCTTCTGCACCATGTGACTCACGACCGCATGGCAGGCCTCGTGCAGCGCAACCGCGTGCCGCTCGCGCTCGATGTACTCCACGCCCTCCGAGGGCCCGACGCTCTTGGCGAGCTTGGCCCTGGTCACGTCGGACCAGGTGATGGTGTCCCGGCCGTCGCGCAGCGTGGCGATCAGCGACTCGTTCACCAGGTCCTTGATGGTGGCGCCGGTCGCGTACGGGGTGATCGTGGCCAGGTGATCGATCTCGTCGGGAGTTATATCATTCCTGACCCGGCTGAAGTATCCCTCGTAGGTGCGCTTGCGGCCTTCCTTCGACGGGTAGCCGACCCGGTACATCCGGTCGATCCGGCCGGGGCGCAGCAGCGCCTCGTCCAGGGCCGACGGCATGTTCGTCGCCATGATCACCAGGATCCGGTACTTGGGCGGCGGTTTCGGCTTCATCCCCAGCGTGCGCCGGACCACGCGGTTGAGGAACCCGCGCGGCTTCTTCAGCCCGGACAGCTCGGTAAGCAGGGCCTGCAGGGTGCCCATGCCCCCCATGCCGCCCATGCCCACGCCGGGAACCATCTGCCGGAACCGGCCGGACTTCGGCGGCGCCGGGTCCGCCTGCAGCGCGCGGGCGTACAGCGCCGACTGGGTGTCGTGGCTGAGGTAGCTGAAGCCGTGGCATGCATCGAGCAGCCCGGCCGCGCCGGGTCCGCGGGCGCCGGCCTGCCCGCCCTGCCCGCCCACGCCGCCGCCGCGGTTGCCGAGCGAGTCGGCCTCGTCGAAGAACACGATCACCCCGCCGTAGCGGACCGCGAGCTTGCGCAGGCGCCGGAACAGGCCCTTCACCTTGAGCACCCCGACGCCGAAGAACATGTTGATGAACGCGCCTGGATCCACGAACACGTAGGGCTTGCCGGTCTCGCCGGCGACCGCCTCCGCCATCAGCGTCTTGCCGGTTCCTGGCGGCCCCCACAGCAGGATCCCGCCGGGCACGTAGCCGCCGTGTACCTCGATCGACTCGGGGTCCTCGAGGAAGAGCATGTTCTCCTTGACCTTCTCGAGCACGTGGTCCTGGCCCCAGACGTCGGCGAACCGCGTCGTCACATCGCCGGGGTAGTACACGTCGACGCCGCCCCTGGACAGGAACCAGAAGATGGCCACGAACTGGCTGACGCCCAGCAGCATGATCGCCATGATGTACAGGACTAGCGGCAGTATCTTCGCGAGCTTGCCTGGGCCCTCGAACAGGCCCTGCACCGGCGACGTACCAAACGCCACCCCCAGGATCAGCGCGAGGATCGCGACCACGATCAGCCACTTGACCGCCCTGGACATCCGGTACCTGGTGTAGTCGCTGGTGTGGTGGGCCATCCGGTCGCCCGTTCCGAAGAACGCGCTGCTCGCCCGGTAGTACGGCCGGGCGCGCTCGGCCAGCAGGAAGTGCAGCTGCCTGGTCACCTCGAGGGCGAGGAGCAGCACGAGCCAGCGGCCGATACCCGAGCGCAGCTGCAGCTGCAGCCTGGCCGCGTCCATGAAGCCGAGGGTCGGGTTGGTGGACATCTCGTACCACACGACGATGAACCAGAGCAGCACCAGCGCGATGACGAACTTGAGCCGGTCCCACGGCGCCATTGGCCTGCGGGTCAGGCCGGCCAGGCTCGCCTCCCGCCGCGCGCGGGCCCGGCCGCCGCTGCGGCGGCCATCTATCTTCCTGGCTGGGTCGATCATCACGAACCTTCTACGGTGAACGAGTTTGCTACCGCCAAGATCTGCGACTCGTGGGCAGCGAAGCAGGCCTGGTAGCACTGGATCAGCAGCAGGTACAGCTTGGTAGTCCCCGCGTTCGTCAGCACGGTCAGGTCAAACGCGTTCTGCTGGCCCTGAACGGTGTACTCGAATACCTCGTTGATCCCGCGCATGTCGTATTTGTTGGTGATCAGGCTGTAGCCGATGGACGTGAATCCCTCCAGCTTCTCGCCCGCGGCGGCCGCCTCCTGCCGGGCCGACGGGGTGACCGGGAAGATCAGGTCGCGCATCACGTCGAAGGACAGCTCGCCGCGCAGCGAGAGCTTCATGTTCTGCACACTCGCGTAGACCACCGGATTGCTCGAGGCGTCGAGGAGGGTCTCCGCGGTCGGGCTCGTGGTGTCCGCGTAGGCGCGCGACCACTCCAGGGTCCCGCCGGCCTCGCCCGCGAGTGACTTGGTCAGCAGGCCCTGGGCCTGCGTCACGAACTGCGCGTTCACCTGGTGCCAGGCCGATGGCACCTTGAAGTACGCGTTGGCGGCCTTGTCGGAGACGTAGGTGTACGCCGGCGCGCCGCAGGCGGTCAGCACGCCGCCCGCCAGCAGCACTAGGCCGAACGTTACTGCCCCCGAGACGGCCCGGCGAGACCGCTGCATGCCGTGGCGCCTCCCGTCCTGGGCCAGGTTGCCAGCACCCGGCCGGCTTACGGCCCCTCTCAGGAGTATGCGGGCACGGCGGGTGATTGCGCTATCCCGGCCGCAACGCGTGCGAACCGCAGTGACGAAAGTTGCTGGAGTGACCTAGCCGCCCTGGACGGTTCCTGTTGCCGCGAGGCGGCGGCCCAGACGCCAGCACATTCGCCAGCCGAGCAGGAAGAGCGCCAGGAACGCCAGAGTCACCAGGACGAAGGCGGCGGCGGTGCCCTGGCCGGCGAGCACCCGGATCAGCATGCCCGCCACCGCGGCGCCAAGCCAGGCGGCGACGCCGGTCGGCACGATGGCCAGCGGGCGGCGCCAGAAGCGCACGGAGGCAAGGCCCGCGGCCAGACCGCAAAGGAACGGCCACGCCGTGTGCCAGATGCCGGCCAGGCTGTCGCCGTCGTGGTGGGTGTGCCGCCCGATGATCACGAAGGCGAGCACGCCGCAGCAGTCGAGCGCGGCGGCGGCCACGACAGCCGCAGCCGCGACGGTCGCGACGGTCGGGGCGGGACGCACCGGGATACCGTAGCGCGCCGCGATGCCCGGTGTGCCGGTGCCCGGGGGTGCCGGTGCCCGGTGCCTGTGCATGGGACCGGACGGCCACAGACGCAACGATGTTGCATCGGCTTCTGTAACACCATGTGACGCGTTGATGCATCTGCGGCCACCTCACCCGGCGACCGCGGCTGCCAGCAGGGCACCAAGCTCCCAGCAGGCCTCCAGGTCGGCCTTGCCCGGCGTCCCTGTGACGGTGACCGCAGGTCTGACCGGCCGCCAGCCGAGCCCTGTCGTGATGGACTCCACCGCGCGGACGGCCCCGCCCGTGTCGCTCCCTCCGTGCACATAGAGCCCGTAAGGGCGTCGCTTGGTTGCCTCAAGGCACGGGTAGTAGATGCCGTCGAAGAAGTGCTTGAGCGCGCCCGAAATGTAGCCGAGGTTGGCTGGCGTGCCGAGGAGGTAGCCATCGGCCGCAAGGACATCAACCTCGCTGGCCGTCAGCGCGGGACGGACGAGCACGTCAACGCCCTCGACCTCATCGGTCCGCGCTCCGTCCGCGGCGGCCTCGAACATCGCCTGGAGGGTCGGCGAGGGCGTGTGATGAACGATCAGCAAAGTCGGCATCAGCTGCTGAGCTTAGACCGGCCAACCGGGCGAGCGCGTTGGGGCGCGGTAGTGACGGCCTGGGTGTAGGCCCTGGTCAGCTCGTGGTGCCGGGCCTGGTGGCCGTCTGGCACATTTCCGCAAGGTTCTTTCCGCTTTCCTGCAACATCTTCGGTTCACGATGTGGTGCCAACGCCGGGCAGGCAAGTCCTGCACGGGAGAAGCACGTGAGCAGGAGGCCGGAATGGAGCGGAGCGCGTGATGGGCCGGCGACCCAGGTTTTCGAGTGTGGTGGTCGTGACCGCCTTCGGCATCGTGGCGCTGGGCCTGACCGCAGCGCCGGCTACGCCGAGTCGACCTCCTACACCGCCTACGGGCAGGTCGATCAGGTCACCCTGGGGCCGGCAGCGATGAAGCATACGTCACCGACAGCTACGACCCACACACCGGCCAGCTCCAAGACCAGCTCGTCACCCGCTCCGGCGACACTGCCATCGACGGCAGCTACACCGGCGCCGACCTGGACGACACCGGCTACACCTACACCACCCAGGACCAGCTGTCCGAGGCATGGACGGCGACCGACGACTGCGAGGCGACCCCGACGGCCACCTCCGACAGCACAGTCGGTGACCCGCTCGGCCCATCCTCGGAGTACTTCGAGTCCTTCACCTACAACGCCGCCGGGGAACGCGCCAGCGAAACGGCGCTGGACCCGGCCACCGGCGCGGTCACCGCATCCACCAGCTACGCCTACGACGCCGACGGTGAGCAAACCAGCCGCGACACACCGACCGGCGATCAGAGCCTGACCTGGGACAACACCGGGCAGCTCACCGGCGTCACGGACACCTCAACCGGCGCCCAGGACGCCTCCTACGTCTACACAGCCGACGGCGACCTCCTGTCCCAGACCAACGGGGGCACGACAACGCTCTACCTGCCCGGCGAGGAGCTCACCGACGCAAACGGTTCGGTCAGCGGCATCCGCTACTACTCCCTGCCCGGCGGCGCCACCGCCGTGCGCACCGGCTCCGGCGACGACTACTACTTCGAGATCGCCTCCGACCAGCACGGCACCAACACCCTGTACCTGGACTACACCGCCCAGAACCCCACCTGGCGGCAGTTCGACCCGTACGGAAACCCGCGCGGCGCCAGCACCACCTGGATCGACAACCGCGGCTTCCTCGACGACGTCGTTGACACAACCACGGCCCTCACCGACATCGGGGCCCGCTGGTACGACCCGGTCACCGGCAGCTTCATCAGCCTCGACCCCGACCTCGAGACCGGCAGCCCGCTCCAGCTGCGGCCCGAGCGGGTCGCCTCCCCGCTCGGGCAAGTCAGCAGGCACTGGTCAGCGGCCGCTGAGCCGGGCGAGCATGCTGATGACCGGAGCCGTGCCGTCCTCGCTGGCCAGCCGTCTGGCCAGCGCGTCGGCCTGCGTCCGGTACGAGGGGCGCGCAACCGCGTCGCGGATAGCCGGCGCAAGCGCTGCGACGGAGAGCTGCCTGCGCGGGATAGGTGGCGGTCCTGCGCCCAGCGCGGCGAGCCGGGCTGCCCAGAAGGGTTGGTCGGCGACCACCGGCACGGTCACCGCCGGCACGCCGGCGCGCAGCCCCGCCGCCGTGGTGCCGCCGCCCGCATGATGGACCACCGCCGCCATCCTGGGAAACAGCCAGTCGTGCGGCAGGTCGCCGACGACGATCGAATCGCCCGGTGGCAGTCGCCCGGCTGAGGTCGGGCCAGTCTGCCCAGCCTGGATCACCAGCCGCACCCCTGCCTGGCGGCCGGCTGCGGCGGCCAGCTCGATGAGGTCGCCCGTCTCCGCCGGCGTCAGGCTCCCGAACCCGAAGAACACCGGGGGCGGCCCCGAGGCCAGGAACTCCTCCAACTCCGGCGGCGGGCTCCAAGCCGCCGGCGGCTGCGGCCACCAGTAGCCGGTGACCTGATAGCGGTCGGGCCAGTCTGCCGGGCGCGGCACAACGGCCGGGCTGAAGCCGTGGAAGACCGGCCAGCGCCTGGCGTACGGCGGCCCGGATACCGCCTCGCGGATCCCGCGCCGCGGCAGCCCAAGCTCGCGCCTGATCCCCCCGGCCGGCCCGGCCATGACCAGCGCCAGCGCGGTCTCGGTGACCGTTCCCGCGGCCCGGTTCCCCAGCCGGCCAAAAGACCGGCCCGATACGATCGACGGCGGGAAATCGGAAGTCGTATACATCGGCTGGAGTTGCAATTCGACGCCGGGCAGGCCCAGTCCCTCGGCGACGTGACAGCCGCCCAATGCCGTCATGCCCGTCAACGCCAGGACGTCGGGGGCATCTTGGCGGGCCACCGCGAGGAGTGCCTTGTCCACCGTCCGCATGTGCTCGGCCAGCAGCCTGGTCATGCTGACAGCCCAGGCCGGCCCGCCGCTGCCCTGCAACCACCGAGGGTCATCAAACATGCCGTGGGTACCAGGTAGAGGCCGGAACTCCAGCCCGCAGCCGACGACGAGACTCTCGTACTCATCGTTACTGGTGATCGTCACGCTGTGCCCGGCAGCGCGGATGGCAGCCGCAAGCCCGGTTAAGGGCGCCACGTCCCCTCGCGCCCCGACCGTAGCGATCAGGACCCGCATATCGCTGCCCTGCTAGGTCGACGGAGAATGCCGCTGTAGCTAGCCCAATGCCAGGGCATCACCGGCGGGCCCTCAATCCAGTCCGGCACCGTCAGGTAGTACTTCATCATGGTGGCCGAGTTGACGCCATCGCATCCGGCGGCGTAGTACATGTATCCGCTCGCCGGCTGACCGCAGGTGCCCTCGCGCTGCCATCCCGGCCGACCGGAAGTGGCTTCGGCCAGGCCCGCGGCGGCAGCGGCCGCCAGCGTCACGCGCTTCAGGCTGCGCTGG
>JASHOV010000410.1 GCA_030038495.1 Streptosporangiaceae bacterium
TGGCCGACGACCCGGCGACTGGTCCAGCCGAGGGCCTTCAGGGTGCCGAACTCACGGACGCGGCGGGACACCGCCGACATCGTCAGCAGGCTGGCCAGCAGGAACGCCGCCGCGAGCACCGCGATCGCGAGCCACTTGCCCAGGTTGTTGGCCAGGCTGGAGGCGTTGGACAGCGAGCCGGTGAGCTGGCTGGCCAGATCGCTGGAGTTGGTGACCGTCGCCTTGGGCAGGTCGGTGGAGATGGCCTTCGACACCGTGGTGATGTTGGAGGCGCTGTCGGCCGCGACGTAGATCGTGTTGACATCACCCTTGAGGGTCTTGCCCCCGGAGGTGGCCAGCGACTGCGCGACGCCGAGCGGGACGTACACGTCGGGCGGGTTGCTGGCTGCGGACTGGCTGACGATGCCGACGACCTTGAAGCTCTTCTTCGCCAGCGTGATCGTGGAGCCGACCGACAGCTTCTGGGAGGTGGCGTAGTTCGAGTCGACCAGGGCCACATCCGAGCTGGCGTCCGAGGCCGCCAGCGTCCGGCCCTTGACCAGCTTGGCGTTGCTCAGCGGGCCGAGCGCCGCCGCGTTGCCGGACAGGTCGGTGCCGTCTACCGAGATCGTCGTCGGCTGGTGGAAGCTGCCGAAGCCGCCGCCGCCGCCACCGCCGAAGCCGCCGCCGGTGGAGGTCTGGCTCGGGATCGTGAAGCTGGTCTTGACGTCGCTCAGCACCAGGCCGCCCGATGCGGCCGCGACATTGTCCAGCTTGGAGATCTTGCTCACGTCGCCGCTGGTGAGGATGCCGTAGCCGCTGCTGGTCAGGTCGTCGATGCTGACCGTAGTACCCGCCGCGGGCCTGCTGCCCGTGCCGCTGCCGCCGAAGGCGAACCGCTGGGCACCGGGGGTGCCGCTGAATGTCGGGGTCTGGGTGACCGTAATGGAGGTATCCAGCCCGTAAAGCGAGTGCAGCACACTCGCCTGCGCGTTCTTGACGCCAGCCGACAGCGCGGTCACCGTGATGACCAGTCCGATGCCCAGCGCAAGCCCAAGGGCAATGATGCTGGACTGCCGGGCGCGCCGGCGCAGCTCGCGCCTTAGGTAAGTACCGAACATCCGTACTCCTCGCACCGTGTGGGGGAAATTGCGTGAGGCCCGATCCGAATCGTCCGCGAATCGCTACCGGCCCCGCCGCAGGCCATTCGGCCCGGGCGCTACCGATAGTGCCGCGCAATCCTGAAGAGACGCTGAACGGCTTCTACCAAAACGCAGCACGCGGGGAACGGCAGGAACGATGGTCCGAGGCGGGGCCGCCGGGTCCTAGCTATGCGGCCCGTGTGGCGCCGGGCTGTGCACGTACAGCTGCAGCCAGATGTCCGAGGTATTCCACGTCCAGACCAACCGCATGTGCAGCCCGGCCAGCAGCCTGGGCTCCGGGGTGATCCCGCTGACCTGGACGAGCCAGAACCGCCTGGCGTGGCGGATCCGCTGTCGCATCACCGCGAGCGAGGCCGTGGTCCCGGCCAGCGTGCCGGACGGGATGGCCGCCCGCCCCACCATGATGTCCGGCAGCCTGCCCAGCCCGTAGGGATAGGCAGCGCTGATGGGCATGAACACCGGCCACCGGTAGGCGAGCACGTCGCCGGGCCGTGCCGCCGCGGCGATGATCGCGTCGGCGGCGCGTATGTCGTCGGCGTGGCCGCCGGGCTGGCGATACTGCACCTGCATGGTGAAGCCCAGCGCCGCCACCACCAGGAGCGCCACGGCCGCGGCGACCCAGCCGGTCACCCTGCGGCCCGGCAGACGGGCCAGCTCTCCGATCGCCACCGCCATCATGAGCGCCGCGGCAGGCATGCAGAACAGGATGTAGCGCTGGGTATATACCGGCACATACACGACGGTCGCCACCATCAGCACCAGCGGCGGAACGATCAGCCAGGGCACGCACAGCGCCGAGACCGCTCCCCACCCGGTGCCGGCCCGCTGATCGACACCGCTGGTCCCGGTGCCGCCGTTCCCCCAGCGTCGGCGGATCAGGGCGAGAACGCCCGCCGCTAGCAGCACGAGGGCGAGCCCGGCCGTCATCCACGGCGGTCCCAGCAGATCGGCAGCGTTGCCTATCTCCGAGGGGCTGAAGGGCGGCACCCACATGATCTGCGCGCGCTGATGGGAGGCCAGGTTGATCAGCGGCAGGTTGATCGCCAGAGCGGCTCCCGCGGCGATCAGCCAGCGCCGCAGGGCTGCCCGCCGCACGCCGTCCGCCGGCCGGGTCCGGTAGCGCAGCAGCATCGTGATTCCGTGCGCGGGGATCAGCAGCAGGGCGAAGATGTTCAGCGCGCCGAGAACCGTCAGGCTCACGGCATACCAGAGCCAGCGGGCCCGGCTCGCGTCCCGCTCCAGCAGCCGGACCAGCGCGTAGCTCGCGAGGGCGGCCGCCATCGTGACGAGCCCGTAGGACCTGGCCATCTGCCCGAACTCGGAGACCGTGGGCGAGACGGCGAAGATCAGACCAGCGAGCACGCCGACAGTCGGCGACGCTATCCGCCGACCGGTGGCTGTGATCAGCCCGGCGGCGACCGCCATCGCGATCAGCGAGGGGATCCGCAACGCGACCTCCCCGGTGCCGAATAGCTGCGCCACGGGCCACAGCAGCAGGTAGTAGGTGCCGTGGACGGCATCGACATGGCCGAGCATGCGCACCAGCGCGCCGAGTGGCCGGTGGACGGCGGCCACGGTGGCACCCTCGTCTCGCCAGTAGGAGGGCACCGTCAGGCCGATTGCCACGACAACGGCGGTCACGGCGGCAGGAAGCAGGGGGAGCCAGACCGGCCTGGCGGCCTCACCAGCGGCGACGCGTGCTGCCTGAGTAGCCTCGAGCGTTACCCCGCCAGCCTCGACGGCGACCTGCGACGCGGCGGGATTGTCCGCCCGGGCGGTCACCGGCTGCCCCCGGCCCGCGGAGAGGGAACGCCGAGCCCGTCGCGGGGCCACCGGGAGCCCGGTAGCGGCGCGATCATGGCTAGCCTCCTTGGCCGATCTCGCCGGAGGCACGATTGAGTCTCACAACTCAGCCGTCGCGGCCGGCCCGCAGGCCGCGGTCCATGCCCCCGTGCATTTCGTGCGTGCCCCGCAGCCGTTCCTGCCCGCCAGACCGCCATCGGTAACCGTGCCTAGGAGGTAAATAGGGGCACTCGCTGATAGCCGCGGGCGATCCTGCTGCTCGGGCGTGCCCGAACGACCGCCATGCCCGCCGTGCAGCTTGATGCTAGCACCCGAGCGCGAACGAGCGTACCCCGGCACATTGCCCCAAACCGCCCCTCACCCGGAGAGATCATCAATCACGGCCGGAATTCGCTCATCTTGCCGCGCCCGCGGGGCCGGTACCGAGACGCCGCTGGTCGCGGCGGACAGGTACCGGCCCAGCGCCCTGACCGGGACGCTCAGCCTCCCATCCGCCAGCTGAACCCCGGTGAGCCAGGACACGCCATGGCAGATCGCGTCAGCGGCGTCGTCTCCGCCCGCCGCCAGCAGCGCCAGCAGCGCATGCGCCGTCGGCAGCGGATCAGAGCCGGGAACGCCGGGCGGCCGATCCGCGGCACTGCCCCAGCCGCCATCCGGATTCTGGGACCGCGCCAGCCACGTGACGCCCCGGCGCAGCTGCTCCTTCTCCGGCCGCACCCCGGCAGCGATCAGCGCGGGCAGCACTGCGGCGGTGGCTGCGAGCCGATCGGCCGCCGGGTCTGAAGGCCACGAGCCGTCGGGCAGCTGCTGGCGGAGCAGGCAGACGACTGCCCGCCGGATTGCGGCCGAGCCGGGCTGCCCCGCCGCCGCTAGCCCGGCGAGCACGTGTCCCGTCAGCTGCGCCGCCGCCGCGGTACCGCGGTCGGCATCGCCTGACCATCCGCCGTCCCGGCCCTGGATGCTGGCCAGCCAGCGGATCGAGAACGCGACCGCCAGCCGCTGGCCAGCCGACGGCGTCCGGCCGACCCGGCGGAGCGCCTGCAGGACCGACGCGGTGTCGCTCGCGGCCGCGCGCATGCCGCCGACCGACCCGTCGGCGCGATTTGACGGAT
>JASHOV010000411.1 GCA_030038495.1 Streptosporangiaceae bacterium
CCTGCTGCAGGCCAACAGCGTCGCCCTGGTCTCCACCAGCGTCCCGGCGACGATGCGCCGGGCCGCGCTGGGCGTGCAGGCCGCCGCGCAGGCGGTCGGGCTCGCGCTCGGCCCGGTGGCGGGCGGGCTGCTCGTTGTGTCGGCCGGCTGGCGGTGGATCTTCTTCGTCAACGTCCCAGTCGGCCTGTTCGCCGTGACTGCCGGCTGGTACCTCCTGCCCCGCAGCCGCGGGCTGGCCCGCGGCCGGGGTTCCGATCCGGCCGGCGCGGTGCTGCTCGCGACGGCGGCAGCGGGCACGCTCGCGGCGCTCTCGCTGCTCTCCGGCACCGGCATCCGCCCGTGGACGGTGGTCGGCTGTGCGGCGGCGGCCGTGCTTGCCGCCGTCGGGCTGCTGGGCTGGGAACGACGCGCTGCGGCACCGCTTCTGGACCTGCCGATGCTCGCGGCCGCGGGCCTCCGCCCGGCGCTGACCGGTGCCATGTGCGCCTACCTGGTGCTGTTCGGGCCGCTGGTGCTGATACCGCAGGTGCTGTCGGCGCAGGGCGAGAGCGCCCTGCACGCCGGCCTGCTGCTGGCGGCGCTGCCTGCCGGATTCGGGCTCGCGGCGGCGGCAGGCGAGCGGCTGCTGCCGCGCCGCTGGTCGAACAGGGACAGATGCGCGGTCGGCGGAGTTCTGGCGGCCGCATGCGTTGCGGCGCTCGGGCTGCCAGTTCCCGATGGCGTGCTTGCTCTCCTGCTCGGCCTGACTGGAGTGGGCCTGGGCTGCTACATCCCGGCCAACAATGCCGAGGTCATGGCGGCTGCACCCGCCGCCCAGGCGGCCACGGCCGGCGGGATGGTGAACATGACGCGCGGGGTCGGTACCGCGCTCGGGGTTGCCCTGACTACTCTGGCGCTGCATGCCGGAGCGCCGTCGCTGCGCGCGGGGGAGCTGCTGGCCGCGGGTGCGCTGGCGGTCGCTGCCGTCGTTGCCACCTGGGCCGGCACTCGCCGCCGCCGGCCCGGTGCCGTCAGCGAAATCTAGGGACTGCATCTGATGAATTCCGCCGACTCGGCGCCCCAGCGCGCAGCCGATCGCGACGGGACAGCCCGTTCCGATGGCATTGCCGAGGTCATCGCCCGGCTGCGGCGGGCACTGCGGCGCGGTGCACGAGTGGCCGATCCCGGCAACCGGCTCGCGGTCGCGCAGCTGGAGGTACTCGCGGCCGTCACCGAGCAGCCGGCCGTGCGGCCGGGTCAGCTCGCGCGCCAGCTGCACATGCGCCCCAACACCGTGACCACGATCGTGAACGCGCTCAGCGCGCAGGGCATGCTCGAACGCGCCAGCTCGGCGGGTGACCGGCGCGCGATCGAGCTGACCGCGACCGAGGCCGGCCAGCAGGCGGTCCTGACCTGGCAGGCGACCAACGCGGCCGTGCTGCATCTGGCCCTGTCGACGCTGGCTGCGCCGCAGCGCCGCGCCCTCGGGGCCGCCGTTCCCGCCCTGGACGCGCTCGCACAGGCGATAGACCGGCTCGCCGACCTGCCGCCCGGCAGCTAGCGGGCCAGTGACCGGGCTCGGCCGGGCCCGGTCACTGGCTGGATCCGCGAGGTCGTCAGCGAGCTACGGCAGGCTGACGAGCCGCGCGCCCGCGTCGGTCTCGATCACGGTCCCGGTGATGTTGGGGTTGGTGGCGGCCAGGACCACCACCTCGGCGACCTGATCGGCGGACGCGATCTGCCGGGCCGGCAGCGCACGGGCGGCGGCGTCGAAGTACGCCCGCCTGGCGTCCTCGGGCAGCGCGTCCCACCAGGGCGTGTCGACAAATCCGGGCGAGACCGCGTTGACTCGTCGCGGCGCCAGCTCCACCGCGAGCGGCCGGACCAGCGCCTCGACCGCGGCATTGACGGCGGCGATCCCGGCCGTGCCCGGCATCGACGCGCGAGCGGTGATGGCGCTGACCAGCGTGATCGAGCCGTTCTCGGCCAGGTGGGGCAGCGCGGCCTGCACCGTCGTGAGCTGCGCCCAGAACTTGGCCTCGAAGGCACGGCGCAGCATGGCGAGGTCGAGGCCGTCGAGCGGGCCGACTCCTTCGCCGCCGCTGACCGTGACGATCAGATGGGCCACCGGGGCGAGCGAGGCGGCGAGCTGGCCGATGGCGGCAGCGTCGGCGCCGTCGGCAGCGTGCCCGGTGAGCTCCGGGCAGGACGCGACGGCCCGCTCCAGGCGCTGCGCGTTCCGGCCGGCGATGTGCACGTCATGGCCGGCCGCGGCGAGCTGCCTGGCGGTCGCCAGGCCAATGCCCGAGGTGCCGCCAACGACCAGGACGGTGCCGGGTGAAGTCATTGTCTTAGCTCCTAATATGAATCGAGACGTTCCGTTTCATTATGCTAGCATGGCGTCCGTGAACGAGCTAGCGCCGCCCCGGCCAGGGCGCAAGCGCAGCGAGGCAAGCAGGCAGGCGATCCTGACTGCCGCGGCCGACCTGATCGCCGAGATGGGCTACGGCGCGCTGACGATCGAGAAGATCGCGCAGCGCGCCGGGACGGGCAAGCAGACGATCTACCGGTGGTGGCCGTCGAAGGCGGACGTGGTCATGGAGGCGCTCGCGGCCAAGGCCGACCTGCAGCTGCAGGTGCCCGACGGCGGCAGCCTCGAGGCTGACCTGCGGACCGCGCTGCGGGCAAGCTTCGCGCTCGCGCGCAAGCCGGAGGTCACCGACCTGCTGCGGGCGCTGATGGCCGAGGCCATGATCGACCCGGCCTTCGCGGAACGCTTCCTGGCCCAGTTTCTGCACCGGCGACGGCGGGCGCTGCGCGTCGTATTCGACCGGGCGGTGGAGCGCGGCGACCTGCCGCCCGCAGTGCCCGTTGACACGCTGCTCGACGTGGTGCTCGGCACGCTCTGGTACCGGGTTATGGCCGTTCCTGCCCCGCTGGACGACACGCTGGCCGATGAGCTTGTCGCGCTGATCACCGGCGCCGCCTTCGGCTGACAGGCGCGTGCACTGGCTATGTGCATGGTCGCATCGGCCTGAAGGGCGTCGCGTGTCCGTTCGGGTAATTGTCAGTGGCTGTCGATAGTATCGAACACATCAGCGATCGATAGTCCGCTGGGACCAAGCCGGAGGCGCCGATGTGCGAGCCAGGGCAGCAGGCCAGCCCGGCCGACGTGCTGGCGGCGGTCGCCGATGGGCTGTCGCGCCTGGCCGGGCTGGACATGACGTCGCTGACCGGCGTCGAGCAGGCGGAGGTGCTGCGGGTGCTGGGTGCGGCGGAGGGGCAGTGGCTGGCGGCCCGGTCGGCGGCGCTGGCGGCGTTCGATTCTGCGGGCGGGTTTGAGGCCGACGGGGCGGCGTCGGCGCG
>JASHOV010000412.1 GCA_030038495.1 Streptosporangiaceae bacterium
TCTCCGCCATCAGTCCCTCGTACTCGTCCACGAGCTGCTGCCGCTCGAGCGCGGCCAGCTTTCGCAGCTGCATGTCAAGGATCGCGCGCGCCTGAATCTCGTCGATCTCCAGCAGCTCCATCAGGCCCTGCTGCGCGGCGGCGGCGGACGCGCTGGCCCGGATCAGCGCGATGACCGCGTCGATCTGGTCAATGGCCTTCAGCAGCGCCCGCAGGATGTGGGCTCGTTCCTGGGCCTTGCGGAGCAGGTACCTGGTGCGCCTGACCACGACCTCTATCTGGTGCGCGACCCAGTACCGGACCATCTGGTCCAGCCGCAGGGTGCGCGGGACGCCCTCGACCAGCGCCACCATGTTGGCGCCGAAGGTGTCCTGCAGCTCCGTGTGCTTGTACAGGTTGTTCAGCACTACCTTGGCCACGGCATCGCGCTTGAGCACGATCACCAGCCGCCGGCCCTGCCGGGCGCTGCTCTCGTCCTGCACGTCTGAGATGCCGGGGATCCGGCCGTCGTTGGCAAGCTCAGCGATCTTCTTCGCCAGGTTGTCGGGGTTCACCTGGAAGGGCAGCTGCGTGGCGACCAGGCAGGTGCGACCCTTGCGGTCCTCCTCGACCTCCACGACGGCCCGCATGGTGATCGAGCCGCGACCGGTGCGGTAGGCCTCCTGGATGCCACGGCGGCCGACAATCTGCGCCGCGGTCGGGAAGTCCGGGCCCTTGATTCGCTCGATCAGCGCCTCGAGCAGTTCCTCGTCGGTGGCCTCGAAGTTCTCCAGGTACCACTGAGCGCCCGAGGCTACCTCGCGCAGGTTGTGCGGCGGGATCTTGGTGGCCATCGCCACCGCGATGCCCTCCGACCCGTTCACCAGCAGGTTGGGGAACCGGGCCGGCAGCACCACGGGCTCCGCGGACCGGCCATCGTAGTTCGGGCGGAAATCGACAGTCTCCTTGTCGATGTCCCGCAGCATCTCCATCGCCAGCGGCGTCAGCCTGCACTCGGTGTAGCGCATGGCCGCGGCCGGGTCGTTGCCCGGCGAGCCGAAGTTCCCCTGCGGGTCGACCAGCGGCATCCGCATGGCCCAGTCCTG
Source organism: Streptosporangiaceae bacterium (assembly GCA_030038495.1). Taxonomy (GTDB): domain Bacteria; phylum Actinomycetota; class Actinomycetes; order Streptosporangiales; family Streptosporangiaceae; genus JAJYUU01. The sequence goes on from JASHOV010000412.1 coordinate 1,085, forward strand.
GGCCAGCCGGACGAGTGTGTCGTAGATCGCCGAGTCGCCGTGCGGGTGATAGTTGCCCATCACCTCGCCGATGACGCGGGCGCACTTGTTGTAGCCGCGATCGGGCCGGTAGCCGCCGTCGTACATCGCGTAGAGGATGCGGATGTGGACAGGCTTGAGCCCGTCCCGCACATCGGGCAGCGCCCGGCCGACGATAACGGACATCGCATAGTCGAGGAAGCTCCGCTGCATCTCGACCTGGATGTCGACCGGCTCGGTACGGCCCTGCCCCTCGGCTGGCGCTTCCACGTCAGGCACTTAGCCCAGTCCTTCCCTCATGACTTGCACGCGTTTCCGCGGGAACGCCGGCGGTAATGCCGCCGACCGCTCGGTACACCTAGATGTCGAGGAACTTGACGTCCTTCGCGTTGCGCTGGATGAACGAGCGGCGGGCCTCGACGTCCTCGCCCATCAGCACGCTGAACAGCTCGTCGGCCTGCGCCGCGTCGTCGACCGTGACCTGCTTCAGCAGCCGCCTGGCCGGGTCCATGGTCGTGTCCCACAACTCGTGCGCGTTCATCTCGCCAAGACCCTTGTAGCGCTGCACGCCGTCGCGGGTGCGCGGGTCCCTGCGGCCCTCGGCGATGCCCTCCTCGATGACCGCGTCCCGCTCCTTGTCGGAGTAGGCGTAGCCGGCCGGGTGCCGGCCTTCCCACTTGATCTTGTAGAGCGGCGGCTGGGCGAGATAGACGTGCCCGGCCTCGATCAGCGGCTTCATGAACCGGAACAGCAGCGTCAGCAGCAGTGTCGTGATGTGCTGCCCGTCCACGTCCGCGTCGGCCATCAGGATGATGTGGTGATAGCGCAGCTTGCTGATGTCGAACTCGTCGTGGATCCCGGTGCCCAGCGCGGTGATCATCGACTGGACCTCGTTGTTCTTGAGGACTCGGTCGATCCTCGCCTTCTCGACGTTGAGGATCTTGCCGCGGATCGGCAGGATTGCCTGGAACTTGGAGTCCCTGCCGCCCTTGGCCGAGCCGCCGGCCGAATCGCCCTCGACGATGTAGATCTCGCACTCTCCCGGATCGCCGGACTGGCAGTCGGCCAGCTTGCCGGGCAGACCCGCGCTCGACATCGCGCTCTTGCGGGTGAGATCCCTCGCCTGCCTCGCCGCGATCCGCGCGCGTGCGGCCTGCTGGGCCTTGATGACGATGCCCTTGGCCTCGCCCGGGTTGCGGTCGAACCAGTCCCGCAGGTGGTCGTTGCTGACCTTCTGCACGAACGATCTGGCCGCGGTGTTGCCGAGCTTGGTCTTGGTCTGGCCCTCGAACTGCGGCTCAGCCAGTTTGATGTGGATGATCGCGGTCAGGCCCTCGCGGATGTCCTCGCCGAGGAGGTTGTCCTCCTTCTCCTTGAGGAAGTTCTGGTCCCTGGCGTAGCGGTTGACGATATTCGTGAGCGCTGCCCGGAAACCTTCCTCGTGGGTGCCGCCCTCGGCCGTGTTGATGGTGTTCGCGAAGGTATGCACGGACTCGGAGTACGACTGCGTCCACTGCATCGCGATTTCGGCCGCCATGCCCTCGGTCTCGTCGGCGAACTCGATGACCGTGTCATGCACCGCGTCCTTGGACGCGTTGAGGTAGCGGACGAAGTCTGCGATGCCGCCGTCGTAACGGTAGCTGTCCACCCGCGGCTCGCCGTTGATGTGCTCAGGCCGCTCGTCGGTAAGGGTGATCGAGAGACCCCGGTTGAGGAACGCCATCTCCTGCAGCCGCCGGGTCAGCGTCTCGAACGACCACTCGGTGGTCTCGAAGATCGTGCCGTCGGGCCAGAACGTGATGACCGTGCCGGTCCGGTCGGTCTTCTCGCCCTTGACCAGCGGCCCGCTCGGCTCGCTCAGCGCGTACGACTGGCGCCAGGCGTAGCCGTCCTTGAAGATCTCCACCTGGAGCCGGGTGGAGAGGGCGTTGACTACTGAGACACCCACGCCGTGCAGCCCGCCGGAGACCGCATAGGACTGGCTGTCGAATTTGCCGCCCGCGTGCAGCGTGGTCAGCACGACCTCCACCGCCGGACGGTTCTCCACCGGATGGTTATCCACCGGGATGCCGCGGCCGTTGTCAGCGGTCTGAACGCCGCCGTCAGCCAGCAGGGTCACCTCGATCGAGTCGGCAAACCCGGCCAGCGCTTCGTCAACCGCATTGTCGACAACCTCGGTGACCAAATGATGCAGGCCGCGCTCGCCGGTCGAGCCGATGTACATGCCCGGCCGCTTGCGGACCGCCTCGAGGCCCTCCAAGACCGTGATCGAACGTGCGTCATACGACAAAGTAGAAGCTCCTCCTGAAACAGGACACGCACGCGGGACTCCGGACTAATCCCGCGGCTCCCCCACCGTCGCGCGTGTCCTGGTGCGCATTCTCTATTTTACCTGCGCACCTGCTCAGCCTCAGCCGTACGTGTCACGCGGGCCACGGCTGCCGCGGACCCGCCATTCCCCCGGCCTGCGGGTCACCGTTACCGGGCCCCGGACCTTGACCCGCAGCACCGTTCCTGCCCCTAGCTCGGTATTGAGGCGGCGGATCAGCTGGGCCTGGAGCAGCCGGAGCTGGGTCGCCCAGGCGGTCGAGTCCGCGAGCACGGTCAGCTCACCGTCGCGCAGCGATTCCGGGCTGGTGTGCGCGGCCAGATCGGCGCCGACGATCTGGGGCCACCGGCCGAACACCGAACCCGTCGCTGCCGCCAAATTCCACCCCTCGGCGTCCAGCAGGCCCCCGATGGCAGCGCTCAGCGACTGCGGGTCGTCCCTGTGCACCCGGCGCGCCGCCCGTGGCGACACCGCACCCGGCGACACCGCCCGCGCCGCACCGGCCTGAGCTGCAACATCCCCCGGACCACCAGGCTGAGCTGCGGCGGTCTCCCCACCGCCGACCCCCGGGCCGCCGACCCTCGCACCGCCGGGCTGCGTTCCCGCGAGCTCGGACCCCGCGAGCTCGGACCCCCCGAGATCGGACCCCCCGAGCTCGGACCCCCCGAGCTCGGACCCCTTGAGCGGCGTCCCGGCAGCATCGCGGCCGGACGGCCGGGCCTGACCTCTAGCCCTCGCCGCCGCGGGGCCGGCCGCCGTGCGCACCGCAGCGAGCGCAGCGCGGGCCCGCGCCAGCTGATCATCGGCAGCCGGGATGGCCGGCCGGACCGGACCATCGCCCCGCAGACCATCGCCCCGCAGACCATCGCCCGCCGACCGGGTCTCGTCCGGGCGATCCGCTCCGCCGCCGGGTTCGCCGCCCCGCGGGCGGCCCCGCTCAGACACGCGAGATCACGCTGCCCGCCACCGTGTACCGCGCCCCGGACAGCCCGCCGGGGACGTCGCCCGCCACGGCCGCCGTCACCAGGACCTGGTCCGCGTCCCCGACGAGGTCGGCCAGCCGGTCCCGCCGTTCGCTGTCCAGCTCGGCGAACACGTCGTCGAGAATCAGCACGGGATCCTCTCCGTCCGAGCGCAGCAACTGGTAGGCCGTCAGCCGCAGCGCGAGCGCGAGCGACCATGACTCGCCGTGACTGGCATAGCCGCGCGCGGGCAGCCCGCCGATCTGCAGCTCCAACTCGTCCCGGTGCGGTCCGACCAGGCTGATGCCCCGCTCCAGCTCGGCTCGGCGCCGGACTGCCAGCGCCCGCCTGAGCAGCGTCGCCAGGCTGGCCGGATCGGCCTGCGCGGACCCGGCCGGGCCGCCCGGCACGTCGTCCTCAGCTCCGGTCTGCCGGCTGGCAGAAACCCGGTACTGGACACTTGTGTCCCGCTCAGTTCCTGAGACCGCGCTGTAGCAGCGCGCGACCAGCGGCTCAAGCTCGCTCACCAGCCGCAGCCGCGCGGCGGTGAGCTCGGCACCGGCAGCCACCAGATGGTCGTCCCAGACCTCCATCGCGCTCGGCGGGACGCCGCCGCGTGTCTTGGCCGACTTGAGGAGGGCGTTGCGCTGCCTGAGGACCCGATCGTAATCGGAGCGCACCCCGGCGAACCGCGGCCGGCTGGCGACCAGCAGATCATCCAGGTAACGACGCCGCTGATCCGGATCGCCCTTCACGATCGCGAGGTCTTCTGGCGCGAACAGGACACAGCGCAGTGCGCCGATCACCTCGCGCGGCCGCGGCGCGGGCATCCGGTTCAGCCGGACCCGGTTCGCGCGGCCCGCGTTGATTTCGATCTCGACCAGGCTGTCACGGCCAGCCGAATGGATGCCGGCTCGCAGGATGGCCCGTTCCGCCCCCTGACGTATCAGCGGCGCATCGGTTGCCACCCGGTGGCTAGCGAACGTCGCGACGTAGTGCGCAGCCTCGACCAGGTTCGTCTTGCCCTGGCCGTTCGGGCCGGTGAACGTCGTCACTCCGGGCTCCAGGGTCACGTCGGCGGCCGCGTAGCTGCGGAAGTCGGTCAGCGCGAGCCGCGTGAGGTGCACGCCTGCTGACATTAGCGGCTGATCGGCGCCGGCCCGGTCAAGCCACCCAGGCAAGCCGCGCCCACCCACGCAAGCCGCGACTATCAGCCGCCGAGCCTGATCGGCATCAGCAGGTAGCGGAACTCCGGCGAACCGTCCGGACCCGGCTTGCCGGTGAACAGCGCGGGCTTGCCCGGCTCGGTGAACGAGATACGGACGGTATCGGAATCGATGGCCGCCAGCCCGTCGAGCAGGTATTGCGGGTTGAAGGCGATCGCCAGGTCCTCGCCTTCGAACTCGGCCTCGATAATTTCCTCGGCCTGCGCCTCGTCTCCGGTCCCGGCCTCCAGCATGAGCTGGCCCGCGCTGAACGCCAGCCGCACTGCCGTGTTGCGCTCGGCAACCAGGGCGACGCGCTTCACCGATTCCGACAGCAGTCCGGTGGATAGCTCCGCGGCCGCGTTCACCGCCGAGGGCAGCAGCGCCTGGTAACGCGGGAACTCGCCGCTCAGCAGCCGGGTCGTCGTCCGGCGCCCGGCGCCCTCGAAGCCGATCATCCCGTCGCCAGTGCCGCCCTCCTCGCCGGGCAGCGCGAGGGCGATGGAGACCTCGGCGCCGTTGGTGAGCGTCCTGGCGGTATCGGACAGCGCCTTAGCCGGGACCAGCACCGCGGCGGACAGGCCGGGCCGGGCCGGGTTCCACTTGAGTTCTCTGACCGCGAGCCGGTACCGGTCAGTCGACACCAGCGTCAGCGTCTCGCCGTCGATCTCGATCCGTACCCCGGTCAGGGCTGGCAGCGTGTCGTCGCGGCCCGCCGCTGTAGCCGACTGGCTGACAGCGGTCGCGAACGCGTCGCTGCCGATCGATCCGGCAGCGGGCGGCATCTCCGGCAGTGCCGGGTACTCCTCCTCGGGCATGGTCAGCAGCGTGAATGTCGCGCTGCCGCAGGTGAGAACCGCGCGGCCGTCCTCCGCCGTGATGTGGACGGGCTTGGCGGGCAGGCTGCGGCTGATCTCGGCCAGCAGCCGACCGGAGACAAGCGCGGTGCCCGGCTGCTCGGTCGTGACCGGGACCGTTGCCTGCGCAGATATGTCGTAGTCGAAGCTGGACAGCACGAGGTCCTCGTCAGCCTGCAGGCGGATGCCGGCGAGCACGGGCACGGCGGGACGGGCGGGCAGGGCGCGGGCGGTCCAGGCAACTGCGTCGGCTAGGACATCACGCTCGAGGACGATCTTCACCGGTCCCCTCCTGATTCTGATCGGGTCATGACCGAAGTGCGGCCGTGGCGGCACCGCGGGAAACGGGAGCGGCCGCGAGCCTTCTTGCATGTGGATCTGGCGAGAAATAAAAACCGGTAGTCGTCATAGGGCCGGTGGATCCCGGGGATATCGGGTATCGCCGCAGGCACCGGCCCGCGTCGCCATGCACAGGTGGTGTGAGGCTGCGGTGGGCAGCACTGCTGTGGCTGTGGAGCGCCGGGAGTGTGATGCTCGTAACCCCGGCGTTACCCCCCGGATGTCCGGAGTTTTCCCGGTGCTGTCCCAAGGACATCCACAGGCTTATCCACAGCCTGTGTGCGTGGATTGCGTGCAGGGCGCGGTTTGGGCATCCTGCGCGCATGACGCTGGGCCCTGTCATCGCTTTCAGAGTAGTGGCCGTCATTGGGCTCACCCGGAGAGTGCCTGCTGCTTGATCCGGTTGGTGAGTTCGGTCACCTGGTTGTAGATCGCCCGCCGCTCGGCCATCAGCGCCCGGATCTTCCTGTCGGCGTGCATGACGGTGGTGTGATCCCTGTTGCCGAAGACCTGGCCAATCTTCGGCAGGGACA
>JASHOV010000413.1 GCA_030038495.1 Streptosporangiaceae bacterium
GATCATCGGCGCTGGAGGGATCGGATCGGCCATCGCCCGCCAGCTTGCCTCGGGTGGCGAGACCGTGCGGCTCTCGAGCGCCGACAGTGAGTCGGCACGAACGCTGGCTGCAAGGATCGGCCGCGCCGCGGTCGTCGCCGTCGACAACCACGACGCGTTGCAGGGGGCCGATGCCGTCGTCCTCGCGCTGCGGTTTACCGTGCTGAAGGGCGTTATAGACGAGATCGCCGACTCGCTAACCGACCGGGTCGTGGTCGTTCCGAGCAACCCGGTCAGCGCCGACGCGCACGGTAACGTCTCACGTCTACTGCCGGAAGGGCAATCCTCGGGCGAGGTGGTGGCCGGATGGCTGCCGGCTGGGGCGGGCCTGGCCATGGCGTTTGGATCCATGTCGGCCGATCTACTGGAGTCCGCTGGCAACCGGTCACCGGAGCCGGCGGTCCTGTTCTACGCGGCCGACGACGACCGTGCCGGCGAGGAAGCCGAGCGGTTGATCCGAGCCGCCGGCTTCGTGCCGGTGAAGATCGGCGGGATCGAACAGTCGGGTCGACTCGAGGTGGGCGGCGACCTTCACGATCTCGTGGTCGGCCCCGCAGAGGTGTCATCATTGATCGCTGGCGCCTGACCTGCGGCCTGCGCTACCCCGTTGCGAAGACTGGCCCGGTGATTCTGCGCCCCTGGCGGGAACATCTCTAGACAGCGGCGGCCACGCGATCTTCCGTGACCGGCCTGGAGGCCGCATAGAATCGCGATTATCTGATTATCGGGGGAAATAACGATGAAAGCCTTTGTGATGAGGGAAATCGGCGCGGTTGGCTTCATGGACAAGCCGATGCCCAAGCCGGGTCCTGATGACGCGATCGTGCGGACGACGAAGGCCCTGATCTGCACGTCTGACTCGCACACGGTCGGCGGCGGGATCGGCCAGCGGCACAACCTCACCCTCGGCCACGAGGCGGTCGGTGTGGTGCACGAGGTTGGCAGCGAGGTCGAAGTGTTTCACCCCGGCGACCGGGTCGTGGTGGGAGCGATCACCCCGGACTGGGGCGACCCGGCCGCGCAAGCGGGGTACGGGTCGCAGTCCGGCGGGCCGCTCGGCGGCTGGAAGTTCTCCAACACCAAGGACGGCGTGTTCGCCGAGTACTTCCACGTCAATGACGCCGATGCGAACATGGCGAAGATCCCCGACGGCGTCCCTGACGAGATGGCCGTCTACTGCTGCGACATGCTCTCCACCGGCTTCATGGGCGCCGAGCACGGCAACATCCCGATCGGTGGCACGGTCGCCGTCCTGGCCGAGGGCCCGGTCGGCCTGATGGCGACCGCCGGGGCCAGGCTCCGCGGCGCCGGCCTGGTCATCGGAGTCGAGGCTGTCCCGCGCCGTCAGGAACTTGCCCGCTGCTACGGCGCCGACGAGATCGTAGACTTCACGACCGAGGACGTGGTCGGGCGGATCATGGACCTGACCGGCGGCGAGGGCGTCGACACGGCGATCGAGGCGCTCGGCGCGGACGTGACGTTCCAGACCGCGGTCAAGGTAACCAAGCCGGGCGGGACGATCTCCAATACCGGTTACTTCGGCGAGGGCGAGTTCGTGCGTATTCCGCGGGTCGAGTGGGGCGTCGGCATGGCGGACAAGACCATCGCGACCGGGCTGTGCCCGGGCGGCCGGCTGCGGATGGAGCGGCTGCTGCAGATCCTGGAAGCGGGGCGCGTCGACCCGACGCTCATGACCACCCACCGGTTCCCGTTTGATCAGATGGAGCGGGCGTTCGAGGTCTCCGACAAGAAACTCGACGACGTCATCAAGCCGCTCATCACCTTCTCATAGGCCCATCCGGGCCAGCGGAAGCTGCTCAGTGCCGTCATGCGGATAGCCCCAGACAGGTCTTGTTGGCTTATGGGAAGCTCAGTGACCTGCGGTTCGGCCGCCGTCGATGTGCAGGACCTCTCCGGTAACGAACGGCGCGGACTCCAGGTACAGTATGCCGTCCACAATGTCACTGACCTGGCCCACGTGCCCGAGCGGAGGCAGCTTTCCCGCGAGCGCCGCGGGCGTGTAGGACTCGGCCGGGTGCAGGGGGGTCTGGATGATGCCCGGTGCGACGGCGTTGACGCGGATGCCGCGGGAGGCGTACTCGGCGGCCAGTGACCTGGTGACCGCGGCCAGGCCGCCCTTCGTCAGCGCGGCCAGCGCGGTCGGCTCGGCGATGTCCGCGTGGTCCGCGACGCTGGCGCTGATGTTGACGACGTGGCCGCTGCCCTGCCGGAGCATCTGGCCGATGGCGCGCTGGGTCAGCCAGAAGAATCCGGCGAGGTTGACGCCGGTGACCAGCGCGTAATCCGCCGCGGTGTAGTCGGTGAACGGCTTGGAGACGAAGACTCCTGCGTTGTTGACCAGGGTGTCGACCCGCCCGAACCGATCAAGCGCCTGGCCGACGATCTGGTCGGCGGTGGCCTGCTTGGAGACGTCGCCCTGAATCGTGAGGACGTCCGGGTCCTTCGACGGCTTGATAGTGAGCGAATTCGCCACGACCGCCCAGCCGCGCTGCCGGTATCCGTCGACGAGTCCGGCGCCGATTCCCTGCGAGCCGCCCGTGACGATTGCTACCTTCTGCGTGCTGTCGCTCATGGATTCTCCGTTCTCCTGTGCTCAGGTCACAGGCGGGAGGTCAGCTCGGTCACGATGTCCGCCGCCGACTGCGGCTGTCTCGCAAGCGCGACGCCCTGCCCGGCCCACATCGAGAGCGCTTCGATCTCGCCGGTGGTCCCGACCATCGGCGGCGCTCCCTCGTATCGAACGATTGCCTCGCCGGAGGCGAGGTGGGCGATCACGTCGCCTATTCCTGGCCGCTGGTCGTCCGGGGGACGGCCCGCGGCCTCCCACGCCCTGGCCGTCGAGTTGCGGAGGGCGCGGTGCGGGGAGTCGGGCCACCCGACGTCGTACAGGTTGGGGTACCACTGCGCGTCGGTCTCGGCCGCGGCTATCAGCGCGCGCCGGTAGTCCTCGTGGATCGGCATCTCCTCGGCCATCAGGAACCGCGTACCGACCCACGCGGCCTGCGCGCCCAATGCGAACACCGCGGCGACGCCGCGAGCATCGCCGATCCCGCCCGCCGCGATCACCGGCACCGGGGCCACCGCGTCTACCACCGCGGGCACCAGTGGCAGCGTCGCGATCGTACTCCCAACGTGCCCGCCGGCCTCCCAGCCCTGGGCGACGATCACGTCCACGCCCGAGGCGACTGCCCGCCGCGCTTCCTCGGCGCTGCCGACCGTGTGCAGGACGATTCCCCCGGCGTCGTGGACAGCGTCGACGTAGCCGCCGGGTTCCCCCAGGAAAAACGAGAAGATCCGCAAGCCGGCGTCAAGGGCCTGCTCGAGGCGCTGATGCCGATCATCGGTGAGCACGAGGTTGCCGCCAAACGGCCGCTCGGTGAGCGCCGCCGTCTCCCGGACGACGGCTCCGACATCTTCGGACCAGGTCAGCGTCAGCATGCCGAGAGCGCCCGAGTTCGAGACCGCCGCGGCCAGCTCGGGAATGTCGACCATGGGTGCCAGGACGATCGGTCGGTCAATGCCCAGCAGGTCACCCACCGGCGTTCTCATGAGTCACGCTGTCCTACGACTCGTAAGAGGTCGGCATCGACTCAGCGGAGCGCCGGTCCCAGCCGTGGAACTTCGAGTAATCTCCGGCGTCCCAGGCCTCGCGCAGTCCCGGCGCGCTGAGGTCCCAGTCCGGGCGGATCTCCGCGGTGGCCGCGCGCAGGTCCCGCCAGAGGTCGTAGAACGACGGGCGGCCCCAGAACCAGTAGCCGTTGTAGACGGTGTGGACGACCAGACCCGGCTTGAGCACGAGGGTGTGCGGGATCATCGGGTCGTGCTCGGGGTCGGTGTATTCCCGGATGTCCAGATCCTTTTGGACAATCCGCCCGGGGTCGGACAGGAACGGCCACTGGGCACCGACCGAGGCGCGGAACTCCTGGAGCGTGTGATGGTCGTCGGTGGCGATCGTGGCGATCTGGGTATAAGCCACCGCGATCTGCGCGTAGTGCTCGGCCAGCTCCAGGTGCTGCCGGTGCTCCTTCGGGCAGTAGCCGCCGCGCGCGAGCGTCAGGATCAGCGGGTCGCGGCCCTGGATCTCGCTCAGCGTGCGGACGGTGCCGACCTGGTCGGGAAGCGCGTAGTCGGGGAAGGTGCCGCCGGGGACGATGTCGGAACGCACGGGATGACCGCCTCTCCTGTGGGCTGCCGATAGGGTGCCCGTCGGCGCTCATGTCCACACTCCCGGCTCGGCAGGAAGAGCCGGAGCTTAGCCGGGTAGGTCCTCCGGGCGTTTCGCCGCGAGCTGGCCGTGCAGTACGCCGGTCGCCTGGCCAACCTCGATGAGATATCCGTCCGGGTCCCGCATGTAGCAGCGGATCTCGGCTTCGCGGTCGATGGGCGGCGTGACGAAGTGGGCTCCCTTCTCCTTCCAGGCCTCGTAACAGGCCTGGATGTCGGCGACCCGCAGATTCAGGAAAATCGAGGTGGTGTCACCAGGCTCGTAGTTGACCACCGAGATGTCTGGCTTGTCGGGAGTGGGCGGCCCGCCCGGGTTCATGAGTATCCACGAGTTGGACAGCCTGATGATGCACGGATTCTCGTCCAGCACGATGGTGCCGCCCAGGATCCGCGAGTAGAAGTCACGGGACCGCGCAACGCTCCGGACCGTGATGAACAGCGTCGCGAGGATGCCCTCCTCGGGTGCGGGAAAGTTGGCGAAGTCGATACGGGCCGCGGGTTCTGTCATGGCTGCTCCATTCCGGCGGAACGAGAGGCGGCGGTCTTCCGACGCTCCTGTTACTTACCCCGTTACAGGTCGAGCGCCACGTCGCCGCGCGGCTGGGAGCAGCAGATCAGCACGTCACCGTCGCCCGGATCGTCGACCGGGTCAGGAGCGTAGCCGACCTCCCCCGATACCAGGCCGGACTCGCAGGTATGGCACACGCCGGTACGGCAGGACCAGCGCACAGGCACGTCGCAGGCTTCGGCAAGCTCCAGCAGGCTCGCGTAGCGCTGGTCCCAGCGGGCGGTCAGGCCGCTGCGCGCGAACGCGACCTCGGGGCCGGTGCCCGGCGACCCGGCCGGCTGGTGCGGCGGCACCGCGGCCGCCGCCGCGATGCCGGGCGTCAGCGATGGCCGGGCGCCGAAGATCTCGGTCCTGATCTGGCCGCCGCCGAGGCCGAGCTTGGTCAGCGCGGCCGCCACGTCGGTCATGAATCCGGCCGGGCCGCAGATATAGGCCTCCGCCTCGCGCGGCAGGTCCAGCTCTGCCAGCTCCGCCGCCGACAGCCGGCCTGCCGACTGGTAGTCCCGGCCGAGGACATCGCCGGCGGCCGGCTGGCTGTACCAGACGTGCAGGTGCGCCCGCGGCAGTTTGGCCAGGAGCGACCTCGACTCGGCCGCGAACGGTTCCTCGGCCCGGCTGCGCGCGCCGTGCAGCCACCACACCTCGCGGCCGGACCCGGCGTCGGCCAGCGCGTACAGCATCGCCAGCACTGGTGTCGCGCCGACGCCCGCGCTGATCAGCAAGACCGGTGCCGCGTCCGGCTGCAGGAGGAAGGTGCCGCGCGGCGCGGCGACCGCCAGCTGGTCACCGGGCCGCACATGGTCGCTGATGAACTGACTGGCCGCGCCATGTTGCTCGCGCTTCACGCTGATGCGGTAGGACCCGGCGTCCGGCGATCCGGACAGCGAGTAGCTGCGCAGCAGCGGGGGCTGGCCGGGCTGCGGCTGCAGCCGGACGGTCAGGAACTGACCGGGACTGGCAGCCGGCAGCGCCGCCCCGGCCGGATCGGCCAGCTTGAGCGAGATCACCGACTGGCTCTCACGCTCGATCGCCGTCACTGCGAGCGGACGGAATCCCTTCCAGGCGGGCGGCGGGCTGGCGGCGGCCAGCCCGGCGTTTCCCGCGCCCTGCCCGCCATCGGGCTGGCTGGCCAGCTCGCGGAATGACGCCTTCCAGCCCTCCGACAGCGCCGGGATCGTGAGCGCCCGGCGGACCTGCTGGGCCGGGTGACCGGGCAGGTACAGCAGCGCGTCTATCTCGGCCACGGTCATGGCCTGCGGGCCGCGAGCCACCCGGACGATCTCGTCGCCCGCCCGGACCGCGCCCTCGCGCAGCACCCGGAAGTAATAGCCGGGCCGGTGATGCGAGACCAGCAGAGCCGGGATCTGTGCGTCATTCATCCTGATGCC
>JASHOV010000414.1 GCA_030038495.1 Streptosporangiaceae bacterium
GAGGCCGAGCGCCCGCCGCAAGGCTGCTGCGAAGTCGCGGCAGCTGGCGTACCGATCCGCGGCCGACTTCGCCAGCGCCCGGCCGATGACGGCGTCGGCCTCGGCCGGCAGGTCGGGCCGGCGCGCCCTCAGCGGCGGCGGCGGCTCGTTCAGCTGCGCGTACATGACCGCGACGCTGTCCCTGCGGCGGAACGGCGGCTCGCCGGCCAGCAGCTCGAACGCCGCGCAGGCCAGCCCGTACTGGTCGGTGCGGCCGTCGACAGGGCGGCCCTCTATCTGCTCAGGCGCGACATAGTCGAGCGTGCCCAGGAACTGGCCGGTGGCCGTGAGCCCGGTCACCGCGAGCGACGCCTTGCTCAGCCCGAAATCGGACAGGTACACGTGATCGGGCCGGTCGGCGGACTGGCTGGCTTCGAGCAGCATGTTGGCCGGCTTCACGTCGCGGTGGACCAGTCCCCTGGCATGCGCGGCGTCGAGCGCGGAGGCCGCCTGGAAGATGATCTCGGCGGCCCGGCCGGCGGGCAGCGGTCCGACCCGGTCGATGAGCGACCGCACGTCACCGCCGCGAACGAGCCGCATCGCGATGAACAGCACGCCCTCGGACTCGCCCGCCGCGAACACCGGGATGATGTGCGGGTCGTCGACGGCCGCGGCCGCCCGCGACTCCCGGATGAACCGCTGCCGGAATGCCTGGTCCGCGCCGAGCGCGGGGGCCAGGACCTTAAGCGCGACGAGCCGGTCCAGCCGCTGGTCGTAGGCGCGGAAGACGGCGGCCATGCCGCCGCTGCCGATGCGCTCCTCCAGTCGGTAGCCGGCGATGTAGGAACCCGCGCTTAAGCCCTCAGGCAGGCCGGGAATCTGCTCGTCCACGGCACCTCCACCCCGCCCTTTCCTGCGGCTCCAAGTATCCATTTTGACCGGCGGACCCTGTCAACCGGTCGGCCTGGTGAGCACGCGCTTGCGCCCGGTGAGCCGCAAAGACCATGCCTATCCTTTTTGCGGATCAACCGCTCTACAGTTAGCAGATGACCTTTGAAACGCCAGGTAGCGTGGCCGACGGCGCGCAGATCCGGGTCCGGACGCTTGGCTTTGACCGAGTTCTCGGCAGCGCTGGCAGCTACCGGATCGGACGGGATCCGCAGGCCGATATCAGCCTCAGCGACCCGCGCGTCTCGTGGAATCACGCGGTGCTGCGCCGTCAGGACAGCTCCTGGATGCTCGAGGACTCCGGCAGCACCAACGGCACGTTCCTGGATCAGCAGCGCGTCGGGCACGTGACCATCTCCGGCGACTGCTCGGTCCGGCTCGGCCACCCGTCGGACGGCCCGCAGCTGCACTGCTCCCTGGTACGCGCGCCGGAGCCGGCGCCCTCGCCGGTGCGGGCTCAGGCGGCCACCGTGGTAATGGACGGCAGCCAGGCACCGCCCGTGGGTGAGGCCCCGCCGCCGGCCGCGCAGGTGCCACCGCCGCGGGGGGTTCCGGACGGTCGCCCCGGCGGAAGGGACAGCTCCCTGCGGCCGCCGAGCGCGGTCATGCCGATGCCGGTCAGGGCGCTGCGGATCGGCCGGGCGTCCGACAACGACGTGGTGGTGCCCGACCTGAGCGTGTCACGGCATCACGCCGAGCTGCGCCGCACCAGCCGGGGCGAGTTCGAGATCGTTGACCTGGACAGCCACAACGGTACGTTCCTCAACGGCCAGCGGATCAAGGTAGCGCCAGTCACGGAAACAGACCTCATCGGCGTCGGGCCCGCGACGTTCCGCCGGGTCGGTGACGAGCTGCAGGAGTTCCTCGACAGCGGCGACATCTCGCTGACCGCCAAGGACCTGACGTTCCGTATCTCGGGCGGCAAGGTGCTGCTCGACCACGTGACGTTCCCGCTGGGCGAGCGGTGCCTGCTGGGAGTCATCGGGCCGAGCGGCGCGGGCAAGTCGACCCTGCTCGGCGCGCTCACCGGCATCGCCCCGGCGACCGAGGGCTCGGTCCTGTACGACGGCCGCGATCTCTACAAGAGCTACGCCGAGCTGCGGCACCGGATCGGGCTCGTGCCGCAGGAGAACATCCTGCACACGCAGCTGACCGTGCGGCGGGCGCTGGAGTTCGCCGCCCGGCTGCGGTTCCCCCGCGACACCAGCAAGCAGGAGCGCAAGCGCAGGATCGACGAGGTACTCGGCGAGCTCGCGCTGACAGCGCACGCGCAGACGCGGACCTCGGCACTGTCCGGCGGCCAGCAAAAGCGGGTCAACGTGGCGCTGGAACTGCTGACCAAGCCCTCGCTGCTGTTCCTGGACGAGCCGACGTCGGGTCTGGACCCGGGCCTGGACAAGGCGGTCATGGAGCAGATGGCCAAGCTCGCGCACGACGGCCGCACCGTGATCGTCGTGACGCACAGCGTCGCCAACCTGAACCTGTGCGACCGGCTGCTCGTCCTGGTCCCTGGCGGCAAGATCGCCTTCTTCGGGCCACCGGCCGACGGACTGCGGCACTTCGGCCAGCCGGGCTGGGCCGAAGTATTCCAGTCCTTCGAGCAGCAGCCCGACCGGGACTGGGCCGGGGAGTTCCGGTCGTCGGTCTACTACCACCGTTTCATCACCGCCGAGATGGACAGCGCGGCGGTGCCGACCGGGCGGCAGCAGGCCGCGCCCGCTCCCAGGACCAGGAATGGCCTGTCGCACCTGCGCACGATGTGCCGCCGCTACCTCGCGGTCATTGCCTCCGACCGGCTGTACCTCGGTGTGCTGGCGGGCCTGCCGGTCGCGCTCGGCCTGCTGGTGCGGGTCATCCCGTCGCCCATGGGCCTGGTCGGGCCGGACAACGTGGACGCGACCTCGCTGCTGCTTGTCCTCACGGTCGGGGCGGTGCTGAGCGGTACGGCCAACGCGATATGGGAGATCGTCAAGGAACGGGCGATCTACAGCCGAGAACGCTCCGCCGGTCTTTCTGCCGGCGCCTACCTGGCCTCGAAGCTGGTGATCCTCGGGATCATGAGCGGCTTCCAGGCGGTGGTCCTGGTCGCGATCGGCCTCGTCGGCCGGCCGCTGCCTAAGCAGGGCACGATTCTGGCGCACCTGCCACTGGTGGAGCTGATGCTGGCCATGTTCGTACTCGGCTTCGCGTCGATGGCGCTTGGCCTCCTGCTGTCCTCCCTGGTCGACACGTCGGATAAGGCCATGCCGCTGCTGGTCGTGGTCGTGATGTTCCAGGTGGTGCTCAGCGGCGGCGTCTTCCCGCTGCACGGCAAGACCGGGCTCGAGCAGGCTTCCTGGGTGTCGCCGTCCCGCTGGGGGTACGCCGCCGCCGGGGCGACCGTCAACCTCAACGCGGTGATCCCGCCCACGGCCGCGGCCGCCGGCCCGGCGCATGTCGCCGGGCACGCCCGCTCGGCTATGACCGTCGCCAGGCTGTCCCCGGTCAAGCACGAACCGAAGTCGGCAACCGTCAGCCCGACCCCGAGCCCGAGCGCGCCGACCACCACGACTGCGGCCAGTTCCTCGTCGTCGGACCCGCTCTGGGACCACACGGTCAAGGCGTGGCTGACCGACATGGCCTGCCTGCTCGCGCTTGGCGTCGCGTTCTCGCTGCTGACCTGGCGGCGGCTGGCGAAGATGGGGCCGGTCAAGCGCAAGTAGGGCCGGGCGGTACCTAGTTGGCCAGGCTGTTGTAGGGCGCCGTTCCCCTGATGTAGATGGGAGTCCCGCCGCCGTCGGGATTGACGTTCACGTCGTCGTGGAACCACGCCGCCGCATCCATCCAGATCCGCACGCACCCGTGCGAGTCCGGATACCAGGGCACGGGAATGTCGCCGTGGATCGCGTACGCGGTGCCGATGAAGAACACCGGGTTGTACATCTCGCCGAGCGGGACCGTGACCCAGCCGGGATCGTAGTACAGCGCGGTGTAATTCCCGTCCGGCGTGATCCAGCCGCACCCCTGGTCGATGAGGCAGTTGCCGCCGGTGGAGACGTGCAGGATCACCCTGGGCCGGTTGTCCCGGTACAGCACGAGGATCTCCCGTGTCTGGTTGATCTCGATCCGGTCCGCCGGGCCGTGCTTGATGAGCACGTACGGGTTCTTCGGGTGGACGAGCGCACGGCGGAAGCCGTAGGTGATGACCGAGTTGCTGTAGGCGTTCATCGGCAGGCCCTGGACTTCCTTGAAGGCCCAGACCGCCTGCTCCGTGTCTTCCCCGTACACCCCGTCTATGGGTCCGGGGTAGTAGTGAAGCTGGGTCAGGCGGAGTTGCACGCTGCGCACGGCCGGCCCCTTGTCGCCGTAGAAGAGGTCATGGCTGGGCGGCACGTAGGCAGCCGATTCCGCGGTGGTTCTGGCCGCCTGCGCGGGTGCCCCGGCCGTCATGGCCGAACCCCACACGGCCGCTCCAAGGACGCCCGTAATAGCAAGCCACCGTCGGCTGGACCCGCTCATAGCCACTCCCCCGATCTGCCCGCCGAGGCATGATCCCTACTTTTAAGGCTAACTCTCGGGCGCCGGTAGCAGTAGCCGCTAATTTCCGCGTGCCCGATATATCGGGCACGCGGAAAATCGCATGCCGGCGGGTCAGCGGCGGTGCCGGTACCGGTGGCGCGACCCGAGGTCGAACGGCCGCAGATACGGACGCGGCTGGTACCGGACGAAGGCCGGCGCGGTGGCGCAGACACCGTCGACCGGGGCGCCGACCGGGCAGCTGTCGCCCTGCGCGGTGAAGATGTTGTAGCCGGGCCCGAGCGCCGCGGCGGCGCTGTTGAGGCTTGCCACCTGTAGCGCCCGCGTATCCCACCTGCCGGTGCGGACGCGGTTCAGCAGCACCTGCACCGCGGTGATCGTCTCGGCCGGGGTGAAGGCGCAGTGCCCGGCGCGGGCGACGAATATCTGCCGCAGCAGGCGGCTGTCACCAGCCCGCCGCACGACCTGAGCGTAGGCCTGCTCGTTCTCGGGCACGACAAGCCCATCGCCGGTGGTGTGCAACGTCAGCACCGGTACGGACAGCTTCCCGTCGAAGCTGATGTACCGAGCGAGGTAGGCCACCGCCTTCGGGTCGGCGCTGATCCTCGTCGCCCGGTTCAGCGTGCGCAGGTCGGCCCGCAGGCTGAGTCCGGCCGCCTGGTACAGCGCCACGACCTCGCGGTAGTCGGCCGACTTGCGCAGCTGCTGCGCGAAGTTGACGCCGGTCGTCCACGACGGGTTGCCGCCCGCATCCTGCTCGAGGTTGGCCCGCAGGTCGAACGCGAACGGGAAGTCGACCTCCGTCTCCCACAGATACTGGTTGGCCTCCTGCGCGGTGTAGTCGGTGGCCGCGGGCTCGGCCGACAGCGACGTGAACCAGCCCGGCGTGTCCGCCAGCGCCGCGCTCAGCGCGAGCCGGGCCCGGCCGGCCGCGGTGGCCTGCGCGGTCGCCGCTACCGTCTCGGCGGTCTCCAGGTTGGCCGTGGGGTCGCTGATGTCCACGACCTGCAGCGAGCTGCCCGACCCGAGCAGCTGCTGGAAGGCGACGGCCGAGTCCAGCGCGATGTTCCAGGTCGCGACGCCGCCGGACAGCACGCCGCACATGGGCAGCGCGGCCGTGAACCGCTGCGGGTAGTCCTGGATCAGGCCGGCGGTGATGATGCCGCCGAGGGAGTGACCCCAGGCGATGGTCTGGCTCGGCCGGCCGTAGTCGGCGCGGAAGGCGTCGAGCGTGTTGATCTGATCGGGCAGAGCCTGCTGAATCGCCCAGCCGGTCGTGGCGTACGACGAGCCGGCCAGCGCAAATCCGTGCCCGAGCATCCACGCGCCGGTCACCGGGTCGCCGACGTCCTGCGCCGGGTTCGGCGAGCCGGGCTCCACGTACCCGTGGCTGTACAGGAACAGCGTGCCGTTCCAGGCGCCGGCCGGGCACTGGATCTCGTAGGTGGCGCCGTCGGAGAGTGTCCCGTTGACGGTGGTAACGCTGCCCGTGCCGCCGCACGCATGCGACGCCGCCATGGCGGGAACGGCGGCAGGCGCGATGAGCGCCGTCGCGACGGCCGCAGCCACCGCGAGCCGGGATGGCCTGACGAGTCTGCTCACAGATCCATACCTCCCCAAGCGACATCAATCCGTTTATGTCTCGTTCATAAGGTGTTTACACGAAAAGCGCGAGAACGGGAAGAGCGCGCGAGCACAACAAAAACCCGCCCCGCCAGTCACCTGGCGGGGCGGGCCCTTGCGATCGCGGCTAGAGGTAATACGGGGCGATGCCGCGCACGTAGACCGGCGTGGCGTGCGGTCCGCCGACCACCAGTTCCGTGTGGAACCAGTTCTCCACGTCCTCCTGCAGCCGGACGCAGCCGTGCGACGCGGGGTACCACGGGACGGGGTCGCCGCCGTGCATGGCCTGACCGGCCGCCGGGTCGAAGAACACCGGGTTGTACATCGAGCCGAGCGGGACGATGTCCAAGCCAGGGATGAAGTAGTCGGCGTGGAAGTTCCCGTCCAGGGTCACGGCATACCCGCAGCCGCCGCCACCTGACGGCGGGTTGCAGAAGTAGTAACCGCCTCCGCTCGAAATGCGCAGAATCAGGTGCACCCTGTCGTGCTTGTACAGAACAAGTATCTGCCGCGCAAGGTTGATCTCCACCCGCTCCGCGCCGCCGTTCGGCACGAGCACCGGCGGCGGCTTCGGGTGGGCAAGATCACGGCGGAAGGCCCAGGTGATCGTGTCATAGGTACTCGCGTTCACCGGCAGCCCCTCGGCCGACTTGAATGCCCAGACCGCCCACTCCAGGTCACCGCCGTAGACCCCGTTGTCCGGACCGGCGTAATAGTGCAGGGAGTTCAGGCGCTCCTGGACATTCTTCACCGCCGGGCCGGTGTCACCGTAATACAGGTCATGACTGGGCGGCTTGTACGCCTGGGCCTGCGGGGCCGTGCTGCCGTCAGTAGCGGATCTCGGGTTTGCCGACGCGCTCGCGATTCCCTGGCCGCAGGCCAGCGCCCCCACCGCTGCCAGCGCTCCCGCGCCGGACAGCCAACGCCGAACAGATCTTTTCCTCATAGTGCTCCCACAAATGTGCGCCACCCGCCGAGGGCCGCCCCGAAACCAACCTGGGACGACCCGAGAACACAACCGTATTTCCAGACGTTTCAGCCTAACGGCTGGTTGCCACAAAGGTCATTCCGCAAGACCGAATCGTGATGTAACCAGGGCGATAGGGGTAGAACAGCCTGCGCACCCGACCCGAGTGTGCTGTGTAGCGCCGAGGGTATCTAAGCCGGAGCAAGATCGCGGCTTGCCACGACGGTGTCTCGTCGAAGGACGGAGGACAAAGTGAGTCTCGTCGCGAAGATCAGGGGTTCAGCTGAAGGGCTGTACCAGCAGGCCAAGGCCAGGTACGCGGGCAGCGACGCCATGCAGCGGGCGGGCATGCAGGCAGGCGACGCGGCCGCGCAGGCCAGGCGGGCTGCCGGGCAGGGCGCCGGGCGGGTAACGGAACGGGTCAAGGAACTAGCCGGGAAGACCTCCTCGGCCGTCAAGGACGCCCGCTCCAGGGCTGCCGCGCACAAGTGAGTCAGAAAAGCCGGCGATCTGGACCGTCTTGGCGCAAGGTGGTTAAGTGACTGCCAAGCGTGCTGACGCTCAGCCTGCCAATATCCTCGACGGTCTTGCGGCGCAGCTTGGCCTGCGCATCCAGCACCGCAAGGGTCGGCCGGTCCTGGCCCGGCCCGGCGGGAGCGTGGTGCAGACCTGGCGTGAGGACTACCCGTACAGCGTCCGGCTGGGCCGCAAGGAGTACGAGCAGGCGAAGCGCGGGCTGCAGATCGAACTGCTCAAGCTGCAGCGGCACATCAAGACCACGGGCGGCCGGCTCGTCATCGTGTTCGAGGGCAGGGACGGGGCAGGCAAGGGCGGCACGATCAAGCGTTTCACGGAGAACCTCAACCCGCGTGGTGCCCGGGTAGTGGCCCTGGAGAAGCCAACGGAGCGCGAGCGGACGGAATGGTACCTGCAGCGGTACGTAGCCCACCTGCCCGCCGCCGGCGAGATCGTCATGTTCGACCGGTCCTGGTACAACCGGGCGGGCGTCGAGCGGGTGATGGGATTCTGCCGACCGGAAGAATGCATGGAGTTCCTGCGGGAGGCACCTGAGTTCGAGCGGATGCTGGCCAGGGACGGGATCAAGCTGATTAAGTTCTGGTTCTCGGTCTCCAGGTCCGAGCAGCTGCGGCGGTTCGTCGACCGGCAGGTCGACCCGGTGAAGCAATGGAAGCTCAGCCCGGTCGACCTGGCCTCGCTGGATAAGTGGGATGAGTACACCGAGGCCAAGGAGACCATGTTCTTCTTTACCGACGTCGCGGACGCACCGTGGACCGTGGTGAAGAGCAATGACAAGAAGCGCGCGCGCCTTGAGGCCCTGCGGTACGTGCTGTCCAGCATTCCCTACGAGGGCAGGGACGACAAGATCGTGGGACAGCCCGACCCGCTCATTGTGGGTCCGCCGCCGCTGCTGTACGAGAGCGGAGAGCGCGCCAGCTAAGCGGTCGGCCTCCGCCTGCGCCAGCCGACGGCGATTTTCGCGCTGGGTCGCTCCAGCACCACCGGCCCCGGTGCCGCGGGCGGTGTGTCCGCCGCCGTCCACACCGTCAGTTCGACATCCGCCGCGCCGGGCCGGCCGCGCCCCGCCCAGACCCGCGCCCGGGCACCGAGATAGGCGGCAAGCTCCTCGCCGCCAGGCCCGTACCCGCGAACTCGCACCTGCGAGGAGCCGAGCCCGGCGGCGCCCGGCAGCAGCGCGGCAATGCCGACGTGGCCGGCATCCTCCAGATGACTGGCCATGCCGCCCATCGGCAGCAGCTCACCCGGCACCCGCACGGCGGCGTTCAGAGCCGTCAGCCGGCGCAACTGCGGCTCGGTCAGCGTCAGCCACATATCCAGGTCCGCGAGCTCGGCCTGGTCGGCAGTCTGGAGCCCGGTCTCCATCTCGACGTAGGGGCCGGCCAGCGCGCCGCGCACTGCCTCGGGGTCAACGTCGCCGTCGTCGGCTATCTGGATCAGCACAACGTCGGGACCGCCGAGCCGAAGCGCAAGCTGCGGCCGGGCAAACGCGCCCAGCATGGCGACGAAACCGCAGCGGCAGGCAGAGCTGCTCCGCCAGTTGCCGTCGCCGCGGCCGAGTGCGACCGATAGCTCGACGCCGCACAGGGACAGCGGAAGTACCAGCCGCCCCGAGGCGGTCAGCTGTTCCAGCCAGGCCGGAGCGATGTCCCAGGCCCCGGCCGTGACGATGATCCGGTCGTAGGGAGCGCCGCCCGGATCGCCGTAACCGCCGTCCCCGCACGTGACCTTCACGTCCGGAAAGCCGGCCGCGTCCAGGCTCGCGCGCGCCCGCGCGACCAGCTCGGCGTCGATGTCGACGCTCGTCACCTTGCCCTCCTGGCCGACGATGAGCGACATCAGGGCCGCGTTGTACCCGCTGCCCGTGCCGATCTCCAGCACTCTGTGACCGCGCCCGAGCTCGAGCTGCTCGAGCATGATCGCCATCATCGCGGGCTGCGAGGACGAGCTGACGGGAATTCCGTCCGGTCCGCATTTAAGTACAAAGGCCTCATCTCGGTACGCATCCGCTGCGGCGATCTCGGGCAGGAACAAGTGCCGAGGAACCTTCGCGAACGCGTCCTGTACCGGCTTGCTGAGGGCGCGCCCGTGGGATCGCAGGTCCGCTACCATCCGAGCCCGCGCAGCCTCGGCAGCCCCGGTCACGTGCATGCGATCACCTCACGCACACCACGATAAGCCGATGAGGACGTGCCGATGCGGGCCGGCGCGGGTTCCTGGCGCCGGACGCGCCGTCTGTGCGTATCTGGTGCCGGCATGGTGGCACCAGATACGCACAGACGTGGTTCCTGGCTGCGCTAGAGGGCCGTGGCCCGGGTCCTGGCCACCGCGTACAGGGCGATGCTGGCCGCGATCCCCGCGTTCAGCGACTCGGCCTGCCCGGTGATCGGAATCCTTGCCACCACGTCGCAGTGCTGGACGACCAGCCGAGACAGGCCCTTGCCCTCGGAGCCGACCACCAGGACGAGCGGGGAGTCAGCGAGCGCCAGCTGGCCAATGTCCTCGCTGCCGTCGGAGGCCAGGCCCGCCACGAACAGCCCGTTCTCCTGGTAGCTGGTCAGGGCACGAGTCAGGTTCGCGGTCTGGGCAACGCGCACGCGAGCGAGCGCGCCGGCCGATGCCTTCCATGCGCCGGCGGACACCCCGGCCGATCGCCTGGAGGGCACCAGGATGCCGTGCCCGCCGAACGCAGCAACCGACCTGGCGACCGCGCCGAGGTTCCGCGGGTCGGTCACGCCGTCCAGCGCCACGATCAGGGGCGGCACGTCCTGGTCGTGCGCCGCCTGTACCAGGTCGTCGGGGTCGGCGTAAGAGTAGCGGCGAATCCGCAGCGCGATGCCCTGGTGGATCGCGCCGCCGGTGAGCCGGTCGAGCTCCGCGCGACCGGCCTCCACTACCGGGATGCCGAGGTCGGCGGCGAGCATCACGGCCTGCCCGATCCGCTCGTCGTCGTCGAGTCGCGGCCCGACGTGCAGGGCCGTCGCCGGCACTCGGGCGTGCAGCGCCTCGATGACCGGATTACGGCCGACGACCAGCTCGGCGGCGCCGGTGCCCGCGCCCCTGGTCGCGGTCACCTGGCCGTCGCGGCCCGGCTGCCGCGCCGGGCCGGAGCGCCCGCCTCC
>JASHOV010000415.1 GCA_030038495.1 Streptosporangiaceae bacterium
AAGCCGCTGATCGCCGGCAACTGGAAGATGCACAACAACCACTTCGAGGCGATCGCGCTCACCCAGAAGCTGGCATTCTCGCTGGTCGAGAAGGACTACTCGGCGGCTGATATCGCCGTGCTGCCGGCGTTCACCTCCCTGCGCAGCGTCCAGACCCTGATCGAGGGAGACAAGCTGCAGCTGCTGTGGGGCGCTCAGGACGTATCCCCCCATCAGGACGGCGCCTACACCGGCGACGTCTCGGCCCGGATGCTGGCCAAGCTGGGCTGCCGGTTCGTGCTGGCCGGCCACTCGGAGCGGCGGCAGTACCACCACGAGGACGACGGCCTGGTCAACGCCAAGGTCAGGACCATCCTGGACCGGGACATGACGCCCATCCTGTGCGTCGGAGAGACCCTCGAGGTACGCCAGGCCGGCCAGTATCTGGAGCTGGTGGCGAGCCAGCTGGACGGCGGGCTGGCGGGCCTGACCTCCGAGCAGGTGGCCGGCCTGGTGATCGCCTACGAGCCGGTCTGGGCGATCGGTACCGGCGAAGTGGCCACCCCGGCCGACGCCGAGGAGGTCTGCCGGGCTATCCGGAATCGTATTTCGGCCGTTCACGGGGACGCGACCGGCCGCAGTACGCGTATTCTGTATGGCGGATCAGTGAAGCCCGACAACATGCCCGCGATCATGGCCGAATCGGACATCGATGGAGCGCTGGTGGGGGGCGCCAGTCTCGATCCTGGCGAGTTCGTCAGAATCTGCCGGTATCGTGATCAGGGTACGTCCGCCTGACGTACGATCCGCCGAGGTAGGACCACAGCCGGAGAGACGAGAAGCCGCAGTGACTATCGCATTTTCCGTGATCCTGATCATCACGAGCCTGCTGATGATCCTGCTCGTCCTGCTGCACAAGGGTAAGGGCGGCGGCCTGTCTGACCTGTTCGGAGGCGGCATCTCGTCTTCGCTTGGCTCGTCCTCTGTGGTCGAGCGGAACCTGGACCGGATCACGATCATCACCGGGATCATCTGGTTCCTTTCGATCGTGGCGCTGGGCATTCTGGACAAGTAGGCGGCTGGACCGCGGCCGGTGCGGGCCGCGCGAGCGGTGCTGCCGGCACGGGCAGCGGTCTTGAGCAAGGGGTGAGCAGTGAGTAGTGGCAACGCCATTCGCGGCAGCCGGGTCGGGGCTGGGCCGATGGGGGAGGCTGAGCGCGGCGAGGCGGCCCCGCGGGTGCGGGTCTCCTTCTGGTGCTGCAACCGGCACGAGACCATCCCGAGCTTCGCGACCGACGCGCAGGTGCCCGAGTTCTGGGAGTGCCCGCGCTGCGGCCTGCCCGCGGGCCAGGACGAGGCGAACCCGCCATCTCCGCCCCATGCCGAGCCCTATAAGACGCACCTCGCCTACGTGAAGGAGCGGCGCAACGACACCGATGGAGCCGCGATACTCGCCGAGGCGCTGGACCGCCTGCGCAAGGGCGCCTGACCTGACCGGGTCGCCCGGCCCGGCGCGCTGGCGAATGTGAAATGACCGAGCTCACGGTCTGGGGCCTGCCCAAGGCCCTGCTCACCGCCCTCCCGGAGACCGCTCCGGTGCTGGCGGCCCTGGCAGCCGACGCCTTTGACCTGGACGACGACGACCTGGCCGAGGTCGAGGACGCCGACCCGGAGCGCTCCGGCAGTCGGCTGGACCGGATCAACGCGATCCTCGGCATGAACCTGCATGCCGAGTTCGGCGCCTACCGGGTGCTCGGTGCGGTGCTTGACGAGGTGCTGCTCAAGGCCATCGATACCGGGAACGAGGAGCTTGCGGGCCGCAGCTGCGATTTCCTCGAGGACGTCCTGGGGTCGGGCGACGGGCACCTGCGCGACGCGGTCGCCATGATGGTGCTGGAGAACGCCCAGTGGACCGACGAGCGGTGGACCGCGCTGCGCACCCAGGCCGGGCCGCAGCTGCGCGAGCAGATGGACCAGCACGCCAGGCCATGATCCGGTAGGAAAGTCATTCTGAGCCGGACAAGCCGCAGGCGGCGAGCTTCTGCCGCAGCCTGTCGCCTTCCGGGTGCTCAAGATCATCGAGAATGGCCAGCGCTTCGCGCCAGGTCTGTTCGGCGGCCGCCGGGTCACCCGCCGCGTTGTGTGCGTCTCCCATGTAATTCAGCGCGCGCGCGGTGGCGTAGCGGTCACCGAGACTGACCAGAATCTCGATCGCCTGCTGGTACCACGCGATAGCCAGAGTCGGCCTGCCCGTGTGGTGGTATACGTAGCCCACGCTGTCCATGGCCAGCGCCCGGATCATCGGCCGGTCAATCTTCAGCGACAGCTCGACCGCCTGCTTGCCGTGCACGAGGGCCTCGGCGAAGTTCTCGTCAAGTGCCTGATGCCAGGCCACTGCATTAAGCGCGAACGCCTCGCCGACCAGGTCCCCCTGGGCACGGTAAAGGTCAAGGGCCCGCTTGGCGCAGCGAATGGCTTCAGGTCCGTCGCCGCGCGTCTCGTGCACGCGGCACAGGTCAATAAGGGCCCCGGCTTCGCCCGCCGGGTCCGCGAGTTCGTGCCGGAGCTGCAGCGTGCGGGAGAAATGTTCATGAGCGCTGTCCATGTCCTGGAGCGCGAACACGGCTCGGCCGAGATATCGGTGCGCGCGCGCTTCGGCCACCTTGTCGCCCGCCCGTATGGCGGCAGCCACCGCTATCTGCTGGCTTGCGGCGAAATCGGGCCAGTGGCCGCCGCGGTCGAGGAAGTCCGACAGCGCCCACGGCAGCTGGACCGCATGCGCGTCCGATCCGGTGTCCGCGGCGTAGGCAATGAGCCGCATGAGCCCCTGATGCTCGGCGGTTAGCCAGGCGCTGGCCTGGCGGGCATCGGTCATGACCTCGGCCGTGATGGCGGGTCCGGCTGCCCGCAGCCGTGGCGCTTCCCGGCTCGGATTGATCGCGAGCGCTGCGGCCCAGGCCGCGTGCAGATAATGATCGAGCATCCGGCACCCGGCGGCGCGCCTGCCTTCCTGCGGCTCGTCCGCGGCCAGCATCTCGGCGGCATACAGCCGGACCAGGTCGTGCAGGCGATAGCGGCCGGGCTGGTGCTCGGTTAGCAGGTGCAGTCCGGTCAGATTGGCCAGCGCCCTTACGGCCGCGGCGGGCGGCAGGCCAGCCAGGCTGGCGGCGGCGGGCGACGCGATGTCGGGACCGGGATGCTCGGCGAGTAGCCGGAACATCCTGGCCGGGGCTGCCTCAAGCGTTCGGTAGGAGGAATGCAGGGCCGACCGCACGTTCACGTTCTGCTCGCCCGCATCCAGCGCGTCCAGCCGCGTGCTGGCCCGCGCCAGGTCGTTGGCCACGTCGGTCAGCGATCGTGATTGCCGAACCGCGGCCAGTGCTGAGGCGACGGCCAGCGCCAGCGGCAGCCTGCCGCAGGCGCTAATCAGCCTGGCAGTGGCCGCACGGTCGGCCTGCGTGATGCGCTCGCCGAGCCGGGCCATCACCATCTGCTGCGCTTCCTGCTCGCTGAAGACGTCGAGCATCTGCAGCTTGGCACCATTGAGAGCCATAAGTCCGGTCAGCGGGACACGGCTGGTGACCAGCACCAGGCTGCCGGCTCCGGTGGGCAGCAGCGGTCGCACCTGTTCCGCGTCCCTGGCATTATCAAGCACGAGCAGCAGCCGGCGCTCGGACAGCAGGCTGCGATACAAGCCGATTCGGCCGTGCAGGCTGGCCGGGACCCTGGCCGGCGCCACCTGCAGTGCCTCCAGTACGCGGCTCACCGCCTCGTCCTGGGTCAGCGGGGCCCCGGCCGGGGCAAAGCCGTTCAGGTCGAGATAGAGCTGCCCGTCTGGGCAGTCGCTGGCAGCCTGATTAGCCCAGTACACGGCCAGCGTGGTCTTGCCCACCCCGGCCGGTCCGCTGATGACGCCGATGACGGTAGTGCCGTCGGTAGCGGCCCAGGCGTCCAGCATGTCGGTCAGCTGGCCTAGCTCGGCGCTTCGGCCGACGAAGCCGGGAAGCGCTGGCGGCAGGTGCCGCGGCACCGGTGCCGCGCGGGCGGGATGCACTGCAGCCGGCTCCGCAGCCTGATTCGCGCTGGCTGCCCGCAGGCCGGTATCGCCGGCCAGGATGCGCCGATGCAGGAGCTGCAGTTCCGGTCCTGGCTCGACGCCGATCTCCGCGACCAGGGCCCCGCGGGCCCGGCGGAAGACCGCGAGCGCGTCCGCGGTCCGGCCGCACCGATAGAGCGCGAGCATGAGCTGACCGTGGAATGGCTCCCGCAGCGGTTGCTCGGCGACCAGCGTCTGAAGCTCGGATAGCACCCGCATGGCCCGGCCGAGCTGCAAGTCTGCCTCGATCCGGCACTGGATCGCCTGCAGGCGCAGCTCCTCAAGCCGCGGCACCTCGGCGACCTGAAGTACCTGGCTGGGAACGTCGGCAAACGGCGGACCGCGCCACAGCCGCTGCGCCTCGGTCAGCGTGTCGGCGGCACGCTGCCAGTCGCCCGCGCACGCAGCTGACTCGCCGGCTGCACACAGCGCCTCGTATTGTGCGACGTCAAGCTCGTCGGTCCGGGCCTCGATCAGGTAGCCGCCGGGACGGCTGACAATGCGCGCACCGCCGGCCGGGCCCAGGGCCTGCCTGAGCCGTTTCACGTGGCTGCGAAGCGTGACTTCGGCGCCCTTGGGGGGCTCGCCGTTCCAGAGCAGCTCGGTCAGCCGCGCTGCGGACACCACCTGGCCCGGCATGAGCAGCAAGGCCGCGAGCAGTACTCGCTGCTTGGCAGCAGGCAGACGCTGCTCCTGGTCGGCTATCCGTACCACTAGGGGGCCAAGCAGGCCAAACCACATATCGCCCCTTTAATGACACTCCCGTAGCTCCCTCGCATGATGCCACAACCGCACTGCCGGAAGCTGCCGGAAGCTGCCGGAAGGCCGCCAGAGAACCGCCTGGATAATCAGTCTTTCAGCGCTTAAGTTCATAAATCTGTCCTATCGGCATCAGAAGGGAGCTCAACACATGCGCTTTGCAACGTCGCTCGCGGACCGCATGCTCAGTGCGCTGGTCCCGCAGAAGACAGCGGCCGCGGGCTGCTCGGGTGTGTTCTACCAGACCTGTACTGCGTGCAAATCCGGCAAGCAGAAGGTGCAGGAGTGCAATTGGCACTCCAACTGCACCTTCACCTGCAGCAGCTGCTACGAGCAATCCTGCTAGCTCATTACGGCGAGTGCCGCGGCCTCGTGGCCGCGGCATTCGGCATTCACCTCTGACGCGACCCAGAAAATGGAGTTGTCATGGCTGTGCTCATAGCTGCCGTCATTCTCGTCGGACTTATCTGCCTCGCAGACCTATTGCTTACCTTCGGGGTAATCCGCCGGTTGCGCGAGCAGGCTGAGCAGATCGGTAGCTTCGGCCGGGCTGGCTTGGCGGCTGCGCCACCCGTCGTCGGACTTGCCGAGGGTGACTCGCCCGCGGCGTTTGCCTCGGTCACCATGGACGGGCAGCCCATGACGGGACCGGCCGAGATCCGGATGGCCGCATTCTTTTCCACCACGTGCTCGGCCTGCCCCGGCAAGGTCGCGCCGTTCCTGGACTACGTGCGCAGCCATCGGCTGGCCCGTGACGGCATGCTCGCGGTGGTACTCGGATCGCCCGACGAACCTCCGGCCTATCTGGACGACCTCCGACGGGTCGCGCAGCTCGTGTTCGAAGAGCCCGATGGCGCTATCGCCCGCGCGTTCCAGGTGTCGGGGTTCCCGGCGTTCTGCCTGCTGGACTCCGACGGCGCGGTCGTTGCCAGCGGATTCGACCCGGCCGCGCTGCCAGAGCCCGCCGCGGTCCGATGAGCGCTGATGGATCGTCAACCTTGCGGCGAGCAGGGCAATGCGGCCTGATGTGGAAGGCGGTCGTACTGGCCTGGCAAGCACAGTGGGGCGCCGTCGCAGGACAGCTGATCGTCATGGTGCTTGGCGGTCTAGCGCCGGTGACGGCAGCTGGCCTGCTTCGGCTGATCGTGGACGCGATAGCGACCGGGGGCTCGCGTCACGAAGTCATGCCGCTGATTGCCGGGCTCGCCGGCGTCGGCTGCCTGAGCATGGTGATACCGGCGGCCGGGCAGTATCTGGCCGCGCAGGCCGGTCGGGCGCTGGAACTGCATACCCTCGCCGCGCTCTTCACCGCGGTTGGCCGCCTTCCCGGGCTGCGCAGGCTCGAGAGCCCTGATTTCCAAGACCGGCTCCGGCTGGCCCAGCAGGCCGGCGTGGCCGGCCCGGCTCAGATGGTCACCTGCGCGATGGGCGTCGCCCAGTCGGCCCTGACGCTGGGCGGGTTCCTCGTCACGCTCGCCGTGATTAGCCCGATGATGGCACTGATCGTGGTCGTTGCGGCGATCCCGGCGGTGTTCGGCGAGCGGGCCGTCGCCCGGCGGCGAATAGCGATGATCACCGGTATCAGCCACGGGCAGCGGCGGCAGGTCTTCTACTCGAGCCTGCTGTCCGAGCTGGCCGCAGCCAAGGAAATCCGGCTGTTCGCCCTCGGCGAGTTCTTCCGCGGCAGGATGCTAGGTGAGCTTCGGGCCGTGCAGGAAGCCGGCCAGCAAGTCGACCGTCGAGCCCTGGCAACCGACAGCGCGCTTGCCGTGCTTTGCGGAGCGGTGACCGCAGGCGGCCTGTGGTGGGCGGTGCTCGCTGTTGCGGCGGGGCGGCTGACGCTCGGTGATCTGACGATGTTCGTGGCGGCGCTGGCGGCGGTCGCTGGCACCCTGACGGCGATCATCACGAACGCGGCCATGGTCTATCAGTCGACGCTGCTGTTCGGTTGCTACGAGGACGTCCTGGCCGAGGGGCCGGACCTGGAGCTGGCCGCCGAGCCGTTGCCGGCCCTACCTTTGCGGCGCGGCATTGAACTGCAAGATGTGTGGTTCCGGTACGGGCCGGATACGCCGTGGATTCTACGCGGGGTGAGCTGCTTCATTCCGCACGGTCAGGTTGTGGCCCTGGCGGGGCGCAACGGCGCTGGCAAGAGCACGCTGGCCAAGCTCTTGTGCCGGCTCTACGATCCGGACCGCGGCCGGATCTTGTGGGATGGAGTCGACCTGCGCGCGATCGACCTTGCGGGCCTGCGCTGCCGGGTCAGCGCGGTGTTCCAGGACTACATGGAATACGAGCTGAGCGTGGCCGACAACATAGCTGCCGGCGATCTGACCAAGGCTGGTCAGGAGCAGGCGCTGGTGGCGGCGGCCCGCCTGGCCGGCGTGCACGACAGCATTGTCGCGATGCCCAGGCAGTACCAGACCCTGCTCAGCCGTGCGTACTGGGACGCAGCCGATGGCGCAGATCCGCAGGCAGGTGTCCTGTTGTCGGGTGGGCAGTGGCAGCGGCTCGCAGTGGCCCGCGCCTTCGTCCGCGGCGGCCGGGACCTGGCGATCCTGGATGAGCCCAGCTCCGGGCTCGACGCTCAGGCGGAGCACGACCTGCACGAGACCCTGCGGGCTGACCGCACTCGGCGGGCAACGGTGCTCATCAGTCACCGGCTGAATACCATTCGGGACGCCGACACCATTGTGGTGCTGAGGGACGGGGTGGTCTGCGAGCAGGGCAGCCACGACGAGCTGATGGCGCACGGCGGTCAGTACGCGCAGTTGTTCACGTTGCAGGCGAAGGGCTATGTGACCGCGGCGGGCACTGCAGCTGAGGCCACGGAGCCCGTTTACGCAGGGAGCGCACATGAATGAGGTCGTCGTCGGCGTGCAGGTGGTTGCCGCCTGCGTGTATGGCACGTCAGCTGCGTCGAAGCTGCGCAGCATCCGGGCATACCGGTCGTTCAGGGCCGGGCTGGGAAGGACGGCCCTGGTGCCGGCACGGCTGCTGGCTGCCGTCGCCGCAATCCTGGCCATCGGCGAGGCGGCTACTGCGGCCCTTCTGACGACCGCGGTCGCGACGACCGTGCTGTCGGGTTCTGCGGCGCGCCTGCTCTCGGTGTCAGCCCTGGCTGCATGCTGGGTTCTGACTGCGGTGCTTGCCGGGGGAGTGGCCACGGTCATATCGCGGGGGACCGCGGTGCGCTGCGCCTGCTTCGGTGCGGGTTCGGAGACGGGTCCGCCGCTCGGGCTGGCCCACCTGGTCCGCAACGTCGGCTTGGTTGCACTGGTGACGATCGGCCTGCTCGGTAGCCTGCTGGCCGGCCGGTCGGCCGGGCAGGGCGTCCCGGCGGGCGGCTGCGTGGCCGGCGCGGCGGGCATCATCTGCGCGATGTTCCTGATCCGCTGGGAGGACGTTGCTTACCTGGTGGCGCCAGCCGCGGCGGCAAGGTCGGCCTCGCCTGAGCCGGCGCCAGTGACGGACCGCCGATGATCTACTCTGCGGCCATCGGAATCCTGCTCGCCGGGCTCCTCGCCACTGCCTGGACACTCCGGCGGTGGGTATCGATAGTGACCGTGTCGGGCCTCAGCATGCTGCCGACGTACATGGCCGGCGATCGGGTGCTGGTACGGCGCGCCACCATCGGCAGGCTACGGATCGGCCAGGTCGTGGTGTTCGAGCAGCCGGATGAGTCAGGCGGCTGGGCCGCGCCGCCGCGGTCTCACGGTGCCAGCAGAGGCTGGATGATCAAGCGGGTCGCCGCCCTGCCCGGCGATAGCTGGCCCGCAGCCTGCGGGCCGCTGCGGCAGGCGGCGGGGGAGCCGGGCCGGCAGCGGGTTCCGGCTGACCGGCTGGTAGTGACCGGCGACAACCCAGCCGTGAGCTACGACTCGAGGAAGTTCGGGTACGTGCCGGCCGACCGGCTGCTGGGGGTGGTTGTCAGGCAGCTGTCACGCAGGGAAGCCCCGGGCCTGGTCGGCGGGCCGGTGGCCTCGGCCCGATCGGCGTCCGCCACTTCCGCGGCGTACGCGCGGAGCAGCGGGTGAATGACGTAGCGGTACGCACCGCACTCGCGCAGTAAGCCGACGCGGATGAGCTGATCGCACAGCCGCCGGGCCTCGGCCGGGCCGATGCCGGCCAGGCTGGCGGCGGCCTGGAGGCGAATTTCCTGGTCAGTGTGCCGGCCGAGCAGCCGGAACATCCGGGCTGCATGTTCGTCCAGAAGATCGTGGGACCAGGAGATCGCCGAACGCAGATTGCATGCCGGATCGCCCGCATCAAGCGCATCGAGCCCGCCCGCCTGTCCCCGCAGTCTCGCGGCAAACGCGCCAAGAGGCATCCCCGGACGGGCCGCGGCCTGCGCCGCGACGATGCTCAGGGCAAGCGGAAGCCCGGCGCAAAGCTCGATCAGCTCTCTCGTGGCCTGCGCCTCGCCGGCGATGCGGTCAGTGCCGAGGCAGCTGATCAGATACTCTTCCGCCGCTTCGGTATCGAGCACGTTCAGGCTGATCGTCAGGGCCCCGTGCGTAGCGGCCAGGCCCGCCAGCTCGTCCCGGCTGGTCACCAGAGTCAGGCAGCTGCCGGAGCCGGGCAGCAGCGGCCTGACCTGCCCGGCGTGGCGGGAATTGTCGAGCAGGATGAGCATCCTTCGTCCCGCGACAATGCTGCGGTACATCGCTGCCTTGTCCGCTGGCAGGCGGGGCCGCTGGCCGGGCGGTACCGCCAGCGCGTGCAGGAACCCGTCGAGCACAGCCGCCGTCGGCAGCGGGTCCTCAGCCGCACCGAACCCGCCCAGGTCGACGTACAGCTGGCCATCAGGAAACCGGGCGGCCACCTCGCCAGCCCAGCGGACCGCCAACGCGGTCTTGCCCGTGCCGACGATCCCGCCGATGGCCACGATTGGCATCGGCAGGGCTCGGCTGCTTGCCTCCTCGAGTAGACCAGCCAGTGCCGCGAGCTCGCGCTGCCGGCCGGCGAGGTTTCTGACCGAGGCGGGCAGCTGCCGCGGAACGGCGGCCCACGGCGGGGACCCCGGCGGCCGGACCCGGTCGTCGGCAGCCACAGGCTGCAGCCTGCGCAGCAGCCTCAGCGGCCGCTCCGCGCAGCTGGCCACGGCGACGTCGGCGAACTCATGCCGGTCATCACCGGACAGCGCCAGCGCATCGGCCAGCATCCTGACCGACCGCATGAGCGGCCTGGCCGTCCGGTTCCGCTCCAGGTCGCTGATGGCCCTGATGCTCAGGCCTGACCGGTTTGCCAGCTCCTCCTGGGTGAGGCCTGCCTCGATTCTGCATCGCCGCAGCGTCGTTCCGAACGCCGTGCCGGGCCGGTCCATGCCGAGCAGGATGGCAGCCGCAGGTGGCGGGCTGGTGGCGTCCGCGTGGCGTGGTGGCGTGGTGGCGCGTGCTATCCGCGCATCAGTGGGCGAAGGCGCTGCGCTGGCCCTCGGGGAACAGCGGCACCGGCTCGTGCTGCGCCGCTTCGAGCGCCTTGACCTGCACCCGCAGGTCCTCGATGAGCAGCTCGGCCAGGTCGCGGCTGAAGCCGAACCTGACGACGATCCGCAGCACCGCGACGTCCTGCATGTTCTCGGGGAAGGTGTAGGCGGGCACGAGCCAGCCGCGCTGCCGCAGCCGCTCGGACAGGTCGAAGACCGAGTAGCCCGATTTCTGCGGGTCGGCCAGGCGGAACGCCAGCACCGGCAGGTCGCTGCCGTCGGAGAGCAGCTCGTAGGGCCCCATCGCGCCGATCTCCGCGGCCAGGTATCTGGCCACCTCCTGGCAGGTACGCTGCACCTCCCGGTAGCCCTCGAAGCCCAGGCGCAGGAAGTTGTAGTATTGCGCCGCTACCTGGCTGCCCGGCCTGGAGAAGTTCAGCGCGAACGTCGGCATCTCGCCGCCCAGGTAGTTGACGTTGAAGATCAGGTCGTCCGGCAGCGCGGCCGCGTCGCGCCAGACGATCCAGCCGACGCCCGGGTACACCAGGCCGAACTTGTGGCCCGAGGTGTTGATCGACGCGACCCGCGGGACGCGGAAGTCCCACTCCAGGTCGGGTGCGAGGAACGGCGCGACGAATGCGCCCGACGCCCCGTCGACGTGCACGGGGATGTCCTGCCCGGTCTGCTCCTGGTGCGCGTCGAGCGCGGCGGCGATCTCCGCGACCGGCTCGTAGCTGCCATCCATGGTGGAGCCGAGCACCGCCACCACGCCGATCGTGTTCTCGTCGCACCTGACTGCGGCCTCCGGCCCGGTCAGGTGCAGCCGGCCGGGCTCCATGGGCACTAGCCGCGGCTCGACCTGCCAGTACCGGCAGAACTTTTCCCAGCACACCTGCACGTTCGCGCCCATCACCAGGTTGGGCTGCTCCGGACCGGTCTTTCCCGCCGCGGCGCGGGCGGCGCGCCAGCGCCACAAGAGCGCCAGCCCGCCGAGCATGCAGGCCTCGCTCGAGCCGGTCGTGGAGCAGCCGGTCGCCGCGCCGCCCTCGTCGCTGCCCGCCGGCGCCGCCGAGGGCGCGTGCCACAGGTGAGCCAGGATGTTGACGCAGCGGCGCTCCAGCTCCGCGGTCTGCGGGTACTCGTCTTTGTCGATCATGTTCTTGCTGAGGCAGTCCTGCATGAGCTGCTCGGCCTGCGGCTCCATCCAGGTGGTGACGAACGTCGCCAGGTTCAGCCGGGCGTTGCCGTCGAGGATCAGCTCGTCCCTGATGAGCTGGAGCGCGGTGTCGGGCGCCATCGACTCCGCGGGTAGCTGGTGCCGCGGTACCGGCGGCACCTCCTGGCAGAAAACCGGGTTGATCGTGAGCTCGGCGGGGCCATGGATCTCATCAACCTTGGCGTGCAGCGGCATCGGCCATTCCTTTCATGTGATGGCTCAGTCCTTTCACGTAGCGAGACAACAGGAAGCCCGCATCGGTCAGCACATGGGCAAGGACGAGCCCGGTCACCGCATCCGGCCGGTCCGCGGCCGGATCGCTCGCGACGATCCGGCTCGCGGTGCCGGCGGCCAGGACCGGGCTTGTGGTCAGGCACAGCTCGTCGACGAGCCCGGCCTGCGCCAGCTGGGCCAGCAGACGCGGGCCGCCCTCGGTCAGGATCTGGCGGAAGCCGAGCGACACCAGCGCCGCGACCGCCTGGCCGAGGTCGACGCGCCGCTCGCCGGCTACGACGATCCGGGCTTGGCCGGTGCGGGCACCGGTGCCGCCGGCACCAGCTGCGGCGGCCGCGGTGGTCAGCACGATCGTCTGGGCGTCGGATAGCAGCGGCTCGCAGCCGCCGAGGTCCAGGCTGCCGCTGACCAGGGCAATCGCGGGCGCGGGGGGCCGCCCGTCGCGCAGGCCGACCCACAGCCGGGACTCGCGGGCGGGCTTGTACCGCTCGGCCCGCGCCGTGCCGGCGCCGACCAGGATGACATCGGCCAGGCTGCGGAGGAGGTAGAACACCATCCGGTCCGCGGGCCCGCCCAGGCCGCCCGAGCGCCCGGCCAGTGCCGCGGCGCCGTCTGCGCTTGCGACCATGTTCGCCCGGATCCAGGGCCGGTCTGCCGCTGGCCCCGATGTACCGTCCCGGTACAGATCGGCCAGCTGCGCGACCGAGGCGGGCAGCGGCCCGGTTGTTGCTGTGGTTATCAGCTCGAGCTCGGGGCCGGCTACCGGGTAGATCTGGCGCACGGCAAGCAGTCAATCAGATTAGGGGTGAGGGCCAGGTCACGGTATCCGGAAGTGGCGGGTGTGATCAGAGCTAAATGGCGGAGGTATCTCGTTAGCCCTGAGAACGACGTATCGGCACGCCCGGCCGGTAAATGGTGCAGGATGTGCAGCGGTAAGATTGCAAGTTGCAAGCGGCGAGAGAAGGAGCCACGTGCCGGACTTAGAGCTCGTCGCGACGATCATTTGGGCAGGCACCGCGTGCTTCGGGCTCTACCTGCTGTTCGTCTGGCTCTCAAACGGCGGGCTGCGCCAGCAGGTGACCCGGATCACGGTGTTCCCGGCCGGGCTCATATTCGCCCATCCGGTTCTGGCCACGACCGGTCTCACATTCTGGCTGGTCTTCCTGTTCACCAGGCACGTCTCGTACGCCTGGATCGGTTTCGGGGTGCTCGCGACCTCCGCGATGCTCGGTTTCGTCATGCTGACCAGGTGGCTGGTCGGCCGCGGCGGCAGGCATGCGCGGGGAGCCGAGCAGGCGTTCCCGGCGAAGATCGTCGCTACCCACGGCGTGGTCGGCCTCACGACCTTCGCGCTGGTGTTAATCGCGGCCACGCTCGCGACCCACAGCCATACCGGATAGCGCGCTGACGCGCGCTATCCGCCCGTCGAAGAAGAGTCAGATCAGCAGCGTGGCCAGGAACGTGTTGGTGAAGACGCCGTACGGGTCGTAACCGTTGAACGCCGACACCGCGGCGGAGAAGTTGTCAGCGGACTGGCCGGCGTTCACTCCGGCCGGGATGGTGCTGGTCAGCATCGTGGTGTTGGTCCACGGGCCCGCGCTGGTGTAGGCCCAGCCCTTGGACCATTCCGGCCGCGGCGCCGCGTAGGAACCGGTGTAGTGGCCGTAGATCCACTGCTCCATCTGCTCGTAGAACTCGTTGCACTGCGGCGTGGTCGGGATCGTGAGCATGTCGATCCAGACGCACACGTCCCAGCCGGGCTGGTCAGGCCGTGGAGTCAGGGCCGACAGCAGCGGGGCGACCGCGCCGCTGACGCCGGTTTCGCTCGGCTGATCCAGGCCGGTGACGCGGATCTCCAGCGGCCCGTTCATCGGGTACTGGCCCTGCGCCTCATACGACGAAAGCAGCGACTGGTACTCGGTGTAGAAGTCGTACACGACCTGCTGGATGTTGGCCTGCGAGGTGAGCAGTGCCCAGCCGCCCGAGGTGACCCGCTCCGTGGTCGGCTGCACGTACAGCTGGGTGTACTTTGCCGGGCCCCACAGGTTGTAGGTCCACGTGGTCAGCAGGCCCGCGTCCACTATGCCGATCTGCAGGTCCTCGAAGGTCGGCGTGATAGACACGACCCCGGACACGATGTCCTCGATGAAGTCGGACTCCTGCTCGCTGATGTCGTTGGCGAAGGTGTAGTTGTAGGGTCCGCTGACCTGCGTGGCGTACCACGGCTGGCTCGGCGATATCGTCCAGGTCTTGACCCATGGCGTCGTGGTGAAAGGGAACCAGATCGACTCCACCCGCCCGCACTTGCTCACCAGGCTGGCAAACGAGTTGGATCCGGCCGAGGCCGGCGCGGCGAACAGCGTGCTGGCCGAGATCGAGGTCGTGCTCGTGCACAGCAGGTTCTGCGCCGCGCCGATCTCGAGCGTTACCTCGGTGATGAACGTGCGGCCGAGATTGACCAGGAACGGGGCGATCGCGGGGTTGCCGCGCTCGAACGTCTGGAGCGCGTACGCGCTGCCGTTCCAGGTCACGGCGGTCAGCGACTGCACGAGATTGCTGACCGAGCCGTAACTCATGCCGGTTTCCCGCGTCTCGCCGGTCGCCGGGATCGCGGTGCCGTGCCCGTCGATGGCCAGCACGCCGCCGATGGTGATGTTGCCGGGGGCCGGGATCGAGCAGAAGCTGTAGCCGGCGTTCAGTACGGCGGTCGTGAGGTTGTCCATCGACACGCCGCCCTGGGCGGTCACGGTCGCGGGCGAGCCCGACGTGCTGATCGTGATGCCGGTGAGGTAGTCGGTGGTGCTCACGAGCACGACGTTGTCGACGTTGGCGCCGTTCGGCAGGACCAGCGGCGACCAGTTGTGGGAGAAGCCGCTCGCGCGCAGCGTGTAGCCGTTCTGGTAGGCCCAGTTGGCGAGCGTCACGACGTCGGCGTCGCTGGCGGGGGAGCAGGTCCAGACGTCGTCGATCGTGGCCTGCTGCGACCAGTTCTGGTAGGTCTGCTGGTACAGCGAGATCCCCGACGGGAAGTTCGGGGGCGTCGGGATCGTCGAGGCCAGGCCCGCCGGGATGCGGATGCCGGGGAACCAGCCGAGGGCCGCGCCGGCCGCGCCAGCGCCGGCGGCGGCGAGCAGGGCCCGCCGCGAAAGGTACGGGAATCGGCCAGCACTTCGGGGGGCTCCGGGGGGTCGTCCCCCCGGGTCAGCACAGCCGGCGTCACGACAGTTCACGTGCTCCTCCATTTTCCGCAGATGGGCATGCGGCGCAGCGGAGCAGCATCGCCGGTTAATGCTGTGGGAAGGGCTGAGCCTCCTTTATCCCGCTAAAGGCCGCACTCGTTGCTATATCTATAACGCCAATAAGCCGCGCTGGCAAGCAAGCGTTTGGTTCCGGGGTGCTCACGGGGCCGGATCGTTCGTTCACCGATTCTCCACCGGGCCAGGGGAGTCGTTCACCGCGTGGTTATCGGCGCCGGAACCTGGTGCGGGCGCTTCTGCTCGCGCTGTCGATCGTCGTGTTCGGTTACCTCGGCGTGGCCCTGTTGAAGGCGGGGTGGTTCTGAGGAGCGGCTGGACGGCAGGGACCTGGAGCTGACGTCGCGCGAGTTCGAGTTCCTGGCCTTCCTGGCCAGGCATAGCGGCAAGGTAGTCACCAGGCGCATGATCCTGGAGAACGTGTGGGGGCCCGAGTACGCCGGCGAGGTCAGTTACCTCAAGGTCTACGCGTACCGGATCCGGCGCAAGCTCAGGGACGAGGACGGGCGCTTTCTGCAAAGCGACCCGTCCGTGGGATACCGGCTGGCCTGGCCGGAGGCGACGCCGTGATCGCGGGCCTATCCGGTCCGCGCGCCCGCCACGACCGTGTTGAGTATCGCCGCCAGGTTGTGCAGCTCAGTCAGGTGAGCGGGTGTTAGCTGGTCGAGGATGCGCTCTGCCCTGGCGGTGAGCCGCACGCGGACGACCCGTGCATCACGGTCATCGGAAACCCGGCGGACCAGATCGGCGGCCTCCGCGCGGTCGATGAGCTCGACAGTGCTGTGATGGCGCAGCAGAAGGTACTCGGCCACCTCGCTGACCGTCGGCGCGCGGGGGCCTGGATGACCCTTGACGGCGACCAGAAGCTGATGCTGTACATGCGTAAGGCCGGCCATCCGCGCCTGATCCTCGCTCCAGCGCTGGAATCTGCGCAGGCTGATCCGGAATTCCAGCAGGTGCTCGTAATCGCCGTGCGTCAGCTGGTGTACGCCCTCGTTTTCCATTTCCACGGTTCCCTCGACCCTCGGTCGCTGGCAGGACGCCGCCGGCCCGGCTCGCTCGCGGCACGTCGTACCACGATAGGCGGACGCCGGGCCTGCCCGATCAGTGGATGCCGGGTTGCGGCGCCAACGCGTCAATACCGGCAGCATTCGCAATCCTGGGCCCAAATGCCATTAATACCGCAATAACTATCGTGCTACGATATAGATAAGGTCGCCGGAATGGCGACTCCCGGTCGAGAGCGGTGCGCGGGCGGGAGGTGACGAGCGCGTGCGGTGGCTTACCGGCGACTCGCTGAGGTCCGCTGCCCGCGGCGTGCGGGCCGCGAGCTTCACGGTGGTAATGGCGACCGGCATCACGTCGGCCGCGACGCTCCTGGCCGGCCTGGCCGGGCTGGCTGACGCGCTGCTGGCGATCGCGGTGGCGAGCTTCGTGCTGCTGACGGTCCTGCTGATCGCCGGGTGCTGGCGCAATCCGGCGCTGGCCGTGGACCGGTCCAGCCCGGCGGGCGCGTTCGCGGCGTTCGCTTTCACCGCGGCCTGCGCGGTCCTCGGCCGGGACCTGGTCGCCGCCGGGCTGACCGGCGCGGCACTGGTTCCGGCGGTGCTCGTGCTCGCGGTGCTGACAGGCGCGTCCTGGCTTGCGCTGACGGTGATCGTTCCGGTACGGATGGCCGTCTCGCCGGGCGCACGACCAGCGATCGCTGATGTCGCCGGCAGCTGGTACCTGTGGGCGGTCGCCACCCAGTCGCTCGCGATCACGGCGGTCTCCCTGCACGCGGCGAGCATCCTGGCGGCGCAGCCCGCGGCCGCCGTCGCGCTCGGCGCGTGGCTGGCGGGCATCGTCATCTACCTGGCGACCACGTCCCTGGAGGTGGTCAGGCTGCGACGGCTGGGGCCGGGCCCGGCCGGGTCGAGGGCGTCGTACTGGGTGGCCATGGGCGCAGCGTCGATCAGCGTGCTGGCCGGGGCGGAGGTGCTGGGCATCGGCACTGGGGCGACGGTGGTGAGCGCCGGAGCCGGCGCCCGCGCCGCGATCTCCGACACCGCGACCGCGCTGTGGGCGGTGGCGTCGTGCCTGCTGCTCGTGCTGGCCTGGCGGACGGCCGCGGTGCTGCTGCGCGCTCCGTTCCGGCCGCGCTACCGGCCGGGCGGATGGCTGGTCATCTTCCCGCTCGGCATGTACGCGACGGCAAGCATGCAGCTCGGCCGGGCGGCGGGCGTGCCGTGGATGCACGGGATCGGCACCGCGCTCGCGTGGGTAGCGGTGACCGTCTGGGCCGCGGTGTTCGCGACGATGGCTGCCGCCGCAGCGTCGCGGGCCGCCAAAGACAGCCGGGCCCGCGTGCCAGCGGGCCAGCGCGGGCCCGGCACGGGCGAGCACGACGGCGCGGCGCACGAGCGCAGCCTGCGCAAGTACCAGGCGCTGCTCACCCTGCTCCTGCCCGCCGACGGCAGCACTCCGGCGACCCTGCCGTGGTCGGCGTGGCGAGTCGTCATCCGCGCCCGTGATCACCAGACCAGGGCCAGCCACCTGCTGACCGCGCTGGTCTCCGGCCCGGACGACGCGGTGCTTTCGGCCAGCGCGTCCGTGGTCGTGACGATGGTCGTCTTCGGGCCCAGCCCGGATGACTGCCTGGGCGTCGGCGACAACTTCACCCTCTGGCGCGGCGGTGATGTAGCCCGCGGCATCATCACCCGCCGCCTGTTCGTCTGACGCGCCCGCGCCGCGCCCCCGCTTGCCGCGTTCCCTGCACCAGGCGGCAAATCATCGGCGGAAAGCCGACCGGATTGGCCGGGCGCAGCGGGTCACGAAGAGCTATAGCTGCGGTCAGGTTTGGTCATGACCTGGCAAAATACCTTTTCGGCAGATACGAGCCAATGGACGGTCGGCGTAATCCTTATAGCATGCCGACGTCAACCGCTCCTGCGGTTAGCCGGGGCCGGCAAGCCGGCCCCATCGGCCGCGTGCTGTCCGGCGTCAGCGTGTGGTGGCTCGTGGCCGTGGCGGCTGCGTTCACCCTGGCGCAGCTGCTGTTCGTGGTGCCGAAGCTGGGTCTCAGCTGGGACGAGATTGTCTACGTCAGCCAGGTCAGCACGCACGCGCCTGCCTCCATCTTCGGCCCGCCCCGGGCCAGGGGCATCTCGCTGATCGTCGCTCCGGTGGCGGGGCTGACCTCGTCGGTGCTGGCGATGCGGGTATACCTGGCCTTCCTGTCCGGGACTGGCCTGCTGCTGGCGATGCTGGTGTGGCGGCGGCTGCGGCCGGCCTGGACGGTCGCGCTGGCCGGGGTGTTCTTCGCATCCTTGTGGGTCACCCAGTACTACGGACCGCAGGCCATGCCCGACCTGTGGGTCGCGCTCAGCGCGATCGCGGCGGTGGGCTTCTTCCTGCAGGCCGCCGACGCGGCGCAACCGGATGCCGCGCAGCCCGATGCCGAGGGCCCGGTCGGCCGCGGGCAGCGGCAGGCACGGCGCTCGGAGCGCAGTTGGGGAGCGCTGGCGGGCCTCGCGGGCAGCCTTGCGATCGCCGCTCTGGTCCGCCCCGGCGACGCTGTGTTCCTGGGCGCGGGGCTGGTCGCGTCTGTCCTCGTGGTCGCGAAGTGGCGGCAGTGGCGGCTGATCGTCACGACCGCGCTCGGCGTGCTTGCTGGCTCGGCTGAGTGGATCATCGAGGCGTTCGTCCGCTTCGGCGGGCCGCTGCGCCGGCTGCAGGGGGCCAGCCAGGAGCAGGGTGGCTTCGGCCTGCACCCCGGTATCCTGTATCAGCTGCACGCCCTGAACGGCCCCACCGCATGCCGCCCGTGCGCGCCGACGATGGGCTCGCCCGGCCTGAGCCTGTGGTGGCTGGCGCTGCCTGTCGTTGTCGTACTGGGGATAGCTGCTGCGCGGCAGGCCGGGCGGCTGGGCTCCGCCCTGCTGCCCGCCGTGGCGGCGTTCTGCATCGGCTTCCAGTACCTGTTCCTGATCGACTACGCCGCGCCGCGGTTTCTGCTGCCCGTTTACGGGCTGCTCGCGATCCCGGTTGCCGACGCGATGAGCTGGCTTGCGTCCCCGGCCCGCCGCGACCTCCGGCCGCTGACGGTGGCGGCGGCCGGCGTACTGCTGGTCGCTCAGATAGCGACGCAGCACGTTGTGCTGGACCGCCAGGTAGCGGCGAAGGTCCGCTTCTTCGACGGCTACGCCCGGATTGCCGCGGACCTGCACCAGCTGGGCGTCCGGCCGCCGTGCACGGTCAACGGGGTGCAGGAGATACCGATCGCCTTCTACGCAGGCTGCGGGTCAGCGGTCAATATCGGCGCGGCGCTGCGACCCGGCCGCCGGCCGATCGGCCGGGTCGCTGTCCTGATCCGGCCGGGCGCAACGCCGCCGTGGTACGCCCGCGACTGGCGCCGGGTCAGCCTGCGCGGGCTCTCCCGTGGCCAGCTCGTGCTGGTCGCCTATATTCCGCGCGGCTGACCTGGCGCGGGCCCGCTCAGTTCCCGGCCTTCGTGTTGATCCGCCGGGACGGATGCCGCCTGCAGGACGACCAGGGCACGGTCCCTCACGGCCACCGTGCTGCCCGGATCCCGCCGTGGCTCGGGCTGCTGGCCGGCGGTGTCGATGACCACCTGCCAGCCGGGCGCCAGCTCCGGGCCCGGCAGCGTGAAGGTAACCGCCTCGCTGTGCGCATTGAACAGCAGGAGGAAGTCGCAGTCGGTGATCGCCTCGCCGCGCGGGCCCGGCTCGCTGATCGCATGGCCGTTCAGGAACACGCCCAGCGAGCGGGCGAAGCCGGAGCGCCAGTCGTCGATCGTCATCTCCAGGCCGGCCGGGGTGAGCCAGATGATGTCCCGCAACGCCGTCCCGTCCGGGCCCTGCTGGTGCCCGCTGAAGAACCGCCTCCGCCGGAACACCGGGTGCTCGCGTCGCAGCGTGCTGAGCGCGCCGGTGAACTCGGCAAGTCCGGGCTGGTGCGCAGCCGTGTCCCAGTCGATCCAGGAGATCT
The DNA here is from genome assembly GCA_030038495.1 of Streptosporangiaceae bacterium. Classification (GTDB taxonomy): domain Bacteria; phylum Actinomycetota; class Actinomycetes; order Streptosporangiales; family Streptosporangiaceae; genus JAJYUU01. The sequence continues at coordinate 19,956 of JASHOV010000415.1, forward strand.
CGTTGTCCTGGCAGTAGGCGTTGTTGTTGCCGAGCTGGGTGCGGCCGAGCTCGTCGCCGGCCAGCATCATCGGCACGCCCTGCGAGCAGAACAGCGTGACCAGGAAGTTGCGGACCTGGCGGGCGCGCAGCTCGTTGATGGCAGGGTCGCCGGTAGGGCCCTCGGCGCCGCAGTTCCAGGACCGGTTGTCGCTGGTCCCGTCGTTGTTATTGTCGCCGTTGGCCTCGTTGTGCTTGTCGTTGTAGCTGACCAGGTCGGCCAGGGTGAAACCGTCATGGCAGGTCACGAAGTTCACAGAGGCGACGGGCCGGCGGGCGCTGGTCTCGTACAGGTCGCTTGACCCGCTGAGCCGGGAGGCGAACTCCGGCATCGTAGCCGGAACGCCCCGCCAGTAGTCGCGGACCGTGTCCCGGTACTTGCCGTTCCACTCGCTCCACAGCGGCGGGAACTTGCCGACCTGGTAGCCGCCGTCCCCGACGTCCCACGGCTCGGCGATGAGCTTGACCTGGGAGACGACCGGGTCCTGCTGCACGAGCTCGAAGAACGCCGACAGCCGGTCCACCTCGTGCAGCTCGCGGGCCAGCGCCGAGGCCAGGTCGAACCGGAAGCCGTCGACGTGCATCTCGAGCACCCAGTACCGGAGCGAGTCCATGATCAGCTGCAGCGCGTGCGGATGCCGGACGTTGAGGCTGTTGCCGCAGCCGGTGTAGTCGAGGTAGACCGAGGGATCGGAGTCGTCGAGCCGGTAGTAGGCGGCGTTGTCGATGCCGCGGAACGAGAGCGTCGGGCCGAGCGCGCCGGACTCGGCCGTGTGGTTGTAGACGACGTCCAGGATCACCTCGATCCCGGCCGCGTGCAGCGCCTTCACCATCGCCTTGAACTCGGCCACCTGGCCGTGCGGCTCGGCTGACTCCGAGTACCGGTTCTCCGGTGCGAGGAAGCCGATGGTGTTGTAGCCCCAGTAGTTCGTCAGTCCGCGCCGCGCCAGCTGCTCCTCCCGCACCGACTGATGCACCGGCATCAGCTCGATCGCCGTCACGCCGAGCCGGGTCAGGTGCTCGATCACCGGCGGGCAGGCCAGGCCCGAGTAGGTGCCGCGCAGCTCCGGTGGCACCTGCGGATGCCGCTTGGTCAGGCCGCGCACGTGCGCCTCGTAGATCACCGTCTCGTGATAGGGGGTGCGGGGTGGCCGGTCCTCGGCCCACGCGAAGTAAGGGCTGATGACGACGTTGCGCGGCATGAACGGGGCACTGTCGGCGGCGCTGACGACGTCGGGCTGGCCCGGCTGGTAGTCGAACAGGGCCGGGTCCCACACAACCTCGCCGTCGACCGCCTTGCCGTACGGGTCGAGCAGCAGCTTGGCCGGGTTGCAGCGGTGGCCCTCGCGGGGCGCGAAGGGGCCGGTTACCCGGTATCCGTAGCGCTGGCCAGGGCCAACGGACGGCAGGTAACAGTGCCAGACGAAGCCGTCGACCTCGGTCAGTGCCACGCGCTTCTCGTCGCCGGACTCGTCGAACAGGCAGAGCTCGACCCGCTCGGCCACCTCGGAGAACAGGGCGAAGTTCGTGCCCGATCCGTCCCAGGTCGCGCCGAGCGGGTAGGCGGTGCCAGGCCAGGTTTGCATCCGCTGACCCTACTTGGTCACGACGGCGGTTGAGCGCTCCAGGATCGGCACGAGGTCGAGCCCGGCGGGCAGGCAGCCGAACGGTGCCGCCGGGCCCGCGGTCTGGCCAGGTCCCGTGCGGCCCGTTCCCAGCCGCGACTGGCAGTACGCCTCGGCGACCGCGGTGGGCGCGTGCCGGGCCAGCAGCGCCGCCTGCAGGGTCACCGTGATCTGGCCCGCCAGGGGCCGGGCCTGGAGCTGGGCCCCGCTGCTGGCCGCTTCCTTGAGCGCAGCGCGCAGCCTGCCCGCGGCCGCGGCTACCGCTGGGTCGCCGGCCGCCTGGTCGATCTCGGCGAGCAGAGCGTCCACGGACTCGGGCGCGCGGGCCAGCGCCCGCAGCACGTCCAGCGCCGTGACGTTGCCCGAGCCCTCCCAGATCGAGTTGAGCGGGGAGTCCCGCAGCAGCCGCGGCATGACCGATTCCTCGACGTAGCCGTTGCCGCCCAGGCACTCGAGCGCCTCGGCCGTGATCATCGGAGCGCGCTTGCAGATCCAGTACTTGGCGGCAGGCAGCGCCAGCCGCAGCAGCGCGGCCTCCGCCGCGTCACCCCGGCTGGCGCGGTCCGCGGCCCCGGCCAGCCGCAGCGCCAGGGTGGTGGCCGCCTCGGACTCCAGGGTCAGGTCCGCGATCACCGCCGCCATCGCGGGCTGGTCGACGAGCCGGGCGCCGAAGGCGCTCCGGTGCCGGGCGTGGTGCGCCGCGGTCACGACCGCCTGCCTGATCCCGGCCGCGCTGCCCAGCACGCAGTCGAGCCGGGTGGCGCTGACCATGTCCAGGATCGTGGCGATGCCCCGGCCGAGTTCGCCCACCGGCCACGCGACGGCCTGCCGGTATTCGACCTCGGCGGACGCGTTGGAGGTGTTGCCGAGCTTGTCCTTGAGCCGCTGTAGGTGCATGGCGTTCCTGCTGCCGTCGGGCAGCATCCTGGGCAGCAGGAAACACGTCAGCCCCTCCGGGGCCTGGGCGAGCACAAGGAACAGGTCACTCATCGGGGCTGAGCAGAACCACTTGTGGCCGGTGAGCAGGTAGCTGCCGTCACTGGCCGGTACCGCCCTGGTGGTATTGGCCCGCACGTCGGAGCCGCCCTGCTTCTCGGTCATCGCCATGCCCGCGAGCAGGCCTGCCTTACCGGCGGGCACCCGCAGGCCAGGGTCGTAGGTCGCCGACGCGAGCAGTGGCTCGAACGTCGCGGCCAGGTCCGGTGCGTGCCGCAGTGCCGGGATGCTCGCGTAGGTCATGGAGACCGGGCAGCCGTGCCCGGCCTCGGCCTGCGTCCACACGATGAACTTGGCGGCCCTGGCGACGTGGGCGCCCGGCCGCCGGTCGGCCCAGGGCGCGGCGTGCAGGCCGTGCGCGACGGCGGTGGCCATCAGCTCGTGCCAGGCCGGATGGAACTCGACCTCGTCGATCCTGTTGCCGCGCGGGTCGTGGGTGCGCAGCACCGGCCGGTAGACGTTGGCCAGCCTGGCTGCCTCCAGTGTGCTGCCGGCGCCCGCCAGCCGGCCGAGCTCGTGCAGGTCGTCTTCCGCCCACCCGCCGACCTCGCGGTGCAGGGCCGCGAGCAGAGCCGGGTCGGCGGCGACATCGTAGCCGGTCAGGGGCGGAACCTGGTTGAGCACCTCGTGGGTAGCGTCAGCTGGCACAGGATTCAGATGTGGATGCCGCACTCGGTCTTGGCGGTACCGGCCCAGCGGCCGCTGCGCGGGTCCGCGCCGTCGGCGACCCTGGATGTGCAGGTCCGGCAGCCGATCGAGGGGTAGCCGTCATAGATCAGCGGATTGACCAGGATGCCCTCGGCGGCGATGTAGTCATCGACCTGCTGCTGGGTCCAGTCGACGATGGGGTTGACCTTGACCATCTCGCGCCTGGCATCCCAGGAGACGACCCTGGTGTCGCTGCGCGCCTCGGTCTCCTCCCGCCGGACGCCGGTGAACCACGCGTCGTACGGCGCCAGGGCCTGCTCGAGCGGTACCACCTTGCGCAGGTAACAGCAGAGGTCGGGGTTGCGGCTGTAGAGCCTCGGGCCGAGCTCGGCGTCCTGTTCCTCCACCGTGGTCGGCGGGGTCACGTTGACCACGGTGACCGGATAGACCGCCGACACGGCGTCCCTGGTCCCGATCGTCTCAGGGAAGTGGTAGCCAGTGTCGAGGAAGAGCACGTTGATGCCGGGTACCTGCTTGGAGACCAGGCTGATCAGGACGGCATCGCTCATTGACGAGGTGATGCAGATCCGCGAGCCGAACGTCCTGGCGGCCCAGGCAATAACCTCCTCGGCCGGCGCGCCGTCCAGGGCATCGGCTGCTTCCGCGGCAAGCCTGTCCATGTCGCTGGGCTCCTCCTTGGGCTCCTCAGTCACGGCATCCTACCCGGACGACGCTCGACTTCCCGGCACCGACGGCGAAAGCCTTCCAGCCCACGGTAGGGCCTATATCGGATAAGCGCACGCTCTGTCGTGAAAGTCACATAAGACCAGAGCGTAGCGATTTCCCGGCCCACGCGGAGTGTCTGCCCGCTGTCTTTGAGCCCAACCGTCCCTCATGTCGGCCTATTCCGGTCGCGGCCCGCTCGGGCGGCGAACCGGCAGAAAATCGGCGTTCGGCCTTTACTCGACCTCGCAGCCGGGGCTCCGGCCGGTCTGCGGGAACGCCCTGGCCAGCCCGTCGGCGATGTCCCTGGCCCTGACCGCGTAGCCGGGGGAGGTGTAGTGGATGCCGTCGTTAATGAACATCCACGGCCTGGCCAGCGCGGCCCAGTCGAGGACCCGCATGTTCGGGTAGTGCGGGCAGGCGCGCAGAAGGGCAGCGTCCCACTTCTGCATGTTCGCCTCCTCGTACGGGCCCGAGGACAGCAGCGATATCACGTTGACCCACATGACCGGCATGCCCTGGGCCTGCGCCATCATCCGCTGGATGCGCGTCGCCAGGCCCACGTTGGACCCCACTGCCACGTCGGCGGTGTCGTTGGTCCCGAGGGCGATCACCCAGCAGCCGTGGAATCCCTCCTGCTTCAGCCCTTGCATGGCCTGGACACCATTGGTGGTTCCCGGCAGGACCTCCACCACCGAGCGGGCGCCGGTGATGTTGAAGTAGACGGTCTGGACTCCCACGTCCTCGTAGCGGGCCGTGATCCGGTCGCGCCAGTTCGGCAGGTAGTCGTCCGAGATCAGGCCCTCCGAGGTGGAGTCGCCGATGTGCGCCACGGAGCGGCACGAGGTCCGCAGCTGGTTCGACGTCATGGCGCCGGCCTTGTCGTCGCCGGTCTTCTTGCCGGCCGCGGACTTAAGATCGGCCGGCTTGTGTGCCTTCGTTACCGTGTTCGTGGAGGCAGCAAGGGCGGAGTCACCGCCCAGCGCGCTCGCGGCGGCACCCGAGGGCTCGGGCAGCGCTCCCGCCAGCCCGATGCAGGAGACGACAAGCACCCCGCCGGCCGCACCGGTGGCGGCCAGCGAGGTCCAGCCGGCCTGGCGGAGCCTCCCGGCCCTGAGCGTGGTCCAGAGCCTGCCGAGCGCACCATGGCGGACCGGCTCCTCGACGTACTTCCAGGACAGGGCGGCCAGGCCGATGCTGGCCGCGATCTGCGCCGCCGCCCTGGGCAGTGAGATGACGCCGTTGGCCGGCGTCGTCAGCACGATCACCGGATAGTGCCACAGGTAGATGCCGTAGGACCGGACGCCGAGCCAGCGCAGCGGGCGCCAGCCAAGCGCCCGGCCGACCACAGAGCCGGGGACGGCGGCGCCCGCGAGGACCGCCGCGGTGGCAACGGAGAGCACGACCAGACCGCCCTTGTACAGGAACGCGGAGTACTGGCCGACCCGCCACACCATCAGGAAGATCACCGCCAGCCCGGCGAAGGCCGGGCCGTCCAGGCCCACGCGCCATGCCCGGCTCGTTCCGGCTGCTCGCTCACTGGACCAGACCATCGCGAGCGCGGCGCCGATGAGCAGGCCGGCCGCCCGTGTGTCGGTGCCCTCGTAGACCCTGGTCGGGTCGTAGCCCGGGTGGTAAAGCGCGAGCATGAGAGCCGCCGAGCCGGCCGCCAGCGCCAGCGTGGGCAGCGCGAGCCAGGGCAGGTACTTCGGCCGGTGCCGGATCGCCAGGATGCCGAGCAGCAGCAGCCAGGGCCAGATCAGGTAGAACTGCTCTTCCACCGCCAGCGACCAGAGGTGGTCGAGGGGCTGGGCCGGCGCGAACCTGGAGAAGTACGACTCGTGCGTGACGATCAGGTACCAGTTGCTGTAGTACCCGGCCGCGCCCCCGACGGCTCCGCGCAGGCTCGACAGCCGGGCCCGGTCCGCGATCGTTACCCACGCCGTGATCACTGCGAGCATGACGAACAGTGCGGGCAGCAGGCGTCGTGCCCGCCGCAGCCAGAACTCGCCCAGCCGCAGCTTGCCGTGCGCGCGGAACTGGCTCAGCAACAGATCGGTAATCAGGTAGCCGCTCAGGGTGAAGAACACCCCGACGCCGAGCAGGCCGCCGGGTGCCCAGCTGAACTGTTCGTGGAAGGCGATGACGGCCAGTACCGCCAGCGCTCGCAGCCCGTCCAGACCTGGCATATAGCGCTGGTCAGATTGGATCGGCTTCGGCATGTGCGTCCCCCCGCGGCTGTGAAGCTACGGAGGGGCAACTACCCAGAGTGATCTAATGACTACGTATTGCCGACTCTATTGTTAGAACAAGGAGCCGGATGGATTGCAGCGAGAATGCGGCCTAATTCGGGCGTAAGTTCGAGACGCCGCCGCAGCGCCGACTCCGCCGGGTACCGGGGGCGTGCGTGGTCTCCGGCCCCTTGCCGGGGGACTGGCCCGCGCCCGGGGCGCCGCGGGTGTGAGCCAAATGACACTACCAGGCTAAAAACCCAGCGAAGCGGGCTATCGAGCGCCGCGAAGCGACTAGTCATTTCGGGTGGTTTCGAGGTGGCTACGCCGAGTTGAATGTGCGCGACCCAGAGTGCCCCCGATCGTCGGCGCTAGCGGACTTGCCGCGCTGCCGGGGCCCGGCCGGGCCCGGCCGGTGCTCGCCTAGCCTGATTTGGCTATTCACCCGCAGAACCCCCGAAACCGGGCAATCGTCCTGGCAGACTAACCGGGCGAAGTCGACAGGTCCGGCGAGAAGCGAGCAGTTGGCGGCCGAGTAGCTGGACGAGGACCCGGCGTAAGGCAGGTTGTGGGATCAGCACCCAACGAGCACCGCAAGACAAGGAAGCTTAGGAGAACAGGCAGGCATTGCGCGCCGCTGAGGGCGCAGCCGACGGCCAGGCGGTGGGGCCTGATTGCCCCCGCCGTCATCGCGATTGGCGCGGTGGCCGCCTGGCAGTTCAACCCACTGGACGCGGACGCGGCTCCCGCGAGCGCGCAAACCACTGCCGCCATTCACAGGGACGCAGCCGCGGCGGACCGGGCCGCCGTCAGCCTGGGCAGGCTCACCGCGCTCGGCGCGATGAAGCTCGAGCCCACGACCTCCCGGCAACCGCAGCAGGCCCATCCCGCCGGCACCTCAGGCCCGGTCGGCCACTCGCGCGCTGCCGCGAGCACCCCCACGCCGACCCCGGCGAAGGTGACGACGTTCACCTGCAGCGGCACCGGCACGAGCACGAGCGGACTGCTGCCCGCCAACTACGCCGCGATCGTCGATTACCTCACCGCGCACGGGTACACGCCGATGGCGGCGGCCGGCATTGCCGGGAACATCTACCAGGAGTCCCAGGGCAATCCGGAGTCGGTCGGCACTGGCGGCGGCGGCCTGATCGGCTGGACGCCGCTGCCGGCCGGCTTCGTCACCGGGAATCCGGCGGCCGACCTGCAGACCCAGCTTGCCGCGCTGCTGACCTACAACCAGCAGTGGTCGCAGTTCATCCCGATGCTGAACGCGGCGACCAACCCCACCGAGGCCGCCGACATCTACATGAACTACTTCGAGCGGCCCGGCATCCCGGCGGCCGCCAACCGCGAGGGAGCGGCAGTGGCGGTGGCGCAGGCCTGCGGGATCGCCTGACCCGATTGCCCGCCCGGCAGCTAGCCCTGGCGAATCCAGCCCAGCCGTGCCTCAGCCGGCTGGGCTGGTCGCTTGTGCTGGCAATCGCACCAGGTCCCGCCCGGACAGTCGGCGTGCTGCTGAGCTCGGCAGTGCGGACATACCATGGCGGCGGCTCTTCGGGTGCGGGCTAGGCCGCGTTGGCTCGACGCATCCGGCGGCGGCGCTCGGATGAGCGCTCGTCCTCGTTCAGGCCGCCCCAGGTGCCGTACTTCTCCGGCCGGCTGACGGCGTAGGTCAGGCACTCGGCCCTGACCGGGCACGCGTTGCAGACGGCCTTGGCCTTACGTTCGCGGATCTCGCGCTCGGGCTGGCGCTCCCCGTCTGGCCCGAAGAAGAGCACAACCTCACGCCCCCGGCACGCTGCCTGGTCCTGCCAGCCCCAGTTCGGCCGCTGCATCAGGGTGGCTTGACGGCGGACCTCAGACATGGATAGCTCTCCTCAACCAGGTGGCCACGGCCATCGTCGGCCCGTGGTTCGTCGTTACGACAAGTTCGTTCAATGCAGGTACATTCGGTGCTAGCGGTCGTCCTTCGCGCTAAGCGCGCCAGGCGCCGAAAATTCTCGTGCGGTGTGTGGCAATTGCCCCGTCGCATGATGCAACGCGCCGCACCGGCATGATGTTCCCGGCATGGCTCAAGCATGGCCGCGACTTTGGTAACGGATGCCAGCCGGATCACGCTGACCGCCGGACAATCATGCCATCAATGACCGTGGCTGCGCAGCCAGGATCGCGAATATGTCCGGCTGCGCACGGTGGTGCGGGTCACACTAAGTGATCATTAGCTGGACAGATACCCCAGTTCGGGTTCACCATAGCCTCATGTCTGCGTCCGATGCGGCACCTCTGCCTCGTCTCGGCGAGGTCTTCTTCGACGTCAGAGGCAGCTCCCGCAGCATGCGGCTGAGCTGGTATGCAGACACCGGAGTGGCGGTCTTCAGCATCTGGCAGGGCGGGATGTGCACGGGCACTTTCCGGCTGCCGATCGGCGACCTGCCCAGAATGGTCGAGATTCTCCGGCAAGGACCGGAAGGCGGGCAGCCGCGCGGCCGCGCCGGGCACCGGGCGGAGCAGGCCTGGGGCGGCCGGGAAATGGCCGGTACCGGCCAGCGCGAGGTCGCGCAGGGCGAGCTGCACTATGAGGAAGCTGACATCGGCCACCCGGAGGAGCCGCGGGCCGACTACGGCCATGCCGGTGTCCGAGACCGCGGCCCTGACTTCGGGCCGGGCACGCCCGACTATGGTCCGCCTGCTACCCCCGACTACGGACCGCCTGCTACCCCCGGCTATGACCCTGGCGACTTTGGCGGCGACCGGAATCGCGGGTACCTGCCGCCGGGCCCCGGCGAGCAGGAACTATCCGGCCTGCGCGGCGGCGACACCGGTTACGGTCAGCAGCGCTTTGTCCCCCCGTATGTGCGGGACGCCGTGGGCGAATACGGCAGCGACATTCCCGCGCGTCCGTCCGGCCGGCCCGATGACCCCATCCGGGCCGCCTATCGCGGCGATCCCGTACCCGGCCCATCCCGGCCCGAGGATTATCTGCGCCAGTCGTGGCCGGAGTCCGGCTATTCAGATGACCCGCAGTATCGCTTAGCAGACCAGCGGAGTGAGCCAGGCACAAGCACCTCCGGACGGCATTCGCCCGGCAGGCACGGACATTACCCGCGGGAGCCTGACCCGGGCGACCAGGACTACGAGGCGGGCCTGCCGCCCGACATTGACGCCGCGACGCGCGATTATCCAACCTGGCGCCCGCGCTAACGGGCCGCGGCCCGCTGTCGCATTACGGCTAACGGCGCCGCGCCAATTCAGCTCCGATGAGCCGGGCTCCTCCTGGCGGCTCGGTGGCGCGGGTTACCTGAACGCCCTGGTAGCTTGTTTACAGGGCACCGAAACGGGCCCGGAAGGAAAGATAGCCCTGCGGCCGTTACATACGTGATGGAGGAGGGAATAGATTCGCGGCGGGGGAAGGGGGATAACCAAGTGGCTCAGAAGATCTCGGTCACGTTCGCCTGTGACTACGACTCAAAAGAGATTCCCGATGGCGAGCACTTGACGCGAGCGTTCAGCCTCGACGGTCGGGATTATGAGATCGACCTATGCGAGAAGCACAGCCAGAAGTTCGATGAAGTACTGCAGCGCTTCGCGGAGAAGGCGCGCAGGGTCACCGGACGGGTCGGCAGGCCGAAGCGGCGGACCACGGCGCACCGGCAGCGCAGCGCCGAAATTCGCGCCTGGGCAAAGCGCAGCGGCATGGACGTGAGTGATCGCGGCCGGATTCTGGCGAACGTCATCGCCAAGTACGAGGCCAATCACTGACGACCCGACCGACGAGCGGGCATGCTTCGCGGCAGAGAGCGGGCCGGCCGACCTCCGCGAGGGGGTCGGCCGCCAGCTGTGTGAGCGGCGGGCGCGGTGCTCAGGCGAGAGTTGCGGGCGGCGGCCCTGCCTGGTTGTCCGCGGGAACCAGCAGCACGGCCGCGGAGAGCGCCTGCGCGTTCGGTATGAGCACGCGGCCTTCCTCGGTGTCGAGCCGCACGTAGGTGAGGCTGATGTCGGTGACGATCCCCTCGATCTGACCCGACAGGACGCCCGCGCGGAAGCGCACATGGTCGCCAACCCGGAACGGATGGGCGAACAGGAGTACCAGCCCGGCGAAGAGGTTGGCCAGCGACTGCTGCGCGGCGATGCCGATCAGCACCCCGGTGACGGCGCCGCCGACGATCAGCTGGGCGATCGGGATGCGCAGCAGCTGGAGCCCGACCACCAGGAAGATGAACAGGCTGACGAGCAGCACGGCGTAACTGACGATGCCCGCGTGCGCCTGCCCGATCGCCGGACGCAGCCCCGAGCTGGCCTTGCCCGACAGCCCGAAGGCGGCCGCCATCCCGAAGACGAAGAACCCGGCCGCGCCACCGTAGGTGATCGCGCGAGCGGTGCCGGTGTCGTAGGGTCTGCCGGGCGGGCGGACCGAGCGGTTGTGGGCCTCGTAGGTCACGAGCTGGTTACCCCAGCGCACGGCCACCGCAGCCGCGGCTATGGCGATGAGCAGCGCAAAGATGGAGCGCCACGGCCTGGCCCTGGCCCGGACCCGGCTGGCCATCGAGGCCGCGACGTCCAGCTGGCGGCGTTCGCGAAGATCCACGTAGCTAACTTAGCGGCAGACAGAAGCCGGGAGTCCGGGGACGTATCGTCCCCGGACTCCCCGGCCCGCTAAGCGCCGGAGCGCGCGGACGAGATTTCTAGAGGTCGAACAGTGGCTTGCCGACCGGGAAGACGACCTTGCCCTTGTGGCCGTTCATGACGCCGGCCGACGAGGTGTACCAGGCCACGACCGCGGTGACGACGCCGAGAATGCCGCCGATCTTGATGATTACGTCCGGTGACGTAGCCGGGGCCGCCTTCTGGGTGAAGTTCCCGATGAACAGGAAGATCTCGGTCAGTTCCAGGGTCAGGAAGACCAGGAACACGTCCGTGTTCACCTGGGTCGCGATGATCAGCATGTAGGTGTTGAAGATCGCGAACGCCAGCAGGATCCAGCCGAGGTCCCGGTTCAGCGCGACCAGGTCGGTAGCAGCTACGGTCGCCGGCACGAAGTGGAACCACAGACCGACGCCGATCCAGAAACAGTCGTAGGTGCTGAACGCCGTCGAACCGAAGACGTTCCTATTGCGGAACTCCCACATGCCGGCCA
>JASHOV010000416.1 GCA_030038495.1 Streptosporangiaceae bacterium
ACGAAGTAGCCCCAGCGGCTCGCCGGAGCCAGTGTGAACACCAGGATCAGGCCGATCGCCAGCCGCCACGCCGCTGCGCGGCTGTCCCGCGGCGGCTTCACGACCAGTGACGCCGCCATCGCCACTCCTACCGCGCAGAGAAGGCCGATCGCAGCCCAGCGGCCCGTCGGCCCGGTCGCTGCGAGCAGGTGTCCGGGCAGCGGGCTGTCGGCCGATGTCTGGTATCTGGTCAGGCCGAGCGGAAACAGCGCGACATTCTGGAAGAGTGCCGCAGGCGTCAGCACTGACGCCCACGCCGTCGCTACGCTCAGCGCCAGCGCGACGCTGCCGGCCATAACCGTCAGCATGGCTGCAGCCCGGCCCCCGTACCTGGCCGCGAACAGTGCCGCCACGACGGGAACGGCTGGCCACGCGGTGGCCTTGATCGCGCAGGCCGCGCCAAGGGCGACTGCGGCCGCCAGGTGAGATCGCCGGCGCGCGGAAGCAGCGGAGCAGGCGAATGCCAGGCCGAGCAGCGCGAGCACTGGCGGATCGGTGAGCCCAGTCGTGAGCGGCAGCGCCAGTACCGGCGACGCGAGGGCAAATGTGGTCGAACGCAGGACGCTGCCCGGCCGGACCAGCCGGAATGCCGCCGTCAGGGCGGCGGCCGTGGTGATGCCCATCCAGAGTCGGGGGTTGCCAGCCGCGCCGTGCAGCCCGGCCGCGGCGGGCAGGCCGAAGGCCGCCATCGCGGGCTCGTACGGGTTGTAGTCCAGGAAGCGCGAGATCTGACTGGCGGGCAGGTACGGGGAGCCGTGCCGGAGCAGCAGGACCGCAGCACGAGTCACGACCGTCAGCGAGCCTTCGCCCACCTTCGACATCGTGTCGCCGACGGTCACCTGCCAGGTGAGCGGCGCCGCTAGCGCCCCCGTCACGGCAACGACGAGGGCCGCCTCTCGGCATCGTGACCGCTGCATCCCGGCGATAAGCGCCGCCAGCCCGTATCCCGCCACGGCCGATAGTCCCCAGGTGCGCTGGACAGGCTGCCCTGCCGTGGTCGCGACGATCCCTGCGAACAGCGCGAACGCGGCGAACCAGGCCGCGGCCCGGCGGCGGTCGCCAGCCGCCGCAGCCGGCTGGGCTAGTACCGCCCCGCCCGGGGCGGGAGGGCGGCCACCACCGGGATGGTCGGAGTGGATCGGGCCCCTGCCGGACGCACCGCCGCGCGAGCCGAGGTAGCTGAAGAACTCGACAGATCGACGCACGACCTCGTGCGGATGCAGGTCACCTCTGCTACTCCTATCCCGAGCCATGTCTCCCGCAGGTCACGCGGAGGGTGACGGAAAAGCGGGGACGCGGCCATCGTCAGCCGGAGATTCCGGTTTCTCCGTGCCTGGTGAGGCATTGGATTCTACGCCGGTATCGCTGCCCGATTCCCTAGTTCATGTTTAACTACGCGCAGTTGTCATTAGACTCGCCTAATTCGGGTCTTGCGCGTATTAGGCGGCGGACCCTGGTGCGCGGCGATCAGCTGGTAAAGCCGGGCTGCCAGGCCCGGATCAGCTGACGCGCGAGATGACCCGCCAGGACTGTCGGGCCAGGTCACGCCTGCAGCATGGGCCGCATCGGCAAGGCCCGAAGACCCGCCGAGGATGACCTGGGCATGAGCTGGCGTTCCTGCCCCCATTACAGCCAGACGGCGCAGAATCGAATGGCTGAGCGGACTCGAGGAGCTGCGCCGAGACGACGTCATGTCCCATAAATGGAGATGATTTATGTCCTACGAATGGAGACAATCCCATAGGAGGTAAGGGGAGTTATTCTCGTGACAGGAGATAATACCATGACGAATAGGTGGTCGATTTGCCTCGGTGCCTCTCTGCCAGGGACAGCGTGTCCGACGCAGCCGGAGAGCGGCGGCGCGCTCGAGTTCGGAAGGGCGCAATGGCCAGGGCGCCGCGTAACAGGGTCGGCGCCCCTGCGGGTGCCTCGTCCCCCGGCAGGCTCTTGTTTCCCGATGCGGGCTGCCTCAGTCTGCTGGCCCGCCACGGGAAGGCTGACCGGTCGATGCCTGGCCCAGAGCCTGTAGCTCCCGCCGACTCTGCCGGCCTGGGTGCGCGCGGCTGTCGGAGGCACCCGGGTGGCTAAGCACCGCAGGCATGAGACGGAGCCTGATCCTGAGGTGCTGCCCTGGGAGGAATGGGCGAGCCCGCGGAACTGGGGGCCGCCGCCGGTGCTGCATCCCGATCATCCCTCGGCTCCCGTCCGGCGAGTCCGGCTTCCGGCCGAGGGTCGGCCGGGGCCCGCGTCCGCGGCCGGCGGATACGATCCGCTTGAGCTCGCCCATCAGCAGTCGCGAGACCCTGGGCTTAGCCCCGGTACGCCGCTCAGGCCGATGGGTGTCGGCTACCCGGCCGGCAGCAGTCGCCTGCATCTGGTGCTCGCCGGCTACCGCGGCGAGGCGATCCCTCCTGAAGCTGGACCTGGCCCTGGACCCGCCCCGAGGCGGTTCCCGAATGGCCGTTCTCCCCGCACGGATCCCCTGTGGACGGCCGGCCAGGTCCTTACAATCGCTGATGACCGCGCGGACCAGATCACGCGCGAAGCGCAGCGTTACGCCGCCGCGATCCGCGAGGCCGCGGAACACGAAGCCGCCGCCTTTCTCCCGCCGCCGGAGCAGGAAGCCGCGGCGATCCGCCAGGCGGCGGAACAGGAAGCGGCTGCGTTTCTCTCCGCAGCGGAACGTGATGCGGCCGCGATCCGCGAGGCGGCGGAACAAGAAGCGACCGCGATGCGCGAGGCGGCAGAAGACGTTGCGGCCGCGATCCGCGGCGCCGCAGAAGACGATGCGGCCGCGATGCGCGAGGCAGCCGACGATGCGGCCGCGAGCCATGAGGCTCGCGAGCGTGACGCAGCTGACCTGCAAGCCCGCCTCGAATCCATATCCGGCGAGCTGAGCCGAGTGGCCGCGTACGTGGCCGACAGCCTTGCGGGTACCGCCACCGCCACCGGCGGGCCCGCTCTGGGCGCTCCAGTGGCAAGCCCGGCCCCAGGGCCGCGCGACACTGCCCTGCCGGAGGCACCGGCCGCAGCGGCCCCGCCTCACGCGCCGCCTCCGCGGTCCGCCATGAGGCGGGAGAAGGCCGCGCCGGACGTCTATACGAGACCGGCGCCCGATAATCGCACGGGGCCGTCCAGGCCAGGCATGAATCGGCAGAGACAACCGAGACAGGCCCACGCCATGCGGGTCGCAACCTATGCCTTCTCCGGGCTGCTCGCGTTCGCGCTCCTCACCGCCGGCACCGAGGCCAGTCTGCACGGATTCAAGTTCTTCGTGTTCCGCGGGGGCGGAGTCGGCGTATCGGCGGGCAGTGAGACCGACCAGCAGTTCCTGGCGGCCGAGGCTGCCGCCGGCCATCCGGCTGCACACCATCATCCCGCCGCGCCAGCCGCCGATATTGCCGCTAAGCGCCCCACAGCACACCACCCCGCCGCGCCGAAGGTGCACCACAAGAAGGCGCACCACTAGCAGATAACTCAGCGAACAGCACAGCCATGGGAGCGAAGTCAGACCTGTGGAAGGAGACGCTGCGCAATGGCAACCACGAAGGGATACGGGCCAGACCCGTACCCAGCAGACGTCGTCGAGACATGGAATCCGCCCGGTAGCCGCCACCGGGAGCTGCGGGCCGCCAGGCCGGGCCTGGACCAGTGGATGGAGGCGGAGTTCAGGTTCGGCGGCTCCCGCATCAAGCGGAAGGCCGTGGCCCTCGTCGTGCTCGGCGCCCCGGCCGTGCTGCCCCTGTTCTTCATGCTGCCC
>JASHOV010000417.1 GCA_030038495.1 Streptosporangiaceae bacterium
CCGCTCTAGGTGCGTAGGCTCGTCATGGGCAGCAACCGTGGTCATGGGCACCTCCCGTTACGGCCGGCCCGCGCGCGGATACAGGACCGGGCATTATTACTATCGCCGCCAATTGCAGTCCGCGATATGGCACCCGATGCCGAAGAACGATCAGATGCGTCGTCAGGAATCGCCAATGTAGTGGTCGCGGGCGCGTGCTTACGATCGGGATGAAGTCCCGCGAACATGGTCGAGCCACAGCCGGAGGTCCGCATGACCGTCGAGTTCGGCCTCGCCCTGGAGAACTTCACGCCGGAGCGCAAGGCTCCGGACATGAACGCCGTGACCGACTACGCGATGACCGCCGAGCGGCTCGGCTTCAGCTCCGTGTGGGCGTGGGATCACCTGTTCCTGGGGGCGCGGCGCCCGTTCCCGTTCCTGGAGGCACTGACGACGCTGGCCATGGTCGCGGCCAGAACCAGCCAGATCAAGCTCGGAACCGGCATTCTCGTGCTGCCGATCAGGGAGCCCGCCATCGTGGCCAAGACAACCGCCACCCTCCAGCTGGCCAGCGGCGGCCGGCTCATGCTGGGCGTCGCCGCCGGCTGGTACGAGCGGGAGTTCGCCGCGACCGGCATATCGTTCCGCGACCGGGGCCGCATCTTCGAGCGCAACCTGGACCTGATGTGCCGGCTGTGGGACAGCGACGACGTATCCGGCGAGTGGGATGGCCGGGTCCTCACCCACGTGCGCATGCTCCCGCGGCCGCAGCCGCGCCCGCAGCTGTTCATCGGCGGGTACGTCGACCGGGTGCTGCGCCGGGTGGCCACCCGCAGTGATGGCTGGGTTACCTATTTCTACACACCCGAGTCCATCGCGGGCGCCTGGTCGAAGATCCGCGGCTACGCCGAGCAGGCCGGCCGCGACCCCGCGCAGCTCGCCCTGGTCGCACAGGTACCGCTGTGCATCGGCTCCTCGCACGAGGAGGCAACCGCCCGGTCGGCGCGGTACGTGGCCGAGTACTTCGACGTGCCGGCCTGGAGCGAGGCCACGCCGGAGTCGGCGGTGCGGGGCACGCCCGAGCAGTGCGCCGAGCAGATCGCCGCCTACCTTGAGGCGGGCGCGCGGCACCTGGTCTTCTGCCCCTTCGATTACGAGCCGGAGCAGGTGCACCGCCTCGCCACCGAGGTGCTGCCGCTGCTCGGCGCCCGGGCGGGAGCCGCCTGATGCAGCAGGTGTCGGTGCTCGCCGCGCGGGCGGAACGGGAGCGCGGGCAGCGGCGCCGCGAGGACAAGCGGATGACCGCTGAGGCGGCGGTCCGGCTCATCGGTGACGGCGACCACGTCGCGATCGGCGGGACGCTGTACTCGCGGACGCCGATGGCGCTGGTGTTCGCGCTGCTGCGGCAGCGGACCCGGCACCTGACCGTGTCGCGGCCGCTGGCCTGCTACGAGGTAGAGCTGCTGCTGTCGGCCGGGGCGCTTGACCGCGTGGTCACCAGCTGGGTGGGCATCGGGTTGCCGTGGGGGCTGCCGCCGGTCTTCCGCTATTACATGGAGCGCGGCGAGGCCGGCTACGACGAGTGGAGCCACCTCGCGATGGGCCTGCGGTACAAGGCGGGCGCGATGGGCGTCCCGTTCCTGCCCAGCCTGACGATGCTGGGATCCGATCTCGCCCGAGCACTGGACCTGCAGACCGTCAGCTGCCCGTACACCGGGGAACGGCTGGCCGCGATCCCCGCGCTCAATCCCGACGTCGCGCTCCTCCACGCGCACCGCGCGGACATGTTCGGCAACGTGCAGGTGGACGGCTACCGGCACATGGACGCCGACATGGCAAAGGCCGCCCGGACGGTCATTGTCAGCGCCGAGCGCATCGTCAGCCCGGAGGAGATCGCGCGGCAGCCGGACCGGACGATGCTGCCGTACTTCGCGGTCGATGCCGTGGTCGAGGCACGCTGCGGTGCCTACCCGCACGAGTGCTACGGCCTGTACGCCGCCGACTTCGAGCATTTCGACGCCTATGCCGCGGCTACCAGGGAACGGGGCCCGGAGGCCGCGCGGCAGTATCTCGCGAAACACGTCGACGGGCAGGCCGACTTCGGTGGCTTTCTGGCCGCCGCGGGCGAGGCCAGGCTCGCCGCGCTCGCGGCCATGGCCGCGGAGCTGATGCCCTGATGTGCGCCGCACCGCCCGCCGATGTCACGGCCGAGGAGCTGATGGCGATCAGCGCCAGCCGGCTGCTTGCCGATCACAAGGTCGTGTTCGCAGGCGTCGGTATGCCCCTGCTAGCCTCGGCCGTGGCCCGGCGCATGCACGCGCCGCACCTGACGATCGTGCTGGAGGGCGGCATCATCGGCACATCGCTGCTGCCCGGTCGGCTGCCCATCTCCACCAACGAGATGCAGGCCGCATACGGCGCGCACATGCTGACAGATATCACCGATGTTTTCCTGTATGCGCAGCGCGGTTACTTCGACTACGGCTTTCTCGGCGCAGCCCAGATCGACCAGTACGGCAACGTCAACACCAGTGTGATCGGCAGCCTCGAGCACCCGCGAGTGCGACTGCCGGGCAGCGGCGGGGCCAACGACATCATCTCGCTCTGCAACGAGGTCCTGATCGTGACTCAGCATGAGCCCAGGCGTTTCGTGGCGACGGTCGACTTCATCACCAGTCCCGGCTATCTGACCGGCGGCGACAGCCGGGTCAGGGCCGGGCTGGTCGGCGGCAACCTCGGAGCCGTCGTGACCGACCTCGCGCTGCTCGACTTCGAACCGGAGAGCCGCCGGATGCGACTGCGGGCCGTACAGTCCGGCGTCACCGTCGACCAGGTCCAGGCGCAGACCGGTTTCGAGCTGCTCATCAGCGAGCCCGTCGATAAGCTGGCGCCGCCGTCGGCCGAGGAGGTCGCCGTCTACAGGGAACTCAGCGATGGCCGGCAGGAGGGACGATGACTGACCGCCAGGCCCGGCTCGGGCTCATGATCCCGTCGTCCAACACGATGATGGAGACCGACTTCATCCGGGACCTTCCGGCCGGCATCGCCCTGCACACCGCGCGGATGTTCATGGTAGACACCACCGCCGCCGGGGAGAACCGGATGCTCGACGAGTTCGCTCTTCCGGCCGCGCGCGACCTCGGCAGCGCGCGCCCGGACGTCGTGGTGTTCGGCTGCACCAGCGCCGGCGCGCTGCGCGGCAACGACTACGACGCCCGGCTCTGCGAGCAGATCGGCAACGTCACCGGCGCCCCGACGGTATCGACGATCGCCTCGGTACGGGACGCGATCCGGGCCAGCGGCGCGGACAGCGTCGGCGTGATCACGCCGTACGTCGACGAGCTCAACGAGCGAATCCGGGACAGTATCGAGGCCGACGGTATACGGGTGGCCGCGATCGCCGGGCTCGGCATCACCGACAACTTCGAGATCGCCGACGTTGACGCGGACGAGATCGTGGCGCTCGCCGCGCGGGCCCTGGGCGAGCTCGCGCGCTCGGGCCAGATCGGGCTGGCCTTTGCCTCGTGCACGAACTTCGGCGCGATGGCGGCCCGGCAGGCGATCGCCGACCACCTGGGGGTTCCGGTGATCACCAGCAATCAGGCGGTACTGGCCGCGGCCGTCGCCCGCCTAATCTGACCGGCCGGAGAGCAGTCATGGTCGCCGCCGAGTTCGATTACGTGACAGCCGAGAGCTACGACGATGCCGTGCGGCTGCTCACGGAGGTCGGCGACGAGGCGACGATCCTGGCCGGCGGCCAGAGCCTGATGCCGATGCTGAACCTGCGGCTGGCCAAGCCGAGCCTGCTGATCGACATCAACCACGTCGATGACCGGGTGCCGGCGGCGGCGGACGGCTGGCTCACCCTGCCCGCCCTGACCCGGCACCGGGCCCTGATCGAGCACGAGCTCGTCCGCCGGCACTGCCCGCTCCTGTCCGAGGCGGCCAGGCACGTCGGGAACGTCCGGGTACGCAACCGCGGCACCGTCGGCGGCAGCCTGGCCCACGCCGATCCGACCGCCGAGGTCGGCTGCTGCGCGCTGGCGGCCGGGGCGCGGGTAACGGTTCGCGGCCCGGCCGGTGACCGCGCGCTGGCGGCCGATGAGCTGTTCGCCGGGTACTGGAGCACGACGCTGGCCGAGTCGGAGGTCATCACCGACCTGCTGGTCCCGGTGGCGCAGCCGCGCCAAGGCTGGTCGTTCCGTGAGATGGTGCAGCGCACGTCGGACTTCGCCGTGGTGGCGGTAGCCGTCGTGCTGAGCCTGTCGGACCGCGACGAGACGATCGCGGCGGCCCGCATCGCGCTGGCCGGCGTGGCGGACCGGGTGGTGCTGGCCGACGCCGGGCTGGTGGCCGGGCTCCTCGGCGGCCCCGCGGAGCCGGCCGCGGCCAGTGCGGCAGCTGACAGCGTCGCCGCCGGCATCGCCGACAGCCTGGAACCGCCCTCCGACCTGCACGCCACCGGCGACTACCGCGGGCGACTGGCACGGGTGCTGGTCGGGCGCGCCATCCGGCAGGCGTACGCCCGCGCCACTGGAGCCGCGTCATGATGCCGCGCCAGATCGTGCTGACGGTCAACGGCGAGGACCACGAGCTCTGGGTGCTGCCGTCGGAGACCCTGCTCGATGTTCTGCATGACGAGCTGGGCCTGGCCGATGTCCGCTACGGCTGCGGCGAGGGAGTGTGCGGCACCTGCACCGTGCTGGTGGACGGCGAGCCGGTGAGCGGCTGCCTGACGCTGGCGGTGCAGGCGCCCGGTCATCAGATCACCACGCTGCGCGGCCTGCTCGGGCCCGGCGAGGCCCTGCATCCGCTGCAGGAGTGCCTGCTGCGGCGTGGCGGGGCGCAGTGCGGCTTCTGCACGCCCGGCATGGTGCTGACAGCGCTGAACCTGGTCCGCCGCTGCGGCCGGCCGACCCGGGCGGAGATCAGGTACGCGCTGATCGGCAACCTGTGCCGGTGCACGGGCTACACCAAGATCCTGGACGCGATCGAGGAGTATGCCCAGACCGCGGCCGCGGGCGAGCCCGAACGGGACCCGCCGTGACCGCGCCGGCCGACCAGGGGACGGCGACGGGCTGGCAGGTCGTCGGAACCTCGCCCGCGCATCACGATTTTGTCGACAAGGTCAAGGGGTCGCTGCAGTACGCCGCAGACTGGCGGCTGCCGGGCATGCTGCACGGCCGGGTCGTGCGCAGCCAGCTACCGAGTGCGCGAATCGCCGGGATCGACCTGTCGCAGGCGAAGGCGCTGCCAGGCGTCGTGGCGGTGCTCACCGCGGCCGACGTTCCCGTCAACCGGATCGTGGAGACGGCGAGCGGCGGCCTGGCGGAGCTTGAGGTCGCGATGCCGGTGCTGGCCGCCGACCGGGTCCGGTACCTGGGCGAGCCTGTCGCCGTCGTGGCGGCTACCAGCCAGCGGGCCGCCGACGATGCCGCCGAGCTGGTCGCCGTTCAGTACGAGGAGCTGCCCGGCGTGTTCGACATCGAGTCGGCCCGTGCGGACGGTGCGGCCCTGGTCCACGAGGTCGGCAACACCCTGGTGACCTGGCAGATCGCCTGCGGCGACGCGGCGGCGGCGCTGGCCGCGGCCGACGTGGTCGTCGAGGGCGAGTACCGCAGCCAGCACGTCGAGCACGCGTATCTCGAGCCCGAGGCCGGCGTCGGCTGGCTGGAGAACGGCGTGCTGACGCTGCGCGTGTCGACCCAGGTCGTCGAGCACGCAACGACGATCGCGCGGATTCTCGGGCTGCCGCAGAGCAAGGTCAGGGTCATCGCCGCGTACATGGGCGGCGGGTTCGGCGGCAAGGAGGACATGACCGTCGAGCCGTTCCTGGCGCTGCTGGTCTGGCACACGCGCCGTCCGGTGCGGATGATCTGGGACCGGCAGGAGTCGCTGCTGGCCAGCACGAAGCGCCATCCGTTCATCATGCGCTACCGAACCGGGGCGGACTCGGACGGGACGATCACCGCGCAGCAGGTCGAGATCCTCGGCGACGCCGGCGCCTACCCCAATCTGTCGCCGCGCGTGCTGTTCGCCGCCGCCGCGACCGCGTGCGGCCCGTACCGGGTGCCGAACGTCGGCATCGTCTCGTGCGCGGTGTTCACCAACAACGTGCCGACCAGTGCCTTCCGCGGCTTCGGCGCGATGCAGATAGTGCTCGGCTACGAGTCCCAGATGGACCTGCTCGCGGCGCGACTGGGCCTGTCCCGCACCGAGATCCGGGAGCGGAACTTCCTGGTCAAGGGCGACCTGCTGCCGACCGGCGACCGGCTGGACACCTGCGTGGAAGTCGGCCAGAC
>JASHOV010000418.1 GCA_030038495.1 Streptosporangiaceae bacterium
GGCACACAGCGTCGAGAGAGCGACACGGGCTCGCTCCGGACCGCCAGGGCGAGGGGGCGCGCTGCGGCGAAGGCCGTCACCTGAACAAGTGCCGCGGCCCAGGAGGTCAGCGAGACCCGACGGCACCCGGCGGGCAAGTCCGCTGTGGGCGCCTCGCGGCCTGCTGGCTGGGCGGCGGCCAGCCCTCATCGCGGGGCTCTTGCGGGTGCATGGCATTGGTTGCCGGAGGCCTGCCAGCTCGCTGCCGCGTCGGCCAGACTGCACCCCGGCGGCTGCCATCGCTAGCGACACCGCTGTCGGCCGCACTTCGGCAGACCGCGCCGGGATGAGCAGCCGGTGAACAGCGCGGCGGAAGGCAGCAACGAGGCATGTTAATCCCGCGCAGCGGCGGAGAATCGGCCGTGATTGACGCTCAGCACCAGGAGGAGCCATGTGGGATCAGGTCGGGAGACTGCACGCCTATCACGGTGATGTCGCAGTGGAGTTCCGGCTGCTGAAGCTCACCGAGGAGGTCGGCGAGGTCGCGAACGCGTTCATAGGCGTCCGCGGGCTCAACCGCCGCAAGGGTGTGTATGCGACCCAGGATGAGCTCCTGGGCGAGCTCGCCGACGTGATGCTCACCGCCGCTGTCGCCATGGCGGGGATTACCGGGGACGCCCGGAAGGCCGGGGAGGCATTCCGGCAGCGGCTCGCCGCGGTCGTTGGCCGCGCCGGCCTGGACGCGCCGCCCAGTGCCGTGCGGCACTGGACAGCCTCGGCGATCGTGGTGAATCCGCACTATGACCAGGTACTGCTGATCGATCACGTTAAGTCTGGCCTGTGGCTCTTCCCCGGCGGTCACGTCGATGCCGGCGAGACTCTAGCCGAAACCGCGATCCGCGAGGTCCGCGAGGAGACCGGGATCGACGCCGAGGTCGTGACCGGGCCGATGCCCGCTTACGACCCGGTGATCATGCACCCGGTGCCGTTCGCAGTCATCGAGGCGACGGCAGCAGACCCGGTGAACGGACCCCACCAGCATGTCGATGGGCTCTTCATTTGCCGGGCCGCTGCCGCTGAGCTGCCGGGCCGGCTCGATCCGCGGGAGGTGTCCGGCGCGCGGTGGGTCTCGCCCGGTCAGATGCGGGAACTGGCTGTCCCGGCTGAACTGCCCGCCATCGCTGAAGATGCGCTGGCCTGGGCGGCCCGCAACGCGGGTCCGGCGCCAGCGCGTCCGCCGCAACCGGACGGACGTGCAGTTCCCCGCGGGTTCGCGAATTCCGACGTGCCCTCAGCCGGGAACCCAGGTGCCGGGGGTGCCCGGTGAGCCTATCTGGACGGGCCGGTTCGGGAACTGGAGCTCCTGCGGGGCGGCTAGCGGAGGAGTTGCGGTCCCGGTTGTCAGGGCGCTGCCCGGGCGGCCCAGGAGAGGCTGCTGGTGTCAGGAAGGTGCGCGGCGACCGCGGAGGCGACCTCGCGGCTGGCGGATCTGTTCGGCGCAGATCTGGACGAGCTTGCGGAGGTCGGTATTCTCTGGCGGAGTCTTTGCATTGTCTGGTCGATCGAGTCGCTTCCGGTGCCCGGGCCTGCACCAGGCCTGGGATACAGGCCCATCGGGCCGCTGGCGAAGCCTAAGCCGCCCGCCAGGCCCAAGGAACCACCGAAGCCGCTTTCCCGCCGGGCCCTGACGCGGCGGCTCACTGCTGCTGAAGCCAACGTCGCCCGGCTGCGGGAGCAGCTTGGACAGGCGGAGCGGGATGCTGCCCGCCTGCGGGACGAGCACGACAAGGCGAGCTCGGGTTCGGACTGATCGGGCTCGTAGATCTCAGGCGCGTCTAGCCAGGCCCTGTCGACCGGCGGGCCGTGTGGCTCGATGTCACGGGCGGCGCAGATCAGCAGCTCATGAGCCGCTGGCCGCTGCGCCGCAGGCGATTAAGGCCACCTCTAGGACCGGAGCCGACGCGATGCGGGCACCTGGGTCGGCGGTGGTGATGACCGCGTGGATCTCTTCGAGAGGCATATCCAGCGCCCTGAACCGGCGGATCACCTGGGCGGTGGGGATCTGGTCGGTGGTGTAGCGGCGGTGCCCGGTGAACGGGTCGACCTCAGCCGGTTCGAGCAGGCCGATGCGGTGGTAGTGGCGCAGCGCCTTGATGTTCAGGTGCGTCGCCTGGGAGAAGTCCCCGATGGCCAGTGCTGACGGCATCCCCCAAGTATGAGATCTCCCCCTGAGGGGAGATACAACCGCCTGGCCGGGTGTTGCACCTCCCCTGATGGCACGCTTCAGGCTCTTTGGTAGCGGCCAGTGCGGGCCGCGAGAGGAAAGGGAGCAGTGCCATGACGACGGCAGAGCAGGACAAGGAAGCCATCATTTCCATCGTCCGGGAGATGGCGGAGTCGATGAGCGGTGCGCAGAGCACCCGGCACTGGGCGCCGGACGTGCTGTGGTTTGACATTCCCCCGTTCGCGTCGCGGGGTGTCGCGCCGGCCAGGAAGCTGTTCGACGACACCTTCGCGAACTTCGAGTCCTGCAAGGTCGACATCCTCGAACTGGACGCGAGGGTCAACGGGGACATGGGCATCGTCTGCACGGTGCAGAGCACGAACATTGTGCTCAAGAGTGGCAGCACCAGGCATGTCATGGCGCGGCAGACCGACTGCTTCGAACGGCGGGAGAACGGCTGGGAACTGGTTCACCAGCACGCGTCGGTCCCGGCCGGCGGCGAGTGGGACGGCACGATCACGACGGCGTAGGGCCTGACCTGCGACCCGGCCAGCCCCCCGGCTGAGCGGATCCCTGGAGACGGCAGCGCCCGCGACGGCGCACTCACCTGGCCTCGTCGCGGGCGGCAGCCAGCCATCGCGGTACTGACCCGAAATGGCCGGTGTCAGCCAGCAGCTCCACCGAATCACCGGAGACAAGCATGAGCTACGAACTCGACCCTGAGCTGGTACCGGCCATGGCTGCCCCGGCCGCGCGAGTGGCCGAGGCCACGTCCCCTGCGCGCGGCGACTGGCGAGCGGTGCGGGCAGCCGCTACTGCTGGTCTGGCCTACATGGCCACTATCACCCCGCCCTCGTCAGGGGTGAGGACAGCCTCCTTCAGCACCCCGGCCAGCGACGGCCAGGGCGAGATCGAGCTGCGCTGGTACACCACCGCCAGCGCCGCACCGGGACCCGCGGTGGTCTACACCCACGGCGGCGGAATGCTCGCCGGCAGCGTCGACCTCTACGACGAAGTCGTCTCCTGGTACGCCGCCGAAACCGGCGTGCCGTTCCTGTCCGTCGAACTCCGGCTCGCCCCCGAAGCGACCAGCCCGGTAAGCCTGGCCGAAGACGTCTTCAGCGGGCTCACCTGGCTCGCCGGCCACGCCACGGACCTCGGAGTCGACCCGTCCCGCATCGCCGTCATGGCGGCGGCGGCCCGACCGCCGGCGCCGCGATCCTGGCCCGTGACCGCGACGTGCCGGTGGCCAAGCAGATCTGCTAGCGGCCACGAAAAAATACGGGTGTGCGGTCAGTTAGCTCCAGGTTCGCGGTCATCGTTTCTCCAGTCCTGCGGCCATTGAAGGTCCAGGTTGCTGGCCATGTTCTCTGCCGGTGTCCGGCGTGTCGTGATGCTGGTGGTCCCTCCGGTGTGGATGGGTTCGAGGTGATCCGCCTTACCCATCAGTGTCCGGAGGGACCTGTGACCAAGTCTGGCAGGGAGATCATGGAGATTTTCGAGGCGTTTGACCTTACGGGGACGGCCTGGTCGGCGGCGCAGCTGGCCGGGTGTGACGCGAAGACGGTCGCCCGGTATGTGGCGGTCCGGGAGGCGGGCGGCGACCCGCTGGTGAAAGCGGCGCGGCCCGCTGAGGCGCTGCCCAGGCGGGCCCGCCCCATTACTCATCACGGCGGAGATGAACCGGACAGCCTTCTGCCTGGTTAGCCGGGGGGATGGCAGGCCGTCGCCCAAGACTAGGGCGAAGGCAGGTTTGCCGGCCGGCTTTGCGGTCGGCGCGATGCCCGGCAACGGCGACCCCGGCGCTGAACAGGGCTGAGGCACCGGAGAGCAGGCCCGTCATCGCGCCTGTTGGGTCGGCTGCGCCGATTGCTACTGCTGCCGTCGCCGTGATCCCCACGGCTGCCGGCGCCGTGCAAAATCGGCCAATGCCTGGCAGTGCCATTTTGGGTCAGTGTTGTGCTTTCGCCTCTTGGTTTGTGAGCCGGGACCGGACCTGGTCTGCCTCGAGGGCACCGAGCTGCGTGTACAGGGCCAGTGCCTGCTGCCAGTGGTGGCGGGCTTGTTCCGCCTGGCCGACGACGTGGTGGTTGTCGGCGAGGTCACGATGCGCGGCTGCCTGGAGGTAGGTGTTGCCGGTGTCCGCTGCCAGCTGGAGCGCTGTCGCTAGTTCGGCGCGAGCGGCGTCGGGCTGGCCGGCTTGGCGCAGGCCCTCGGCCAGGCTGCGCAGCGTTATGATCTCGCCGTGCAGGTCGCCGTTGTGCCGGTACAGCGCCAGTGCCTGTGAGAGGTGGCCGACCGCCTGCTGGTAATCGCCCTGGCGCAGGCTGACCTCGCCGAGGCTGTGTAGTCCGTCGGCGACGCCGGCTGGATGATTGATGCGGCGGCTGGTGGTCAGAGCCTGCTGATAATAGGCGGCAGCTTGGGCGAGTTGCCCGCCGCGAAGGCTCAGATCGCCCATGCGCGACACCGCTTCGGTCTCGCTGAGCTGGTCCTTCTCGGCACGGAACACCAGCATGGCGCACCGGAGGTGCTCAGCTGCCTGGTCGAGGGAGCCTAGCTCGGTCTCGGTGGCGGCGAGATCTCCCAGCGCGCGCGCCGCGCCGAGGCTGTCTTGAGTGTCCTGGTACGCCGTGATGGCCTGGCGGTAGTAGCCAGCCGCTGACCCGAAGCTGTGCAGCTGATGCTCGGTGATGCCGAGATTGTGCAGGGCCCTGCCCTGGCCAGCGCGATCGCTGCAGCGGCGGTAGCCTTCCAGCGCGACCTGGTAGTGCCGGGCGGCGTCGCGGTGCTGGCCTTTCATGAAGGCGATGCCGCCCAGGCCGTTCAGCGCCCCGGCTTCTGCGGCCAGGTCACCACACAAGCGGGCGGCGGCCAGCGCGTTGCGGTAGATCGTTTGCGCCTCGGGCAGGTGGCCGCTCGATATCAGGTAGCGGAACAGCGTGGCGGCCAGGTTGGTGGCGTGCCGGGGCCAGCCGCGGCCAGCGCAGTGGGCGGCCGCGGCAGCCAGGTTCGCCTGCTCGGTGTCCAGCCACGCTCGGGCGTGTGCCTCGTCGGGCATGGCCGGGCCAGCGGCAGCGGATTCCGCGACGCGCGGCCGCCGGTTGGCCTCGGCCGGGTACAGGATGTCCATGGCCGCCGCCGCTGTAGCCAGGTAGTAGTCGAACAGCCGGGTCAGCGCCTGCTCACACTGGCCGTCGCTGTCGCGGGCGGCGGCCAGCTCGCGCGCGTACGCGCGCAGCAGGTCGTGCATGCCATACCGGCCAGAACCGGCGGCCTGGACCAAGCTAGCCCGGTGCAGCCGGACCAGCAGCCGGCGGGCCTGCCCGGTGCTGGTCCCGGTCAGCGCCGCGGCCGCGTCCACGTCGAGGTCACCGCCGGGATGCAGGGCGATCAGCTCGAACGCCCCGGCCACCTCCTCGGGCAGCTGCCTGCAGGACCAGGAGAACACCGCCCGTACATTGGCGCGGTCCTCGCCGGCATCCAGGCCGTCCAGCCGGCTCGCTTCGAACTCGGCCACCAGCTCGGCCAGCGGCACCTTTGGGCGGGCGGCGGCCAGCTCGGCGGCGATCCGCAGCGCCAGCGGCAGCCGGGCGCACAACCCGGCCAGCGCCACCATAGCCTCGGGCTCTTGATCGGCGCGCGGCCCGATCAGCGACCGCAGCAGCGCGACGGCGTCCGCTTGCGTGAGGACATCCAGGTCCAGCCGCCGGGCGCCGTCGGTGGCCACCAGCCCGGTCAGCGCGTCCCGGCTGGTCACCACCGCGACGCAGCCCGGGTCGCCGGGCAGCAGCGGCCGTACCTGCTCTGCGTCACGGGTGTTGTCCAGCAGCACTAGCATCCGTCGGCCGGCCAGACTGCTGCGGTACAGCCGGGCACGTTCCCCGGTCTCGTCGGGAATCTCCTGCCCCGGCACGCCCAGCGACCGAAGAAAACCAGCCAGCGCATCCGCCGTTGTCACCGGCTGATCCGGGTCATAGCCCTGCAGGTTCACATACAACTGCCCGTCCGGGAACCGCGGCGCGACCAGGTGCGCCCACTGCACCGCCAGCGCCGTCTTGCCGACCCCTGCCATGCCGCCGATCGCCGAGATCACCACGGCCGGTGCCCGAACGTCAGGCTGCCTGTCAAGTAGCGCAGTCAACGCGGCCAGCTCAGCGCCGCGGCCGGTGAAGCATCCAACCGCCGCCGGCAGCTGCTGGGGCACCGCCGCCGGCTGGGTGTCGGCGGGTCGGACCGGACCCGCTGCGGCGGCTGAATCCGTATTAAGGGCAAGGATCTGCCGGTGCGCCTGCCGCAGCCCGGGCCCCGGCTCAGCGCCCAGTTCGTTGATCAGGATCCGCCGGGCCGCCTGGTAGGCGGCTAGCGCGTCCCCCTGGCGCCCGCACCGCTGCAGCGCCAGCATCAGCAGCGCGTGCAGGTGCTCGCGCAGCGGGTGCGCGGCGGTGAGCCGGTGCAACTCGACGATCGCTTCGGCATGGTGGCCCAGCTGCACCTCCGCCTCCAGGCGGGTTTCCCACGCTTGCAGGCGGATCTCCGACAGGTACGGCACTGCCCGCTGCCTCAGCAGCTCCGAGCCGACATCGGCGAGCGGCTCACCTCGCCACAGCAGCAGCGCCGCCGCCGCCTGTGCCGAAGCCTGCTCCCACCTGCGGTCGCGGGCAGCCGCCTGCGCGCGGGCCAGCGAGGTCTGGAACCGGGACACGTCCAGCTCACCGGCCTCCAGGCGGATCACGTAACCGCCAGGCCGGGTGGCAATCCGGGTCCGGCCGGCCTCGCCAAGCGCCTGCCGCAGGCGCCTGACGTGGTTTTGCACGCTCACCCGGGCCGACGGCGGCGGCTCGGCTGCCCACAGCACCTCGGTCAGCTGATCGACGGTCACCAGTTCGCCGGCCGCCAGTAGCAGCGCGGCCAGCACCGCCCGCGGCTTGCCACCCGAAACCGACACGGTCAGCCCATCGCGGCGCACCACCAGTGGGCCGAGCAGGCAAAACTCTAAGCCGACCGCCATCGTATGCCTCGCCAGGCCAGCGCCAACAATCAACCGCCATTGTTGCTAGCGGAATGCTAACGGCCTGTTAACGGCGCGGGCAACAATCAGGGAGATCTCGCCGAACCAGGCAGATGAGCAGCACCGGAACACACTGGCCATCCAACCCAGCGGCGCGGCTAGACGTGCGCGGTCCAGCCAGTCGGCGTAAGCACCCTGACCTTGTTACACCAACGGCCCCGCCCTGACATACAGCGGACCGCGAATACCGCGCCTGCTATCCGCTCAGCTGTGGTCATCGTCGGCCGCGCCGTGACCTGTTTTGCCCTGGGAGAACGACGAGGGCCGCAATTACCTGGACCGGCCCGGAGGGGATGATGATGTCTAAGAGGCGCAAGGTTTATCTCGCTGCAGCGGCGCTGATCGTGACGGCGGTTGTCCCGGTCACCCTGCTATCCACCTGGTCCGCCGGAGCGTCCACCGCCGCCTGCGGGAGCCCGTGCACCAGCCCCTCTAGCGAGTCGCTGGGCTCCGGTGAGGCGCTGACGGTGTCGGGGTCGAGCGTGGTCATGGCGACGGCCAGTACCAGCGACTCCACCCAGGACTGGACTACCGAGGCGGAGGGCACCGTCGCGAACGCGGTCTCGGCAGGGGTGGTGTCCGCCAGGCTGGACATGCAATACAGCACCGATACGCTGGTGGAGTTCCAGTACGCACCTGACGGGGATCCCTCGGACAAGTGCCTGGCGAACACCGCCTCCGATGCTGTACCCACAGGCGACACCCCGGTCTGGTATGCGCCGACCTTAACGGTCGTGCTGGGGCCGTGCGGGATCACGGCCCAGAGCCTGTGGATCATTGATCAGGACACCCTGGTGAACAGCTCGAACGGCTACACCGACCTGATCAACGCTGGGTACGCGACCAGTTACACCTACGACACGCCGGTTGCGGCGAATGATTTCACCAGTCCGTTCGCTGAGCCGGAGGTGCTGACGGTCGGCAGCGCCAGCGGCAGCGGCGGCAGCGACGATGTGGTGCTCGCGCCGTTGAGTGAGATCGGCGGCGTTGTGTCCGCGGCGCAGATGTGGACGGCCTTTACGGCGGCGGATCAGTCCGCGCTGCGGGCGCAGATCGACAAGTCCCGGTGAGCGTCCGGCCCGGGCGTGTCCTGGAGATCGGTGTTCGGGCGGTGTGCCCGCCCCCCGGTACCCGGCGGAGGTAAGTGATGTTCTCCCGCATGCTGAATCGTCCTCGGCGGCGGCGCCGCACGTTAGTGACGGCGCTGGTGGCGGTGGCGGCCCTGGTGGCTGGGTGCCTGGCCGCGGTCCAGGTGACGGTCGGCCGCGGTGCCCCGGCGGCGCAGCCGGGCCTGCCGGTGCCGGTGCATGTGGTGCACGGCCGGCCGGTGCGGGTGCCCGTGATGAGGGCCTGGCGCCGCGCGGTGACGTCGTGGCCGGC
>JASHOV010000419.1 GCA_030038495.1 Streptosporangiaceae bacterium
GGCTATGTCGACGTCAGCTGCCGCTGGCCGAGGCCGCGGCCGCGGCCGCGACCATGGGACGCGCGCTGTTCACGAAAACTGTCCCGGCAACTGTCACGAAGGTGGCGTGAGAGATGATCTCCAGGAGCACGTTTCCGCTGGTGAGAGCACAGAGCCGCCTGTCGGAATCGAACCGACGACCTATTCATTACGAGTGAATCGCTCTGCCGACTGAGCTAAGGCGGCGCGCCCGGCGGCTTGAACCGCAGGAGCTAGAGGAGTCTACCGGTCCGCGGCCGGTTCCCGCGCACTCCCGTGCATGGCCTCATAGGCCTTGCGCGAGCCGCAGACACTGGCCTTCGGGCAGGTTCTGCGCCGGCCGTCCTCGGCCAGCCTGACCACGACCTGATCGGCGGGTACGTTGTGGCCGACCACCGTGCCGGGGCCGTCCGGCGTCTCGACGTCCTCCCCGAGGCGCGGTGCGGTCGCACGGAAGTCCTGATACAGCGGGTGCTCGTACTTCAGGCAGCACATCAGGCGGCCGCACGCCCCGGCGATCCGCAGCGGGTTAACCGGCAGGTCCTGGTCCTTTGCCATCCGCACCGAGACGGGCTCGAAATCCTTGAGGAACGTCGCGCAGCATAGGTCGCGGCCGCACGGCCCGATCCCGCCCTGGAGCCTCGCCTCATCCCGCGGCCCGATCTGGCGCAGCTCCACCCGCGCTCGGAGACGGCCGGCGAGATCCTTGACCAGGCCGCGGAAGTCGACCCGGTGCGGGGCGCTGAAGTACACGGTGAAGACGTTGGTCTGATCCAGGTAGTCCACCCCGACGACCTTCATGGGCAGGTCGTGTTCGCGGGCGAGCCGTCGCGCGGCGACTCTGGCCTCCGCCCGCCGGGTCCGGTTGGCCCCGTCCCGACTGAGGTCCTCTTCCGTCGCCAGGCCCGCGCAGACGGGCAGATCGGAGATCTCGTCGGCCACCCACTGCGGCGCCCAGACGCACTCGGCAACTTCGGGGCCAGCGTCGGTGGGGACAAGAACCTTCGCTCCCACCGATGGCTGGTACGGACCCGGGTCCAGGTAATAGAGCCGACCGCTGCGCTGGAAGCTCACTGCCATCATCATGCCCACGTGACCACATTACGGTGAGATAACGAAAAGCGGCACCCTCGACCGGGCTCACCATCCGTCTCGCAATTAACCGGCGTTCACCCAGCCCCCGTCAGCGCCAGAGCTGGTGATGCCCACCAGCCGACCCGCCGCGCAGTTGCCGCCAAGAACGATCTGGTACGAGACGTAGCGGATCCTGCCGGCCGGGTACAGAGTCAGTGAGCGGTAGTCGCATGCGGAACTCGGCAGCTGCCCGATAACGAAGACGCCGCCTTGCACCGGACGGAAAGTGGGCGTGGGCAGCGGTCGGCGGATGGAATGGAAGGTCCGTCCGGCCAGCCGGAGCTGATGGTCAGCAGGACTCGCCACCAGACCGTAGACGACACCAGTCCGGCCCGTGTTGATCAGCTCGAGCGAGGCAGCGTCGGAGCCGAACGAGCACAGGCCGTACCACCGGCCCGACAGGACCAGTCCGCCGTTCTTGAGCCCGTCGATGCCGTGGGCTCCCTTGCGCGACCACAGGCTCCACGACTGGCCGCCGATCGTGCCGGAGGCGACCCTGACGTCCGCGGCGGTCAGCGCCCCGGCGGGCGAACCCGAATCCAGCCGCGTAGCGCGGGGGTCGCAGCCGAGTACGGATTCGACCGACTCAGTGCGCGACGAAGTCAGGTCGCTGACAGAGGCGATCGCGACATCGTGTCCGGGCTTACACGTCCTGAACTTCAGGAAACCCGTCGCTGACCCGGTCGCGGTGGATGCGTCCAGGCTGATCGAGCGGTAGGCGCAGGCTGACTCGGCCAGGGGGGCGACAAAGGCGGATACACCCGCCAGCCGCACGACCTGTGTAGGTCCCAGCGCGTGCCCGGGTGCGATGGAGACCTTGAGGCTGCCGGGCATCACCAGGTAGCCGTAGGCAATGCCGCGGCTGCCCGCATCCACAAGGTCAGCCCCGAGGAAGCCCGAGAGCTGGCACATGCCATACCAGCGCCCGGACAGCACGAGACCGCCCCGCTCCAGCGCCGTAGGCTCGGGGAGCCCCTTCCTGACCCACACACTCCACGACTGGCCCGCCACCGATCCCGACGCGACCTCGGTCGCGGCGCTGGTGTGATCGGCCGCTGGCCCACCGGACCCGGACGCATCGACACCCCGGCAGCGCGTTCCCGCGGAAACGCCAGTCCGCTCCGTGGCCGACACGGGCCCGCCCGCGTCGCTGCCCGCTGGCGGGCTTGCTCCGGGCCGCAGGACCGGGCTCAGGGCGAGGCCGGCAATGATCAAGACCGCGGCAGCCGCCGCAGTGGGCGCGAGCCAGCGCCGCCTGCCAGCCTGCGACGGCGACCGGGATCCGGGCGCCAGGCTGGGCAGCGTGCGCAGCTCCTCGTCGCGGATCGCCCTGCCAACGGCGTCCAGCGCATCGGTGAGCCGTTCCTCTGTCCTGCTCACGCGTCCTCCCCGAGCTTGCTGGCAAGTGCCGCGATACCGCGGGCCGCGGCCGACTTCACCGATCCCTGACTGATCCCGAGCGTCCTGGCGATCTCGGCCTCGGAGAGCCCGAGGTAGTACCGCAGGACGAGCACCTCGCGCCGCCGGGCGGGCAGCGACGCGAGCGCGGTCAGCACCTGGTGTCGTTCCTCGGCGCGGATGGCATCGGCCTCCGCGGAGAGCTGAGCCAGCTCGTAGTCGACGTCGCGCAGCCGACCGAAGCGCTGGGCCAGAACTTGCCGGCGGAGCGCCGACCTGCACCGGTTGAGCACCGCGGCCCGCAGGTACGGCAACGGGGGCGCCGAGTTCGCCTGCCGAGCCGATCGGGCCTGGATGGCGGCGAAGACGTCCTGAACCACGTCCTCCGCGGCCTCGCGGCTTCTTACGATCATCGTGGCGAGCCGTACCAGCTCACCATGGTGCTGGCGGAACAGCTCAGCGAGAGCACCGGCGTCCGCGGCGCCAGCCGGCCGCGGCGGATCGGCAACGTGCGGCATGGCTCCTAGATGGCCCACACTTTATGCACGCTCAGCGCGACAAAAGGTTGCCCGGCCCGCTCGGCCAGCGGCTCCACCAGCCAGCGGCTCCACTAGCCAGCCTGGGCCCGCGACACGAGCGAGAGCGTGAGCTCCTCGACCGCGATCAGCGGTGCGACGTTGGCTGCCAGCCGTTCCCGGCACCGCATGACGGCCCCGATCCTGCGTACCGTTTCTGAAGGGAACGAGGCCGCAGCCTGCTGACCCAGCTCGTCCGCTCGACTGGCGTTGGCCAGCTCCACCTCCGCACCGAGCTGGACGGCGAGTACATCGCGGTAGAACCCGGCCAGGTCGAGAAGGGCGCGGTCGAGCGAGTCCCGCTTCAGCCTGGTCGCGCGCGACTTCTGCCGCTCCTCGAGATCACGCATCGCTCCCGCACCGCCGCGCAGCGCGGCGGCCACTCCCTTGCCGGTCGAGCCCTCGCCGAACGCGCGCCGGAGCGCCTCCTTCTCCGGCTCGTTGAGTTCCTCGGTCACCGCCTCGGCCTCGAGCTCGGCCGCGCGGACCAGCGCCGCCGCCGCCTTGAAGGCCTGGCCCAGGCTGCCGACCTCGGCGGGAACCTTCAGCACGTCCGCCCGCCGCCCGGCCGCGGCCGGATCGGTAGCGAGCCGCCGGGCGCGGCCGACGTGACCCTGGGCGGCGCGAGCAGCGGTCAGCGCGAGCTCGGCAGGCACGCCCTCGCCTTCGAGCGTCTGCGCGACCGCGGCCGTACTGGGAGTGCGCAGGGTGACGAGCCGGCAGCGGGACCTGATCGTCGTCGGCAGGTCATCGGCGTACGGTGCGCAGAGCAGCCAGATCGTACGCGGCGCGGGTTCCTCAATGGCCTTGAGCAGCGCGTTGGCGGCCTGCTCGGTGGCGCGGTCGGCGTCCTCGAACAGCACGATGCGCCAGCGGCCGACGACCGGCGCGGCGGCGGCCTTGAGCACGAGGTCCCTGGTCTGACGCACGCCGTAGGACAGGCCGTCGGGCCGGATCAGCAGCAGGTCCGCGTGCGTTCCCGCGTGCACCTGGTGGCAGGACGGGCACTGCCCGCAGCCGTCCCGGTCGCAGAGCAGCGCGGCGGCGAACGCGCGCGCGGCAACCGAGCGGCCGGAACCCGGCGGTCCGGTGAACAGCCAGGCGTGCATGGCCCCGGCTCCCGATCGGGCCGCGGCGACGGCACGCTCCAGCTGATCGACCACGATCTCCTGGCCGATCAGGTCACCGAACACGCCTTCGCCGTCCATCGACCAGAGCCCTCAATCCCGTACCGCGGGAAAGCTGCCCGTGTTTTCCTCTGTCGTGAGCGGGACCGGGTCGGGCAGCAGGTCCCTGATCCTGGTCTGGATCTCCCGGCTGATCGCGCCCTCCGGCCGACTGGCGTCGAGCACCAGATAGCGCGCCGGATGCGCGGCGGCCAGGGCGAGGAACCCGGTTCTGACCCGCTGGTGGAACTCCAGCGGCTCCGATTCCAGCCGGTCAGCCGACGAGTGCCTGCGGCCGAGGCCGGCCGAAGGCGGCAGGTCGAGCAGGATCGTCAGGTCCGGCATCAGGCCGCCGGTGGCCCACTCGTTGAGCTGGGCGATCTCCGCGACCTGCAGCTGGCGCCCGGCGCCCTGATAGGCCAGCGAGCTGTCGATGTACCGGTCGGTGACGACGACCGCGCCGCGCTCGAGTGCCGGCAGTATCAGTGACTGCACGTGCTCGGCCCGGTCGGCCGCGTACATCAGCGCTTCCGCGCGCGAAGCGAGGCCGGTGTGGGCGGTGTCGAGCAGTAGCGCTCGCAGCCGCATGCCGATCTTCGTCGCACCCGGCTCGTGGGTGGCGATGACGTCATAGCCCTGATCACGCAGCCAGATGGCCAGCAGCCTCGCCTGCGTCGACTTGCCCGCGCCCTCGCCGCCCTCGAACGCGACGAACAGGCCGGGGTGACCGGGCCGATGGGTCCCGCCGCCCGCGGTCGCGGATTCGCTCGTGGGCTTCACCGGATCGTGCGCCTCCCCACGGAACACCGCCGCCAGGTCGGCTCTCAGCGGCACGCCCTTGCGGTCGTCCATCTGCCGGTAGGCCACCCGGCCCAGCAGCAGCGCGAAGATAGCGAACAGCAGCAGGACCAGGTTGTAGCCAATGTTGCCGTAGTAGAAGCCGCCGATCCGCAGGTTAACATCCCCGCTCGAGCCGATCGCAGCGTTGAACGCGCCCGCCAGGACGGGCGCAATCGCAATCACGGCAAACAGGATCACCCGGATGCCCGACTGCAGGAACGCGAACGTACGACCTCTGGTGGCGTCGTCGACCTCCAGGCCGATCACCGTGTAGCCAGTCACGTAGGCCACGCCGGCGCACGCGCCGATAACGATCACCAGGATGATCGTGACGACCAGGTTCGGGATCAGGGCGATGGCCGCCAGCGGCAGGGCAGCGAACATAATCGACACGCCGAACAGCCGCCGCCGGGAGAACCCGCGCATCGCGGGCAGGCCGAGGTACATGCCGATGGCCAGGCCGAAGAAGATCGCGGCGAATGCCGCGCCCCACCCGGCGCTGCCACCCTTGAGAATGTTCGTGATGTAGGAGGGCCCCAGGCCGACCACGGCGCCACCCGCCGCGAACGCGCCGGTCATGCCGATGATGATGCCGCGTATGACGGGGGTCCGGCCCAGGAATCGCCAGCCATCCCAGATCGATTTGAGCACCGCCGGCGAGGAGATCTTGTCGGTCGGTCGGCGGCGCAGTTCCTTCAGCGTGTAGATGACCAGTGCGGACACCAGGTACATGGCCGTTCGGAAGTACAGCGACAGGTTGACCTGGTTCGTTGAGAAATAGGACGATATGTGCCCAAGAGCGGTGCTGATGATCGCGAGCAGCGAGAACAGCAGCCCGGCGACGGGCGCCGTGCCGTAGGTCGAGAGCAGGCTGAGCTGGTTGGCCTGCTCCAGCTTGTCCTTCGGGACCAGGTTCGGCACCGAGGCGTCCTTGGCCGGAAGCCAGAACAGCGATGCGCACGACGCCAGGAACTGGACCACGTATATCCAGGTCAGGAGGTTAACCGTGTGGAGGGAGAGATCGATCGGGATCGTGATGTACAGCGCCGCCCTGATCACGTCGCCGATGATCATGTTCATCCGGCGGTCGAACTTGTCCGCCACCGCGCCCGCAAGCGGGCCGAACACCAGCCACGGAAGCAGCGAGGTTAGCCACACGCCGCTGACCGCGTAGGCGCCGTTCTTCGTGCCACCGATCTTGGCCGCCAGCGCCGACAGCGCCAGCAGGCTGAGCCAGTCTCCCAGGCTGGCAAGCGTGAGCGCGATCCACAGGCGCCGGAACGGCGTGATCGACAGCACGCCCGTGCCACGGGTGCCCAAAGGGGATCTAAAGTTCACGGCGCCCAGCGTATAGGCATGAGCTGAAAACAGTCGCTCTCAGCCGCGAACATGATCCGCGCCCTGCGGCACACCAGGCCGGTGTCAGTTACGGATCGTGACGATTCCCGCCAATCCGGCAGCAGTGCGTAAGCACTTGGCGCGCCGCTCGCCGTCTGTGCGTGTTAGGTAACACCCACGTGTTACCTAACACGCACAGACGTTCCACGGGCGCGGCGCTAAGTCCTATTTGCCGGGCTTGGGCTTCGCCTTCGGCTTGGCGGCCGTGGTCTTGGCGGTCGTGGTCTTGGCGGTCGTGGTCTTCGCGGCTGGTTTCCTGGCGCCGGTGCTCTTGGAAGCCGTGCGCGTGCCGGCGGTGCGGCGCTTCGGTGCCGGGGCGGCGGCGCGGCGCTCGGCCAGCAGCTCGATCGCCCGCTGCGGCGTAATCGACTCGATCGTGTCACCCTTACGCAGCGAAGCATTGGTCTCGCCGTCCGTCACGTACGGGCCGAACCGACCCTCGCGCAGCACGATCGGCTTCCCGCTGGCCGTGTCGTCGCCCAGTTCCCTGAGCGGCGGCGCCGCGGCGGCCCTGGCGGCCCGGCCGCGTGGCTTGGGCTGGGCCAGCAGAGCCTGCGCCTCGTCCAGCGTGACCGTGAACATCTGGTCCTCGGACTCGAGCGACCGGCTCTCCGCGCCTTTCTTTACATACGGGCCGTACCGGCCGTTCTGCACAGTGACCGGCTCGCCGTCGACCTCGCCGAGGGTGCGCGGCAGCGTAAGCAGCCGGAGCGCGTCGTCGAGCGTCACGCTGTCCAGGTCCATGGACTTCAGCAGTGACGCCGTCCGCGGCTTGGCCCCCTTGCTGGCCGTTCCGTTCCCGCCCTCGTCCAGCACCTCGGTCACGTAGGGACCGAACCGCCCTGCCTTCGCGACGATGGTCTTGCCGGTGCCGGGATCGGTGCCCAGGATCTTGTCGCCGCTCGGCCGGTCCAGCAGTTCCCTGGCGAAGTCAGGGGTCAGCTCGTCGGGCGCGGTGCCCTCCGGCACGTTGACCCGCTGGCCGTCGCGTTCCAGGTACGGTCCGTAGCGGCCGACGCGCACGACGATGTCGGTGCCCGCCAGCGGGAACGAGCTGACGTCCCGAGCGTCGATGTCGCTCAGGTCGCTGACCATCTCCTTGAGGCCTTCCTCGCCTTCCGCCCCGAAGTAGAACCGGCGCAGCCAGGGGACCCGCTCGGCCTCGCCGTTGGCGATGTCGTCGAGCACGTCCTCCATCCGGGCGGTGAAGGCGTAGTCGACCAGGTGCGGGAAATGCCGCTCAAGCAGCGTCACGACGGCGAAGGCCACGAACGACGGGACGAGCGCGGTGCCCTTCTTGAAGATGTACCCGCGGTCCAGGTTCGTGCTGATCATCGTTACGTAGGTGGACGGCCGGCCGATTGCCCGGTCCTCCAGCTCCTTGATCAGGGTGGCCTCGGTGTAGCGGGCCGGCGGCCTGGTGGCGTGCTCGCTCGGCTTCAGGCTCTCCTCGAGCACCCGCAGCGGCTCGGCCTCCGCCAGCGGCGGCAGCCGGCGCTGGCTGTCGTCGCGCTCGGCGTCGTCGTCCGCGTCCTCCACGTAGGCGCGCAGGAAACCGTAGAAGCTGATGATCTTGCCGGATGCGCCGAACTCCGCTTCCTCGTTCGCCGAGGACCGGCCCGCGACCCGCACCGACACCGACTCGCCGGTGGCGTCCTTCATCTGCGAGGCGACCGTGCGCTTCCAGATCAGCTCGTACAGCCGGAACTCGTCGCCGTGCAGGCCCGCCTGGGCCGGGGTCCGGAACGTGTCGCCGGCCGGGCGGATCGCCTCGTGTGCTTCCTGGGCGCTCTTGACCTTGCTGTCATAGACGCGTGGCTGCGCCGGGACGTACTCGGCGCCGTAGAGCTCGCGGGCCTGGGTCCTGGCGGCGTTGAGCGCGGTCTGCGACAGCGTGACCGAGTCGGTCCGCATATAGGTGATGTGGCCGTTCTCGTACAGGCGCTGCGCCATCTGCATCGTGTACTTGGCCGAGAAGCCGAGCTTGCGCGACGCCTCCTGCTGCAGCGTCGTGGTGCGGAACGGCGCGTAGGGCCTGCGGGTGTACGGCTTGCGCTCGACCGACTTCACCGCAAAGTCAGCGCGCTCCAGCCGACCGGCCAGCGCAGCCGCGGCCGCGCCGTCCAGGTGCAGGACTGCGCTGCCGTTCGCTCCCTCGCCCTTCAACTCGCCGACGGAGGTGAAGTCGCGGCCCTGGGCAACGCGGCGGCCGTCGACGGACACGAGTGTCGCGGCGAACGAGTCGACGTCTGGGTCGGTGAGCGTGTCGGCAGCGATCTTGGCGAACACCGCTTCCAGGTCCCAGTACTCCGCGGGCCGGAACGCGATCCGCTCCCGCTCGCGATCCACGACCAGCCGTACGGCGACCGACTGCACCCGGCCCGCCGATAGCTGTGGCATGACCTTCTTCCACAGCACCGGCGATACCTCGTAGCCATACAGCCGGTCGAGCACGCGCCGGGTCTGGTAGGCCTCGACCAG
Source organism: Streptosporangiaceae bacterium (assembly GCA_030038495.1). Classification (GTDB taxonomy): domain Bacteria; phylum Actinomycetota; class Actinomycetes; order Streptosporangiales; family Streptosporangiaceae; genus JAJYUU01. The sequence goes on from JASHOV010000419.1 coordinate 9,011, forward strand.
GCCCTGATCGACACTTCGCGGCGAGGCGATGGCCTGCGCGATCGCCTCGGGCGTGATCTCGTGGAACACCATCCGCCGGGTCGGTACCCGTGGCTTCAGCTCCTGCTGCAGGTGCCAGGCGATGGCCTCGCCCTCGCGGTCTTCGTCAGTAGCGAGGTAAAGCTCGTCGGCGTTCTTGAGCAGCTGCTTGAGCTTGGCGACCTGCTGCCTCTTGTCGGAGTGGACAACGTACAGCGGCTGGAAGTCGTGATCAACGTCGACACCAAGACGGGCCCAGGCCTCATTGCGGTACTTGGTTGGTATTTCTGAGGCCTTGTCGGGCATGTCGCGGATATGGCCGATGCTGGACTCTACGACGTAGCCCTTGCCCAGGTAGCCGGCGATGGTCCGGGCCTTGGCGGGCGACTCGACGATGACCAGCTTGCGGCCACCGTTAGCCCTGGCCGGATCGGCCGTGGTCTCCTCGGTCCCTGCTGCCACTTCTCCCACCTTTACATCCAGCAAACGCCCAGGAGGCTACCGCAGGTATGCCTGCAGCCACCCGGCGCTCTGGTCTTTCCGTGAGGGATAACCGCATCCGCCTGCCTGAGCCGGTAGCGCCGTCCATACCCCGTTCCCTCCAAGGAAGCTAACCTACGGCGGGGCCCGGCGTGTTCCCGTACAGATTCCCTCAAGGCGATTGAACCATCCCGCCGAGCGAGCACAATGAACTGATGGCGCAGTACTCCTACATGGTGCTCTACATGCCGCGTGGCACATCACGAGACACGGCCCGGCGGATCCTGACTGATCACGCCGAGTACGGGCACTGGGAGATGTCACGGCTCCGTCTTTATCCGGACGGAAGCCGCAAGGTGACGCTGCGCCGCCAGGTCATACGGCAGATCCGCACGCCGCTCGGACAACCGTCGGCGCGCGCACGTTGATAACCAGTCAGGCCCGCGGGGCTGAGCCGGCGGCCTCACGGATGGTGGCCGGACCGGCCGGCTCAGCCGGCGGGCCTGACTGGGGATTGTTGCTGCTCCGGCGCTAGCCGCGCGCCGCGGCCAGGGGGAACATGGTGAGCTTGCCCGACATACGGCTGCCGAAGCGGCTTGAGGGAGCCGCGTGCTTCGGCGCGCTGCGCCTGCCCTCCCCGCGACGCTCGCCGGGCTCATGGTCGGTCATGCGGTGCTTGCTGCGGTAGCCGCGACCGCCCTCCGGCCGATCCTGTTCGCCGGCGGCCGCCGCGATGTCGTCCTCGCTGCTGGCGAGCAGTGGCTCGGCACCGGGATCCGCGGCCTCGGCGTAATAGTCCCGCTGGATCCGCGGCCGCCGGATGAAGGATGGCCAGACGCCCGGCCTGGCCGAGAGGCGCGACCGGCGGAGCGATCGCTGCGCGACAATCACGAGGAAACATAGTCCGGTCAGCATCGTGCCGACGGCGAAGCCGTCGAGTGCCCCTGGAGAGATCCCGTGCAGGATCCCGTTGCCCAGCGAGGTTATAACCGCGGCGTCCTTGGCCGCAATGGCTGTCCATGCGCTCATTGCCTGTTCTCTTCCTTATTGATGATGGCTTCGGGTGTCTTTCCCCGCCGGTCAGCGCTCTGTGTTGTCAGTCACTCACGAAGCGTTAGCGGTTGAGAGCCGGTTAGGCCCGCGGGCAATCGTTCCGGGAAATCAGCTGGCTGATGCCACAGAACGGCGGCCTGCGGGCGGAAGGGTTAACGGGGTAAGTGCGGGCATCGGCGCGCGTGTGCGCCGACGGCGTGAGCTAGGCCGGGGCGAGCTAAGACGGTGGCCACGGCCGGGCGCGCCATTACGGCAGCGCCGCGGGCCGTGACCACCGGAGCGGGCGAGTGCCCGCGGTCGGCCGTGAGGATCAAGTAACCCAGGCGCCAAGCCCGCGCGCTGCTGGTCGCGGCGCCGTGCCGCCGCGAGCTGGCGCGGCTGCAGACCAGCGAACCTGGGCTCTGACCCTGTTCCGGCAACACAGGCGACCCTCCTCATCGGCCGGCTGGCGCTGACCGCCGGGAAGGGATCATTCCCCGCGGCCCGCCACGGCACGAGACCGCTGACCGGTGCGCTCGGGTAAACAGGGGGTTGCGCCCCGGGGATGTCAGCCCCGCACAGTGAGTCACCATAGCACTACTCAACGTGCATGCGTCAATAAACGATAAGACACTCGCGTCCGGACACGTCCGCGGTACGACCATAAGGCCCGGCAATATGCCGTTGACCTCGGCCAATGGCTAACGACGCCGGTGGTCAACAGCGATCGAGAAAATTGTCGAGCACGCGGGCGCCGAACTTCAGCGCATCGACCGGCACGCGCTCGTCCACGCCGTGGAACATGCCCGCGAAGTCGAGTTCCGGCGGCAGGCGGAGCGGGGTGAAGCCGAAGCAGCGGATGCCCAGGCGGGCGAACGACTTGGCGTCCGTTCCGCCGGACAGGCAGTACGGCACCACCCGGCCCGCGGCGTCCTCCTCCTCGATCGCCGCGCGCATGGCGTCAACCAGGTCGCCGTCGAAGCTGGTCTCCAGCGCGACATCCTGATGCGTGAAGTCGCGGGTGACCCCCGGTCCGGCCAGCGCATCGATCTCGCGGAAGAACTCATCCTCGTAGCCGGGCAGGAACCGGCCGTCCACGTGGGCGCTGGCCGTCTGCGGTATTACGTTGACCTTGTAGCCGGCCGACAGCATGGTCGGATTGGCGGTGTTCCTCATCGTGGCGCCGACCATCCGGGCGATCGAGCCGAGCTTGGCCAGCACCCCAGCGGGGTCCTCGGGGTCGAAGTCCACCCCGAGCGCGGCGCACGCCTCCCTGGCGAACGCGAACGCGGCCTCGGTCTCCCGGACCGGCCACTCGTGCCTGCCGATGCGGGCGATCGCCTCGGCCAGTTCGGTCACGGCGTTGTCGGGCTGGATCATCGACCCGTGCCCGGCGGTTCCGCGGGCCGTCAGGCGCATCCAGGCCATGCCCTTCTCCGCGGTCTGCAAGAGATAGAGCCGCTTGCCGCCGAGGGTCACGCTGAAGCCGCCGACCTCGCCGATCGCCTCGGTGACGCCCGCGAACAGGTCTGGATGGTTGTCGACCAGCCAGCGGGCGCCCCACGTGCCGCCCGCCTCCTCGTCGGCCAGGAACGCCAGCACGATGTCCCTGGGAGGCTTGCGGCCCTCGGCCAGCCGCTGCCTGACGACCGCCAGCGTGATCGCGTCGAAGTCCTTCATGTCAACTGCGCCCCGGCCCCATACGCAGCCGTCCTTGATCTCGCCAGAGAAGGGCGCTACTTGCCAGTCCGCTGCGTCGGCCGGGACAACGTCGAGGTGGCCGTGGATGAGCAGCGCCGGCCTGGACCGGTCGGTGCCCTCGATCCTGGCCACCAGGCTCGCGCGCTTTTCGTGCGATTCGTAGATCTTCGGCTCGAGCCCGGCTTGCGTCAGCAGTTCGGCCACGTGCTCGGCGGCGGCCCGTTCGCCCGGACCTGAGTGGTCACCGGGGTTTGTGGTGTCGATCCTGATCAGGTCACTGGCGAGCTGGGCCACTTCGTCCTGGGCTGCGGTACCGCGCGCGGCGGGGGTCTCGGTCATCTGGCCATCGTCGCACCTTGTATCCCGGCTCCGCAGGCCCAGGGCGGCCGATGGCAGTCACCCGCGCCTCCCATCGGCTGCCTGGTCTCGCCCGCGAACTCGCGATGCCGCGGCGGGGCACATACCCAGACGCTCGGCACTCGCAGCGACGTCGCCGACACTGGTCCAGATTTGCTATCGTGAGGCGGCTCGGCAACTTGCCCGAGTCCAGGTCCGGGTGGCGGAATAGGCAGACGCGCTAGCTTGAGGTGCTAGTGCCCCAAAAGGGCATGGGGTTTCAAGTCCCCCCTCGGACACGCACTTTTTCCCAAAACGGGCACTCACCTAGCTGGGCTTCCGCCCGGATAATCCGGTCACGTGCTCGTAGGTCAGCCGCAGGTTCAGCCCCTTGTACAGGTCTGCCTTGTCCTGCAGGTCAGCGTTCCTGAGCGCGGCGGCGACGCTGGCGGTCCGGTGCACCAGGACCGCGATCTCGTCGCGGGTCATCTGGGCCGGGGCGTGGCTGGTGCCCCGGAGGGTGGCCTCGGCCGCGAGGCGCTCCGCCTTGGCAACGTTGATCCACCGGCTTATTTCCTGGATGTCGTCGCCGGCGTCAATGACCGCTTGGTAGCGCGTCATCTTGGCCTTGCAGTCTCGCGGATGATGTGCCGGGCCTGGACGAGGGTGTGATGTTCCTCGGCCGGGTCGTCCTGTGCGGCAGCCAGGAGGTCGATGGTGACCTCGACGCGGTCCGGCTCGAACTGGCTGGCCAGCCACTGGTCGAGCGCGAGCACCAGTTCGGCTTCGCGGATCAAGATGTTGCTGGATGGCTGATCTTGTTCGCCAACGCATACTCAGCGGCAAATCGGCAGCGGTAGTAGACGTGGCCGTTGGCCGGCGGCTCGCCTGCATCTTGCGATCGCAGGCGTCGCACACGACCTGGCCTGCGAGGGCATTGACGTGTCGGGTGCAGATGCGTTCGCGCGGTCCGGTGCGGGTCCGCCGTGAGATGAGCAGCTGCTGCACCTGCGCAAACGCACCTGCGCAAACGTGCCTTGGCATCATTGGCCTGCGGGCCACGACTGGCACGGTTTTATCGCCCCGGCGACGTTGTCGCCCGCTGATGCGCCGCGTCCGAGCCACTGACCGTGGTCGTCAGTGCGGCGGTCCGGCTGTCAGGCCGCCGAGCCGGGACCGGACCTGGTCTGCCTCGGGTGCTCCGAGCTGGGCATACAGGTCCAGGGCCAGTAGCCAGTGTCGGCGTGCTTGCTCGTCCTGGCCGGCGGAGTGGTGGCTCTCGGCCAGGTCCCGGTGCATTCTCGCTTTCTGATAGCTGCTGCCGGTCTCGGCGGCCAGGCGGAGCGCTGTCTCAAGCTCGGCGCGGGCGGCGGCTGGGTCGCCCGCTATGCGCATGGCCTCGGCCAGGCTGCGGAGCACCTGGATCTCGCCGTACCCGCCGCCGACCTGCCGGAACTGCTCCAGTGCCTGCCGGAGGCATCCGATGGCTTTCTGGCAGTCGCCCTGACGAAGGCTGACATCCCCGAGGTTGAAGAGCTGGACACCAATGTTGACCTGGCTGCCGATCCGGCGGTAGGTGGTCAGGGCCAGGTCGAAGAACCCGGCAGCCTGGGCCAGCTGGCCGCGGCGGAGGCTGAGCTCGCCAAGCCGCCCAAGCGCATGGGCCTGATTGAGCTCGTCTCCCGCGGCACCGAATACGCGCAGGGCGTGATCGAGATGCCCTGCTGCCTGGTCGCAGAAATCCAGCTCGATTTCGGCGCCCGCCAGGCCGCACAGCGCCATGGCCGCGCCCATATCATCCCCGGCTGTCTGGTAGGCGGCGACGGCCTCGCGGTAGTAGCCGGCCGCTGACCGGTAGCTGGTGTCCTCGCTCTCAATTGCGCCGAGATTGTTCAGGGCCCGCGCCTCGCCACCCCGGTCGCCGCACGTGCGGTACAGATCCCTGGCGGCCTGGTAATGCCCAGCCGCCGCGCGGATCTGACCTTTCATCCGGCCGAGAGTGCCTAGGCCGTTCAGCGCTGCGGCTTCGGCGGCCAGGTCACCAGACTGGCGGGCGGCCTGCAGCGCGTAATCGTAGATCACGCGCGCCTCGGGCACATGCCTGGCGTGCCACAGGTAGCGGCTCAAGATCGCAGCCAGGTCAGCGGCATGCTGCGGCCGACCGTGGCGGGCGCAGTGGACGACGACCGCGACCAGGTTGGCCAGCTCGCTGTCCAGCCACTGCCGTCCGTCGGCGTCGCGGGGTAGGGCCGGCATCTGGGCGCTGGCCGGCGAGACGCGCGGCCGCCGGTGACGCTGGGCCGGGAACACGATGTCCACCGCGGCGGCCGCAGCGGCGCGGTAGTAGTCGAACAGGCGGGTCAGCGCCCTCTGCTGTTCGCGCTCGGTGTCGCGGGCACCGACTTGCTCACGGGTGTAGGCGCGCAGCAGATCATGCATGCCGTAGCGGTCGCCACCCGCGGCCTGCATGAGGCTGGCCCGATGCAGCTGGCGGAGTGTCCGGCGGGCCTGAGCCACTGTGGTGCTGGTCAGCGCGGCAGTGGCGTAAATATCGATGTCTTCGCCAGGATGCAGGCTGACCAGCGCGAAGGCCTCGGCAACAGGGTCGGGCAGGTGCCGGACCGACCAGGAGAACACCGCCCGGATATCGGTGCGGTCCTCTCCGGCATCCAGCCCGTCCAGCCGACTTTCCGCGAGCTCGGCCACCAGCCCGGCCAGCGGGGCCTCCGGCCGAGCGGCAGCCAGCTCGGCGGCGATCCGCAGCGCGAGCGGCAGCCGGGCGCACAGCGCGGCCAGCTCCGCCAGGGCACTGGGGTCGGCATCCGCGCGCGGCCCGATCAGCGACCGCAGCAGGCCTGATGCTTCAGCGGGCGGCAGCACGTCCAGGTCCAGTCGCCGGGCGCCGTCGGCGGCCACCAGTCCGGCCAGCGCGTCCCGGCTGGTGATCACGGCCGCGCAGCCGGGAGCGCCGGGCAGCAGCGACCGGGCCTGGTCGCTGCCGCGGGCGTTGTCGAGTACCACCAGCACCCGCCGCCCGGCCAGCCTGCTGCGGTACAACTGGGCCCGCTCCTCAATCTCATCGGGAATCTGCTGCCCCGGCACGCCCAGCGCCCGCAGACAGCTGGCCAGCGCATCAGCAGCCGCCAGCGGCTCGCCCAGGTCATAGCCGCGCAAGTTCACATACAGCTGCCCGTCCGGGAACCGGCCTGCGACCTGGTGCGCCCAATGCACGGCCGTCGCCGTCTTGCCTACCCCGGCCGTGCCGACCAGCGCGGAGATCATCACAGCCCCCGTCCCGGTGGCTTCACTCAGCATGCCGGTGAGCGCGCCGAGCTCGGCGGCCCGGCCGGTGAAGCAGCTCACCGACGCGGGCAGCTGCCGGGGTACCATCGCCGCGTCCGGCAGCCCGGCTGCCGCCTTCAGCGTGCCCCGTCCGTCAGCCTCCGCCCGCTCTGCCTGGCCGCCATCCGGCTCAAGCTCCCGACCCTGGCGGGACAAGCGCACAAACTCATCCAGCTGCGGGCCCCGCAGGCCCAGGGCCTCAGCAAGTAAGCCGACAGTATGCCGGTACGGCCGGGCCCGGCGGGCGCGCTCCAGGTCGCGGATAGTCCGGACGCCCACGCCCGCCCGCTCACCCAGCTCCTCCTGGCTTAGGCCGGACGCTTGCCGACGGCGACGCAGGAGCTGCCCGAACGCCGCCCGGGCAGTCGCTTCCGTTCCGCTCACGCGGCCCCCATAGGTCGGCGGACCTTACGGGCATCCCGGCAGGTCTGAGCGCCAAGTCTGCCTGCTCTGCCGGAAAGTCGGCCGGTCAGACAGCCTCGACGGCACTTGTCAGCTCCGTTAATTTCGGACCTGTCCCGCCCAGAAACCTCCATCCTTCGGATCAATCCGGGCCGAGAGATGGCCTCCTATCTTACCGGCAGGCGGTGCCTATTCAGGGCGCGCTACCGAAGCCCTGCATCAGCTCCGTAGTCCTACGAATGGGGAGATGGCTTGCAAACTCTGCAAGAGCCTTCAGCGCGGGCGCGAAGCAAGCACGCTCCGCAGTTGAAACGACTGGAATCGCTTGTATCACCATATGGCCCGGTAGCAGACATCGGCCGGGTTTCCTCTGTCCGCCCGCGAGGGCTTAGCCGATTCGCTGAAGTCGGAATGTCCATCGGAAGCGGAGCACCAGGTCAGCGGATTCGGGGCAGCGGGCTGACAGCCGTGACGGCAGCGGGCGGGAAGGCGGTGGACGACCACGACCGTGCTCGTCTGATAGCAATCGCCGAGGGCGCTGAACGCTATTCCGCAGGTGACTTCCTCGGCGAGGCCCGGGTGATTGCGCGGGCATGCGACCTGGCCGGGCCAGCTCTTGACCTGAGCCGGGTGCCGCGCTGCTCGGACCGCGAGCTCGCCAACCCGGACTGCCCGTTGCGACCGCTAGACCCGCAAGCTGAAATGCGGTGGGTTGAGGGAATTGATCTCGCTGCCAGGCAGGAGACGTGGGTTCCTGCGGTAATGGCTAGTTACGCTGTGCATCCAGCGATGCCGTCTGAGCTTTTCTGGTGCGGTATTTCCACCGGGTTCGCGGTTCATTTCGACCCGCTGGAGGCGCTTGTGCGCGCCATATTCGAGATAGTCGAACGAGACATTAACGCGATCTTGTGGTTGCAACGGCTCAAGCTGCCCGTCATATCCTCCGCGCAGCTATCGCCGGCGTCAGAATTCCTGCTCGAGTGGGCCAGACGTCATTTCATCGAAACGTATCTATTCGATGCGACCACAGATGTCGGTGTCCCGTGCGTATATTGCCTGCAGATCGCGGAATACGATAACAGAGCATCTCATGTCGTCGGCGCTTCAGCAGCGCGGGATATACCAGCTGCAGCGGAGAAGGCCCTGGTGGAAGCGACCGGAGCGAGAAGGCTGTTCTATTCGGAGACGAAGCTCGAGGAGGATTTCGGTAAGTTCACGCGCGTCATGGATGGTGCGCGTTACATGGCCAGGCCGCAGATGGCCGAGGCGTTCAGCTTCCTTGTCGAGGGGGCACGCGAGCGTATCGGCCCTGAGCGGATTCCCTTTCCGGCCGAGCCAGCTGAAACACTCTCCGCCCTCGTGGCCACATTGTTCGGAAAGGGCATGCAGGCAATAGCGGTCGACCGGACATCACGCGAACTCGCCGCTGTCGGGCTCACCGCTGTCAACGTCATTATCCCTGATCTGCAGCCCATGGCCTTGCGCCCGCTTGCACAGTACCTGGCGCACCCGCGGTTGTATGAAGCACCGATAGCCATGGGCTATCCGAGCCATGCCGAGGAGGACCTGAACCCATGGCCCCAGCCATTCCTGTAGGGTGTAACCGCCACGGGCCCGGGGGCAGGCTGTCGCTCGCCGTCGTCGGCCTCGGTCCGTTCGGCGACCGGGTGGCAGCCCACCTCGTGAGCACCTGCGCGGGCGCCCGGCTGGTCGCTCCGTCCGATATTGCGAATGCGTTCGCGATAAGCGGCTGTGCTGCCCTCGTCGTGGCGCTCTGGCGGCCTGAGTATCAGCTGTGCGAGCGGGCCGACGATTTGGCCCATCAGCATGGCCTTCCCTGGCTACCGGTCACGATGGACCATCCAGTGATCCGCATCGGACCTCTTGTCTGCCCATGGTCCGGTCCGTGCTTCCGCTGCTATCGCGCCCGCCGCGAGCAGCACGACACCCAGCCCGCGGCCACGGCTGCGCTGCTCAGGGCGTACGGGGACGACCCGTCGGCGGGGCCGGGAGGATACCTTCCGCATCAGGCCAGGATCGCCGCGGCGATAGCGGGCCAGGCGCTCGGCTACCTCGCGGGCGGCGACCGCCTGGGCGAGACGGCGGCTGGCAAGGTCACCACGCTGCGGCTGCTCGGCGGCGGGATGAGTGTCAGCCGGGTTATTGCCTGTCATGACTGCAGCCGATGCGGCGGCCCCCCCGGACCGGTCGGAAACCTGGCCGAGATTCTCGTGGAAGGCGGGCATGCGGTACCCGACCATCGCCGAGCGCATGGCCCCTCCCCGGTGCAGGAGGTTGCGTCTTGACCTGCGCCGGGCCGGCGGACACCTCCGCCCGAGAGTGGACTGCGCTGCGCCGTGGCCTCGTGCTTGTGCCGGTCGATAACGGCCTGATCGTGGAGGGCGGCATCCGGCGCCACCTGCTACGGGGAGCCGCGCCGACGCACGTCCTGCCCAGCCTGCCGGGACTCGTCTCCATGCTGACCGGGGACCATGCTCCTGCGGACATCGCCGAGGCGCTCGGGCTGGACCCGGATAAGCTGGCTGAATTCCTGGCGCTGCTTGACGGGTGCGGGCTGCGGGAGGAGGCGGGCCAGCAGCCAGGCATGGGCGGCGGGACATCCGATGATGTCACCGCCTTCCTGTCACGAACGGCCCCGGCGGTCCGGCAGGCGGGCAAAGCCCGGCCGCTGGCAGTCCTGGCCCGGTCCGGTGTGATGATTGTCGCGCCCCCGTGGATCAGGGAACAAGTCGCTGACGACCTCAGTGAAACTGGCGTCGCGCTCGTAGTGACGGCTGACCGCGCTGGTGAGATCCCGTCGGAGACCATGAGTGCTCTCGCCGCGTGCCCGCACAGGATCGCAGCCGTGTTCGACTGCGCACGGGGCATCAGCGGGGCTGACGAACTCGAGGAGATAGTCGCCAGCTGCGGCGATCACGGAATTCCGGCGCTGCGTTTCGGCTGGGGCGAGGGCGGGCCGGAGATCGGGCCGACCTTCCAGGGGGGCCATCCGGCATGCGTCGATTGCTTCCGGCGTGCCCGTCGGGCGGAGGCTGACGGCGCTGATGGCTGGCGGCCGCCCGCGGCTGATCGCGCCGAGGCAGCTCTCCTCGCGGGCCTGGTGACGAACGAGCTACTGGCCGTTCTCGCCGGGGTGACTGAAGCTGCCCCGGCCGGGACGCTAATCAGGATGACGCTGCCCGGCTGCGATAGCGAGAGGTTCGTCGTGGCGCCGGAAGCGGGCTGCCCGCGGTGCGGCAGGTACTCAGGAGCCGTGGCCGCCCTGTCCCGTGGCGCTGCACTGGCCGAAGAATATGAGTGGCTGCACAGCTGGGAGCTAGCCCGGTCGGCTCCGAGCCGGACCGGTTCGCATTCAGACGGGCGGCGCCGCTCGGAGTGGCTGGCCCGCAACGACCGGGCCTACGCGCCGCGCATCCGGCTGGCCGACACCCGACCCGACTCGGACCTTGCCCGGCCGGCCGGGTATCTGCGGCAGCTGGCGGGCTGGCGCCCGGTGCCGACGCCAGGCGATGCGCTTCGCATGGATCCGTGCGGCGATGACGTGCCGTCCGTCCAGGCGTACTTGCTGACAAACGGGGCCGTGGGCAGGCCGGCCTCGTTCTTCAAATACGACGGCCTCAGCCATGAGCTCGTCGCCGTCTGCGCCAGCCAGCTGCCGCTTTCGCACAGCTTGGCCGGCACTGACCTGAACCCGCTGGCACTCGACTTCGCCATCGTGCTCGTCGCCGCCGTGGGCGAACTGCGCCGCAGCTTCGGGGATTTCGCGCTGCGGCTGTCCCTCCTTGACGTGGGCGCGGCGGCCGCCCAGCTATCCGCTGCTGCGACGGCGGACGGACGTCCTGTGGCCTTCGCCGCACGATGGACCAGTGACCTGGCCCACCTGCTGGAACTTGATCCGGAACGCGAGATTGTCGGCGCGGTCGCCGGGGTCGGCCGCGGCCCGCATGGGGGAGCGGCATGTCACTGATACCTGCTGGCCAGCAAATACGGCAGTTGATGGAGGCGCTCGAACATCGTGCCGCCCCGCCCGGTTCCGGGAGCTACCGGGCACCGGGCCGTAGCGACACGACGCCTGAGCAGGTCGCGGCCGCCTGGGCGGCGCATTGCGAACCGGTTTTCACAGGCTGGCAGGAGCACCGGCCGGTCAGCGAGCTCCCGGAGCGCCCGCTGACCGCGGCTCAGATCCGGGCAGTCGTCGTGAACACCTATTCAGCCGACCAGCGTACCTGGGCGCGGGCAGATCCCGACGATCAGCCGCTGCTGGTCCTGGTTGCTGCAGTACGGGTGACCGACTTGCACCGGGGGTTGTACACGATCGGGCCGGCGGGCGCGGATGCCTTCGAGTTCATATCAGCAGGCGCGTCGGCCCCGGATATCGGGGGCGGCGCTGAAGACGCTGGTGCCGCCGCACTGCTGTACATATGCGGGGATCTGGCCGCCGCCTGCCAGCCGGACGGTTCCGGTTACGGCGCGCTCCTCGTGCGGGCCGGGGCTTTCGG
>JASHOV010000420.1 GCA_030038495.1 Streptosporangiaceae bacterium
TTCGACTGGATGCGGCCGCGCCGCGGCCAGCGCACGGCCCAGCTGTCCGGTGGCGAGCAGCAGACGGTCGCGATCGGCCGGGCGCTCGTCGCCAACCCGCGGGTGCTGCTGCTCGACGAGCTGTCGCTCGGCCTGGCCCCGGTGATCGTCCAGCGCATCTACGGCATGCTGCCGCAGATCCTGGCGACCGGCCTCACGGTGCTGCTCGTGGAGCAGGACGTCAGCCAGGCTCTGCGGGTGGCCTCGCACATCCACTGCCTGCTGGAGGGCCGGACGACGCTGGAGGGAACGCCGGCCGACGTGACGGCCGAGCAGGTCGAGGCGGCCTACTTCGGGCTCGCGGGAGTAGCCGCTGGTAACCAGCCGGCCGAGGGGAGTGAGGCGTAGTGGTCTGGGTGAACGACATCATCCAGGGAATACTGACCGGCGGCCTCTACGCGCTGTTCGCCTGCGGGCTCTCCCTGATGTTCGGCGTGATGAAGGTCGTGAACCTCGCGCACGGTGACCTGGCCGTGGTCGCGGGGTACGTCGCGATCGGCATCATCACCGTCACTCACATCCCCGTGCTGTGGTCGGTGGTGGTCGTCGTTCCTGTGATGGCGGTAGCCGGCTACGGGCTGCAGCGCACGGTCATTCAGAGCGCGCTCAACCGAGGCGTGCTGACAACGCTCATCGTCACCCTGGGCCTGTCACTGGTGATCGAGAACGTCCTGCTGCAGTTCTTCACGGCCAACACGCGCGGGATCGGCGCCGGGATGACCCTGGTGACGAGTTCGTTCAGCATGGGGTCCCAGATCCAGGTTGCCTGGCTGCTCGTGGTCATCTTCGCCGTTGCGGTCGCGGTACTGCTGGGGCTGCAGTACTTCCTGTCCGCGTCACGGTACGGCCGGCTGATCCGGGCCACTGCCGATGATCAGGAGGCGGTGCAGCTGGCTGGCGCCGACTACCGGCATGTGTTCGGCATCGCGGCGGCGCTGGCGCTGGGCACCGTGGCTCTCGGAGGCATCGCCTACGGGATGTACTCCGATCTCGACCCCACCGCCGGTACCGACACGATCCTGCTGTTCGCGTTCGTCGCCGTCGTCATCGGCGGGCTGGGCTCGCTGTGGGGCACCCTGCTGGGTGGCATCGTGCTCGGCGTGGCCCAGCAGATTGGTGCCCAGATCAACATCTCCGACGAGGTCCTCGCCGGGTACCTGGTGTTCCTGGCCATACTCGTGCTGCGCCCGCAGGGCCTGACGTCGCGGAGGACCCAATCGTGAGCTCGGCCACCGATACCATCGTTCCCCTCCTTACCGACTTCAGGGTCACCCGCTCACGGCGGAACGTCGCCTGGACCGGGATCGGCGCGCTGATCGCCGTCGCGGTGCTGGCGTATTTCCCTTACATCGTGTACTCCGGCACCACCGCGATCTTGGTGCAGGCATTCATCGTCCTGACGCTGGCCAGCATGTGGAACCTGCTGGCCGGTTACGGCGGCCTGGTGTCGGTGGGGCAACAGGGGTTCGTCGGGCTCGGTGCCTACTTCGTGCTGATCCTGGCACTCCACGGCACGTCGCCGTTCGCGGCGCTGCCCGTCGCCGCCATCGCCTGCGGTGTGGCGGCCCTGCCACTGTGGTGGCTGGTGTCCCGGCTGCGCAGCGGCTATTTCGCGATCGCCACCTGGGTGCTCGCTGCCGCCATCATGCTGTTCGTCGAGCGGTTCCAGTCGATCGGCGGCGGTACGGGCCTGCCGCTGCCTGGCTTCGCGGGCATGAGCCCGACCCTGCTGACCGCGTACACCTACTGGGCCGGCCTCGCCGTTACGGTGGTGGCGATGCTGGCCGTCTACCTGCTGCTGCGCGGACGGCTTGGCCTGGTGCTGACCGCGGTCCGCGACGACGAGGTGGCCGCGCGCAGCTCGGGCGCACGGGTCGGCCTGGCCCGGCTGATCGTGTTCGTGGTCGCCGGGGCCGGCTGCGGTGCGGCGGGCGCGGTCCTGGCGATCAGCCAGCTGCAGGTGCAGCCCAGCGCGGTGTTCAGCGTGCAGTGGACCGCGGAGATGGCATTCGCGACGATCATCGGCGGGCTGGGCACGATCGAGGGGCCGATCATCGGTACCGCCGTCTACATGGTGCTGCAGCAGACGCTGGCCTCCTACAACGCGTGGTACCTGATCATCCTGGGGCTGGTGGCGATCGTCGTGGCCCTGTTCGCCCGCCGCGGGTTGTGGGGCCTGGTGGACTCCCGAGTCAACCTAAGACTGTTCCCCGTCGGGTACTGGCTGCGGACGAACGGCGACCGGCCGCGGGCCCTGGTCCCGTTCCCGCGCCGCGGCTGAGCGGCCCGGCGCTCCGTGAGCGCGCAGGTTGCGGGTGCCGGGGCGGTCACACTCGGGTTGTTCGACTGGGTCGACGCGGACGGGGTCCGGGAACCAGGTCAGCTGTACCGTGAACGGCTTGACCTGCTGGCCGAGGCCGAGCAGCAGGGGTTCGACATCTACCATGTGGCCGAGCATCACGGCACGCCGCTTGGCCTGGTCCCGTCGCCCAGCGTGTTCCTCGCGGCCGCGGCGATGCGGACGACCCGCATCCGCCTCTGCCCGCTCGTCTATGTGCTGCCGCTCTACGAGCCGACGCGACTGGCCGAGGAGATCGCCATGCTCGACCAGCTCAGCGGCGGGCGCCTGGAGCTAGGTTTCGGCAAGGGCGGCAACCCCTACGAGCTGCTGCCCTACGGCCTCGAGTTCGGCGAGGCCCAGCGGCGCTACGACGCCAGCTACGACGCCCTGATGCAGATCCTCGCCTCCGGCACGTTCGGGACCGGCGGGGGTGCCGAGATGCCCATCCGCACCCGGCAGCGGCCGCACCCTCCGGTGTGGTATCCGAGCAGCAACCCGCAGAGCGTACCGCGGCTTGGCGCGAGGGGAATCAACACTATCCTCGGGTTCAGCTTCTCCTCACCGCCCATCGAGGAGACCCGGCGCCGGCGGGACGAGTACTTCGAGGGCGTGGCGACCGCGCCGCCGGGGACACCGACGGGCGGTGCGGGAGTGCCAACGCCGCGTTTCGGCATGATGCGCAATGTCTACGTGGCGGAATCCGACGACGCCGCCCGGCAGCGGGTCGTCGAGGCGATGGAGGTGTTCTACCGGCAGTTCACCGCCGTCTGGCGGCGCCACGGCGACGACCGCTTCGCCGAGCCGCAGGACTTCGGCCGCGCGATCGCGGAGGGCAGGCTGATCGCGGGGTCGGCCGCGACCGTGCGCGCACAGCTGGCCGGCATGCTGGCGGCATCGGGATGCAATCACTTCGCCGGCGCCTTTGCGTTCGGCTCGCTGAGCTACGCGGAGGCGCGCGCCTCGCTCGTGCGCTTCAGCGCCGAGGTCGCACCGGCGCTGCGGGCCACGATCCCGTCGTTCCCTACTCACGGCACCCCGCCCGTAGCATGATCGGGTGCCGGCCAGCGCGGATCGTGGAGAGGAACGGGGGACGGGCCGTGGCAGCGTCATGAGCGGCGCCGATCCGGTCGTGGTGGCCGTGCTCGGCCTGGGCGAGGCGGGCTCGGCGATCGCGGCCGACCTGGCCGCGGCCGGTGCCGTCGTGCGCGGATTCGACCCGCGCGTGCCCGCTGCCGCGGTGCCGGGCGTGACCGAGTGCGCGGGCGATGCCGACGCGGCCCGCGGCAGCGCCGTGGTGATCTCCCTGACCTGCGCCCACGAGGCGGAGGGTGCGCTGTCCGCGGCGCTGCCCGGACTGCCGCCCGGCGCGATCTACGCCGACCTCAACACGGCGTCGTCCGGGCTCAAGGTCGCGCTGGCCGAGCGGGCCGCGGCGGCCGGGATCGCCTTTGCCGATGTCGCGCTGATGTCGCCGGTGCCCGGCAACGGGCTGCGCACGCCGATGCTCGTTTCTGGACCCGGCGCGGAGCGGTTCGCCCGGCTCGTCGGCGGGCTCGGCGCGTCCGTCGACGTCCTCGCCGGACCGCCGGGCGCGGCCGCGGCCAGGAAGCTGGTCCGCAGCGTGTACTACAAGGGTCTCGCCGCTGCGGTGACCGAGGCGCTGCGCGCGGCCGGCGCGGCCGGCTGCGAGGACTGGCTGCGGGACAACATCCGGCAGGAGCTCGCCGGCGCGTCGGCGGCGACCCTCGACCGGCTGGAGCAGGGCAGCGTCCGGCACGCGGTCCGGCGCACCGACGAGATGGCGGCCGCGGCCGAGCTGCTGCGCCAGCTCGGCGTGCCGCCGCGCGTCGCCGAGGCGAGCGAGCAGTGGCTGCGGCAGCTGGCGGCCGAGCAGGCCGAGCAGGCCGGCCCGGCTGGTCAGGCGGACCGGCGGTAACCGGCCAGGATGGCACCCGTGGTGGCCAGCACAGTGGTCGCCAGCACGTCGGTGCCGGGTGCGATGACGATGCCGCCGGTCAGCTCGCGCACTTCCGCGGCCAGATCGGCGGCGAGCTGTATGCCCGCCCGGGCGGCATCCGGGCCGGCCTGCTCCAGGCAGGCCAGCGTCTGCGCCGGGATGATGACATCGGGTACCTCGTGGCGGAGGTACTCGGCCTCCTCGTAACTCGCCAGCGGCCTGATGGCGGCCAGCACCGGAACGCGGCCGCCGAGCGCGCCGAGCAGCTGCCGCAGTCCGGTCAGCTCGTAGATCGGCCGGGTTATCAGGAACTGCGCGCCCGCGGAGATCTTCGCCAGCGCGCGGTCGGCCTCCCGCTCTGGGTCACGGCTGCCCGGATTGATGCGGCCGCCGACGCTGAAGTCCGTCTTGCTGCCGAGCTGGAGCCGGTAGTAGTCGATGCCATCGTTGAGGCTGCTCAGCAGCTCGATGAGCCCGACCGAGTCGACATCCCAGATCCCGTCGACGTGCGGGTAGTCGCCCACGAGCGGCGGGGTTCCGGTCTCGCAGACGATGCGCCGCAGCCCCAGGGCGTGCGCGCCCAGCAGGTCGGCCTGCAGCGCCATGATCGTCCGGTCCCAAGTGGTGACGCTGGCGATCGTGTCCAGCCCGGCGGACTGGTGCAGATGGACGGCCAGGTCGATCGCGCTGACGTGCGCGCGACTCGTGCGCGTCGCCGCGAGGCAGATGAGGTCGACGCCGAGACTGGCGAGTTCCGTGGCCGTCGTGAGGGTCTGGCCTGCGTCGCCGGTCAGCGGCGGAGTCAGCTCGACTATCGCCACCCGGCGGCCCGGCTCGCCGGGGAGACCGGATGGCTGGGTCGCGGACTCATGGCCGGACGAGACCGTAGCGGGACCGGCGGGCCCGCCCGTACGGGGCGCGAGCTGACGGCGCCGGCTGTTGGCGACCTCGGCCACCGCCGCGAGGTGCGTGGGCGTCGTGCCGCAGCAGCCGCCGACAATGGCGGCGCCGGTCTCGAGTGCCTGGCGGACATAGCCGGCGAAGTAGTCGGCATCCACCTCGTACTCGAACCGGGCGGGCGCCACCCGGCGCGGCAGCCCCGAGTTCGGCTGGACGCTGAGCGGCAGATCCGTGCATTCCCTGAGTTCCCGTGCGACCGCGAGCGAACGCTGCGGCCCCAGCGTGCAGTTCGTGCCGAGCGCTGCCACAGGAAAGCCGCTGACCGCGGCCGCGACCTCGCGCGGCGTATGCCCGCTGAGGGTCCGCCCGTCGGCGCCGAAGGTCGCCTGCGCGATGAGCGGCAGGTCGGTGACCTCGCCGGCGACCGTGATCGCCTCGACGAGTTCGTCCAGGTATCCGAAGGTCTCGAGGATGATGAGGTCAACTCCGGCCAGAGCGTGTATCTGCTCGCGCAGCGCTGCCGCCCGCTCCGGCGCGCCGACCCGGCGCCGCTGGCGCACGGAGACGGCCGGCGAGACCGAGCCCGCGACCAGGACGCTGCTTCCTGCCGGTATTGCCTGCCTGGCGGTGCGCACCCCGGCCTGGTTGATCTCGTCGACCCGGTCTCCGAAGTCGTGCTCTGCGAGCCGGATCCGGCTCGCGGCGAACGTGTTGGTCTGGATGATGTCGACGCCGGCCCCGATATAGCTCTCGTGGATGGCGCGCACGAGCGCCGGGTTGGAGAGGTTCAGGGCCGGCAGCGCCTGGTCGAGCGAATTCCCGGCGGCATGCAGCATCGTGCCCATCGCGCCGTCGCAGACGAGGATCCGGCCGCCTGCCAGCATCGTTCGCACGGTCACGGGTGTACCTCAAGGCCGGTCATGATCTCGGCCGCGATCTCTGCCATCAGGCGGTCCCTGTGGATGCCCAGGGACAGCCCGGTGAGCTCCTCGGCCCGGCGCAGCCGGTAACTGACGGTGTTGGGGTGCAGGTGCAGACGCTCGGCAGCCCGGCGCGGACTGCCGCTTTCCTGGAAGTACACCGACAGCGTCCGGAGGTACTCGATGCCGGTGGCGCGCTCCTCCCGCCTGAGCGCGCCGAGTACCTCGTCCGCGAATTCCCACAGGTCGCCGACATTGGGGACGCGCAGCAGCAGCCGGTGGATGCCCAGATCGGCGAAGGCGGCAACGGTCCCGGCCCGGCCCATCCTGCGGCCGGCCGCGAGCGCATGCCTGGCCTCGGCGTAGGACCGGGCGATCTCGGCGGCGCTTGCCCCCGGCGTGCCGATGCCGGCTCCAGAAACCCCGGTGCGCTGGCCCTCGCCGGCCAGGCACGCCAGCCCGAGCGCTCGGCCCTGGTCGGCTGGGGAGCGTCCGTCGCGGCCGACCGGCACGATGCCCACGATCTCGTCCGATCTGGCGGCCACCACCGCGTCGGGCGCCCGGCCTGCGAGCTGCAGTTCCGCCGGGCTCGGCATGGAGCCGGGGCGCGGCTCGGGCAGCGCCAGCACGATGACGAAGTGCGGCCTGGCGAAATCGATGCCGAGGTAGCGAGCCCAGCGGTCGAGCTCCGGGTCGGCCGGGTCACGGCTGAGGATCAGGCCGTCGATCAGCTGCTGCCGGGCCCGGCCGGCGGCGGCCCCGGCGACCAGCTCGCGGCCCAGGACCACGCCGCACAGCATCGCGGCGTGCTCGGTCGCCAGCAGCCGCATGTCTGCGGGCAGGCCGGCCTCCCGGCTGCCCGCCGTGAGCACGTGCCCGACCACCTCGTCCCCGACCGATACCGGCGCCACGATGACGAGCCAGCCGCTCTGCCCGGCGTCGGGCACGGCCAGCGCCCGGCGGGTGCGGGCCGCGGTCGCAAGTACGGCGCGTAGCTTGGCTTCTGCGGCACCGGGTGCAAGCCGGCCAGTGATCTCCCGTGCGCTGGTGACGTTGGCGAATGCCAGTGTCTGCAGCCCCTGGTCGACGACCGCGACACCGGAGCCGATACCGGCGGCGAGCACTTCGACGATGGGGGTCAGGTCGGCCGCCTGGGAGGCGAGGGCGGACAGGTGGCTGCACATCGCGACGAGCTTCCGCAGCTGCGCCGAGTCGGCCTGGCCGGCCGGCTCGGCGGCAGCCGCAAGAGGCGCGGGCAGGCCGGGCGCGGCGGCCGGAACGGCCACCTGGGCGGGAACGCCGGCCACGGACATGCGCGGACAGTAACGCGCCGCCAGGACAACGGGCAATGCCAGTTCCGTGGCGCGAAAGGGATTCCGCTGCGTCATTGTGCCAGAGCACAAACGATATCCGGGCGGCGTTGTGGCGCGGGATCGTTGCGCTCCTGACGCGGGCCATACGCGGCTGTGCCCCATCACAGGGGGCGGGTCCCGACGCTAGCCCGTGGCACAAAGACCGGCGGCGGCCGTGCCAGGCATCCTGGGAGGCATGGGGATGCCTGGCGGTCGGTTCGTACCTGGGCCGATGCGGCCACGGCTGTCGGCCCGCGCGGCCTACTGGCTGCATCCGCTGCTGCGAATCAACCGGGTCTACCGGCGGCTCGCCGTCGCGATCGAGCGCCATCCGCGAGCCGAGCGCTGGTTCACCGCGGGCGAGCGGGTGGTCAAGGAGCAGCTGTTCGGATGCCAGATGTGCGGGCAGTGCGCGCTGCCCGCGACCGGCTACGCCTGCCCGATGAGCTGTCCGAAGCAGCTGCGGAACGGACCGTGCGGCGGTGTTTCCGCCAGCGGTCAGTGCGAGGTCTATCCCGACCTGCGCTGCGTGTGGGTCATAGCGGTCGAGCGCGCCGAGGCGACCGGGCACGGCCGTGACCTGGACCTGCTGCAGCGGCCGGTCGACTACCGGGAGGCGGGCCATAGCTCCTGGCTGAACTACTGGCAGGGCCGTGACGAGGGCCTGTGGGTCCCCGCTGACGGCGACGGCTGGCCGCTGCTGGCCCGGGGGGACGACCCACCATATCCTTCCGCCGGGCTGGCCCCTGAGGCCGGCGCGCCCCCGCGATGATCGAGGTGACCGCGGGCGGCAGCCTGCGCGCGGCCCTGCGCGCGGGCCGGTTCGCGATCACCGCCGAGATCGGCCCGCCCCGTGACGCGGATCCTGACTACATCGCGCGCAAGGCGGACCTCCTGCGCGGCTGGGTCGAAGCGGCCAACGTGACCGACAATCAGGGTGCCAACGTCCGCCTGTCGAGCCTGGCCGGGAGCCTGCTCGTACAGCGCGCCGGGGTAGAGCCGGTCATGCAGCTGACCTGCCGTGATCGCAACCGGATCGCGCTGCAGTCCGACTTGCTGGCCGCGGGCGCGCTCGGCATACCCAACGTGCTGCTGCTGACCGGCGATCACCCCCGCTTCGGCGACCACCCCGAGGCCAAGCCGGTGTTCGATCTCGACGGCGTGCAGCTCACCTGGGTCGCGCGGACGCTGCGCGACGACGCCACCCTCATGTCCGGGCGTGAGGTGAAGACGCGGCCTCGCTGGCTCATCGGCACCGTCGAGAACCCG
The DNA here is from genome assembly GCA_030038495.1 of Streptosporangiaceae bacterium. Taxonomy (GTDB): domain Bacteria; phylum Actinomycetota; class Actinomycetes; order Streptosporangiales; family Streptosporangiaceae; genus JAJYUU01. Next base: position 8,779 of record JASHOV010000420.1, read on the forward strand.
TTCGCGCCGCCCACCTCGTTCCGCGCGCGACGGCTGGCGAAGAAAGTCGCGGCGGGGGCCGAGTTCGCCCAGACCCAGTTCGTCTTCGACATCGGGATGTTCGCTCGCTGGATGGCGGACGTGCGGGAACTCGGCATCACCCGGCACTGCGCCATCCTGGCCGGGGTCGGACCGATTCGGTCACTGCGGGTGCTGGAGTTCATGCGCACTCGGGTTCCCGGCATCCATGTTCCCGACGAGGTGGAACGCAGGCTGCGCGGGGTACCCGCCGACAGGGTGGCAGCCGAGGGCACCGGCATCTGCGTGGAGACGATACGGCACCTGGCCGGGATCACGGGCGTGAGCGGCGTCCACATCATGGCGTTCGGACGTGAGCAGGACGTCCCCGAGATCATCGAGCGCGCGGGCATCCGTCCGGCCGCGCTGGCCCTGGGGGATGGCCGTCATGCTGGTTGACTTCCGGCCGGGATTGCGGCTGACGGGCAAGAACGCGGTCGACATCACGGCATCGGTCACGCCCGTGCTGGAGGCGGTGGCCGGCACCGGCGGGGACCTGACCGGCGTGCGGGTCGCCTGCGACTGGATCCAGTACCGGGACAACTTCCGTGACGTGGTCGACGTGCGGCCGGTCATGGCCAGCCCCGACCCGGCCGGCTCGCCGGGGGCCGCCCCCCCGCCGGCCGGCGTTCCGCCCTACGCGGTGGAGGTCGCCGTCGACGTCCGGCGCAGTGGCGACATCGCCGACCTGAAAGAACTCGCCGCCGCCCGGCTACGCGACGGCAGCGTCGGCCGGGTATTCCTCGAGGACTGGTGCCCGGAGAGCGCGAGCTGCATCTGGCGCTTCAACGCGCTCTACTGGTCGGCTCTGGCGCTGTGGGAGAAGGCTGTCGGGCGCGGCTACGAGCAGGCCCTGCCCGGCGGCGAGAGCGACGCGCGGAACCAGGCCGCCGCCCGCGACCTGATTACCGGGCTGTTCGCCGACTGGGACCTCCTCTCGGCCACCGGCGCGCTGCCGGCGGAACTGTACGTGGCCGAGCTCGGCGTCGGGAACGGCAATCAGGCCAGAGTCTTCCTCGACGAGTTCCGCGACCTCGACCGGGCCCAGGGCCGCGGCTACTATGCGCGCCTGCACTACTTCATGTGCGACTACTCCCAGCACGTCCTGGATCTGGCCAGGGAGACCGTCGCCGGGCACGCCGCACACGTGAGCTCGATCCCGCTGGATGCACAGCGCCCGCTGACCGCGCTGGGCTTCCTGCGCGGCCGGGTCTGGCTGCTGTACATCTCCAACGTCTACGACAACCTGCCCACCGACGAGGTGGCACAGCTGGGCGGGCGGACCTACCTGGTGCAGACCCGCGCGTACCTGCCGCAGGCCGCGGCGGCGGAGCTGGCCGCGGGCGTGTCCGCGGATCCCGCCGAGCTGCCCGCCCTGGTCCGCCAGCTCCTGCGGCTCGGCCCGGCGCTGCTCGCCGACGCGGCTCCGGCACATATCGGCGGCACCGAGCCCGCGGTCAGGTTCTGGCGGCAGGTCTGGTCGGCGATCCGGCTGGAAGAGCGATACGTGCCGCTGACCGGGCTCGACCTGTACCCGGTCGCGCCTGCGGTGAGCGGCGAGGCGCTGCGGCCGCTGCTCGAGTCCGGGGCCGATATCCGGGTGCAGGTGAGTAACGGCGCCGTCGCCAGCTTCGTCGACAGCATCGCGCTGCTGCGCCCGCTCGGGAAGCTGGTCTGCCACGACCTCTTCGCGACCGATCCGCAGGACTACCGGTCCGGCTTCCGCGGACCCGGTAAGTACGACGGGTCGGTCGTCAACTGGGTGAACGGGATCCTGCTTGCGCACGTGGGCCGCAGAATCGGATTCGAGGTGCGGTACGAGCCCTTCCGCCACCGCAGCGGCGGGCACATCATTACGATGACGGCGCAGGCCACGGACTGACGATGCCACGACAGCCGGATGCCCCGCGGTTTTTGCCGACCACCGTGGTCGGCTCCTATCCGGTCCCGGAGTGGATGGAACGGCTCAAGACCGACTACTTCCGCGGCCGCATGAGCCACGCGCAGCTCACCGACGTGCATGAGATGGCGATCAAGGCCGCCCTGCACGACCAGGAGCAGGCCGGGATCGACATCGTCTCCGACGGGGAGCTGCGCCGCGACAACGACATCGACTACTTCCTGGGCCGCATCCCCGGAATCGAGATACCGGACCGGGCCAAGGACTTCTACTTCGACTATTACGACCCTGTCGTCTACAACATGGACCTCCGCGCGCCGCCGTCGCCGGCGGCCTCGCTCGGCCTGGCCGACGACTTTGCGTTCACCGCCGCGCACACGGCCGCGCCGATCAAATTCTCGTTCACCGGGCCGTTCTCGCTCTCCCGCCGGATCAGCGCCGCAGCGAATGTGAACGAGCGCGACCTGATCATGTCGCTGGCCCGCGTCCTGAATGCCGAGGCCAGGGCCCTCGCCGACCGCGGAGCCGAGCTGCTGCAGATCGACGAGCCGTTCCTGGCCGGATATCCCGAGCAGGCGCCCGTCGCCGTCGAGGCGGTCAATGCCGTCACCGACGGAGTCGCTGTCAGCTGGGCGCTGCACGTGTGTTACGGCAACCGCTACTCGCGGCCGCTCTGGCAGGGGCATTATGACTTCTTGTTCCCGTCCGTGCTCGACGCGGCCGTGGACCAGCTGGTGCTGGAGTTTGCTCGTAAGGGCTACGACGACCTGCCGATGGTCATCAAGTCGGGCTGGGACCGCGACATCGGTCTTGGCGTCGTCGACGTCAAGACCGCCGAGATCGAGACGGCAGCCCTGATCGCCGACCGCATCCGCCGGGCCGCGGAGGTCGTCCCGCCGGAACGGCTGGTGATCAACCCGGACTGCGGCCTGCGCAACCTGCCGGGTCCGGTGGCACGGGCCAAGCTCGCTGCGATGGTGACGGGAACGGCGGTCGCCCGGCAGGAACTCGCGGGAACCCGTGCAGTCCGGGGGGACGACCCCCCGAGTCCCGCCGCGACGGCTAAGGAGATGCCGATATGACCCAGCGTTCTGCCGACTACTTGTTCACCTCCGAGTCGGTGACCGAGGGCCACCCGGACAAGGTCGCCGATGCCATCTCGGACGCCGTGCTCGACGCCGCGATGGAGGCGGACCCGCAGTCGCGGGTCGCGTGCGAGACCCTCGTGACGACCGGAATGGTGGTGCTCGCGGGTGAGATCACGACGCCGCAGCCACTCGACTACCCGCAGATCGTCCGCGACACGGTGACCAGGATCGGCTATGACGATCCCGCGTGCGGTTTCGACGCCAGGGCCTGCGCGGTATTGGTCGCGCTGGACAAGCAGTCCCCTGACATCGCCCGCGGCGTTGACGAGGCAAACGAGTACCGCGTGTCAGCAGATCAGCTCGACCGGGCCGGAGCCGGGGACCAGGGCATGATGTTCGGCTACGCGACGGACGAGACGCCCGAGCTGATGCCGATGCCGATCGCGCTCGCGCACCGGCTCGCCCGGCGGCTGGCCCGGGTGCGCAAGGACGGGACGCTCGGCTACCTGCGTCCCGATGGCAAGACCCAGGTCACGGTGCGCTACGGCGACGGCCGCCCGGTCGGCGTGGAACGAGTCCTGATCTCGGCGCAGCACGCCGACGACGTCGGGGTCGACCAGATGAGCGATGACCTGTGGACGCACGTCGTATCGGCCGAGCTTCCGGCCAGCCTTTACGACCCGGAGGCGCTGCGGTCCAGCCTGCTGGTCAATCCGACCGGGCGGTTCGTCATCGGCGGTCCGGTCGGTGACGCGGGGCTGACCGGGCGGAAGATCATCGTCGACACCTACGGCGGGTATGCCCGGCACGGCGGCGGCGCCTTCTCCGGGAAGGACCCGTCCAAGGTGGACCGCTCGGCCGCCTACGCGGCCCGCCACGTCGCCAAGAACCTCGTGGCCGCGGGTCTGGCCCGCCGGGTCGAGGTCCAGGTCGCCTACGCCATCGGCGTTGCCCGCCCGGTGTCCACGCTGATCGAGACGTTCGGGACCGCGCGCGTCGACGACCAGCTCATAGCCCGGCTGGTCGCCGAGCACTTCGACCTTCGCCCGGCGGCCATCCGGCGCCAGCTGGACCTGCACCGGCCCATCTACTCGCCGACGTCGTCCTATGGCCATTTCGGGCGCACCGACGTCGATCTGCCCTGGGAGCAGACCGACCGGGCGGCGGAGCTGCGCGCGGCGGCGGGACTGTCGCCGCTGCCGCTACCGGCGGCGGTCTGACCGCGACGCGGTAATGACGGTTCTGGGCGATCACCCGCTACGCATCCGCCGCCTCGGCCGTCCAGTCGAACTGCTTGCCGATCCGCTGCAACTCCCTGCGGGTCGTCTCGTCGCAGAGCGCGCCGCGCAGCCCGGCGTCGAAGCACTGCCGCGCGGACACGCCCAGGCTGGCAGCCGCGGCGTAGTCAGCGCTCAGGTCGGTGTCGAACATGGCCGGGTCGTCGGTCGACACCGAGCAGGCGACGCCGGCCGACACCAGGTCAGGCAGTGGATGCTCGGCCAGCGACGGGACCACCCTGGTGCGCACATTCGAGATCGGGCATATATCCAGCACGATCCCGCGACCGGCCAGCTCACGAACCAAGCCGGGATCTTCGACAGCGCGGATTCCGTGCCTCAGCCGGTCGGCGGCCAGGGTGTCCAAGGCACCGCGGATGGAGGCAGCGCCGGCCGCCTCGCCGGCGTGCGGGACCGAACCGAGTCCGCCGTCCCTGGCAATCTGGAAGGCACGCGCGAACGGCTCGGGCGGGAACTCGGCCTCTCTTCCACCGATACCAAGCCCGACCACACCGCGCTCGGCGTATGCGACCGCATAGCGGGCGGTCAGTTCGGCCGCCTCGGCTGGGAACCTTCGATTCACGTCAGGTGTGAGCCGCACCCGGACGCCGTGCAGTTCGAAAGCCTCCGCGGCGCCGTCGCAGAAGCCGGAGAACACCTCGTCCCAGCCGACGCTCCTGGCGACATGGTCGGACGCCCCGAAGATGCCCTCGATGTAGACGGCGCCGTGTGTCGCCGCCTCCGCGGCATAGTCGACCACCGTCTGGCGGAAGTCGCGCGCGGTTCGCAGCGCGCACGTGGTCGTCGCCCACACCTGAGTGAAGTGAGTGAAGTCGGTGAACTTGTACAGCTCGGTGAGGGCCTCTACGGTTTGGGCGGGCAGCGCGACATCGTTCCTCCTGGCTAGGTCAAGAAGCGTCGCGGCTCGTACGGTGCCTTCCAGGTGAACGTGCAGTTCGATCTTCGGGAACGTCACGGATCGATTATCGCCACGCCGGGAACCGGCCGGTCCTGCACCGCACCTAGGAGTATTTCGGTAATCAGCGACATCGAGGTGGATTCTGCCCCGCGCCATTATGGGTATACCCAGACTGACGCCTTCGTGCGGCGCAGCACGAACGTGGACATGAGGTGAGCGAACGCGGATCAAGGAGGCGGCGCATGCAGGCAACCGTCGGAGACCGGCTTCACGTGCGCGGCAGCGTCGTGGGTCAGCCGGAGCGGACAGGCGAGATCGTCGAGGTCCGCGGAGCGGGCGGCGAACCGCCCTACCTCGTCCGATTTGAGGACGATCACACCGCGCTGGTATTTCCGGGGCCGGACACAGTCATCGAGCATCCGCGCACGAAGAAAAGGAAGGGATCGGCAAGGGGCTAACCCGCGCGCTGACGCGTCCTGGTAACTCGTCGGTCCACCGGGCCCGGGTCGACGACGCCTACGCCTACGCCTACGCCTACGCCTACGCCTACGCCTACGCCTACGCCTACGCCTACTGCTCCCTGTCGATGACGGCGTACACGCTCGGGCTCGACCGCCAAGCTGCTTTGGCGAAATGGCCCCGAACCGGATTCATCATGACTTACGTTCATCTCGGCATACCATTACGAAGGGATGAGCAGATGGCGGGTTCAGTAAGGCGCATCGCCGGGCTGGGCAGGGGACGGCTCCGGCTGGTGGCCGAGATCGTCGGCGGCGTGCTGCTGCTGTCGGCCGGGGCCGCGGTCGCTTCGGCGGCTACGTCGAGCGCGACGTCACCGGCGACGATCCACGGGTGTGTGAACACCAGGACCGGCGCGCTGAGCGTGGAACTCAAGTCCGGCGCCCGGTGCCCGCGCGGTACCAAGGCGCTGTCGTGGAACAACACGACCGCGTTCGGGGCTAAGACGAACACCGCCACGGTTGACACTGGCAATGGCGGAGCGCAGTGCACGGTCGGGGAGGTGCTGCTCGTGGCGGGGAACCAGCTCGACCCGAGCCTGATCCCGGCCGACGGCCAGCTGCTGAAGACCGCTTCCAACACGGTGCTGTTCTCGCTCTTCGGAAAGCGTTACGGCGGGAACGGGAAAACGACGTTCGGCGTTCCGAACCTCAAGAGCGCCGCACCCAACGGCCTGAGCTACGCGATCTGCGAATTCGGCGTTTTCCCCTGACCGGTCCCGCGCGGTGGTGGCCGGGCCTGCCGACAGGCGGCCCGGCCAGTCGCTGTCCCCGGCGTGCTCCTTGGCCGGTGCCGTTAAGGGACCCAGCTTGGCGGGTAAGGTACCGCTGCCGGCCGTCGGGGTGCCGCGGGATGCCGCTGCCGTCGGCTATCTGTGGCGTTTGCCGCACCTGGGGGGAAGGTGACTCGGCCGATCAGCGCGTGCCGCCGCATGCGACGCCACGGCCGCGTGCCCGCGGCCGTGGCGGCGGCCGCCCTGAGCCTGCTGGCCTTGTCGTGCTCGAGCTCGAGGCCACCTCCGGGACCGCCTCCGCCGCCGGCCAGGGGCCTGCTCTTGCAGGCCAACCTCCTGTACAGCTCGGAGATCGGCGCCTGGGAGAACGACGGCGGGCCCGCGGTCACCAACCCGGCTGTGGTCCAGCACATCAGGGCGGCCCGCATTCCGGCGATCAAGTTCTCCATGTACGACTGCTTCACCGGCGAGACCTGCGGCCGCGATCATCATCGGGGGTCCCAGTCGGTGTCGGCGTTCCAGTCCGCCATCCGCGGCATCACGCAGACCGACGGGGCGATCCCGTGGCTCAAGTTCCTCCCGGTCTCCAGAAGCAACATCGGGGGCGTAATCGGCTCGGTCTTCTGCCCGCCCGCGAATGGCAGCAACTGGGGCATGAACCTGCCCGCGGGCAAGCAGATGCTCGCCGCCACGGCGGCGGTGTACAAGGGCCCGATCATCCTGGAGGACAACAACGAGGCCGAGTACGACTGCGCCAGATTCTGGGGCTATCCCAACGACGGGGCGCCGGGCGTGTCCACGAAGCTCGGCGACATGTACGCGGCCACGATGCCGGATCTGGTCTCCTACGCCCGGTCGCTCGGGTTCTCTGACGTAGTCACGGTCGGGTACATCGGCGTCAACGGCGGGCCGGGCTGGGGCGACCCGTGTACCGCCGACGGCAGTGCCCCATTCGGCTACAACTGTGCGATCCCGTCCATGTACATCGACGAGTTCAACAACGCGGTGTACGCCGCCTACATTGCCCACCACAGGAACCAGGACTACATCCCGGCCGTGGAGTCGGTTCACTCGTACTGCCACTCGCCCGATTTCACGACCTCGCCCGGCTTCCCGGTCCCGGACGATGAGTGCTACGCCTGGCAGCGCGAATGGATTCAGGCGGCCAGGGCCCAGGTCGACGGGATCTGGGGCGATGCCATCGGCAGCCAGATTCGCTTCTCCGTCTCCGAGTGGAGCGGCGGGGTGTCCGACACGATCGCCGGCAACTGGCCGGGCTATACGAACGGCAGCATGCCCGGTTACGTCTCCGGCTACCTGAAGATGCTCAGGGGCGACGGCCGGACGACGGGCAGCGGAGACGGGTACTGGGCGGCGAGCCTGTTCGAGCTGGCGTCCAATCCGCCGGGCGACGGCTACAACCTGATCCAGCCGGACGGGATGCCGGCCGACTACTACCCGGCGTTCCTTTCCGCCTCGGTGGGCGGGCGATGAGGGCGGAGCCGAAGACGCAGGTCATCCAGCTGCGGCTGATGAAAGCGCGAGACATGTTCGAACTGCCGCATACCGACCTTTTCTCCGAGTACAGGAACTTTCTCACCGGCGTGGACTTCTGCCTGAGCGAGATGCGTGGCCGGTGGTCGTTCCCTCCGGTTCAGCTGGAGATCTCCCTGCCGCCCGAAGAAATTGACGCCGGCGTGGCCGACCGCCTGAGCCGTACCCTGAAGCGTTACTGTCATCACCGGATGAGATACAACCGGCGCGAGTCGGCGTCCGAGCGGTTCGGCGGCATCAGCGCGCTGCGGATCGGCGCGCCGATCTGCGTGGCGGGCCTGGCGCTGACATTGCTGGCCAGCAGCGTATTGAAGCCGGGCGGTATCCCCGAGGCGCTCGCCGAGCAGTTCGGCTGGGTCCTGGTCTGGATCGGGCTCTGGTTCCCGCTCGACCAGCTGGTCTTCTACCCGCTCGCCTACGGGCGCGAGACCCGGGTGCTGAAGATACTCGCCGATGCCCGCATCGTCGTGTCGCCCCATCAGCCTGCGGCTCCCGCGCCGGTCGTGGGCTGAGACCCCCGCGACCCTCAGCGCCTCCGACTCTTCCTCCGTTAGATGGCTGATGTCGAGAGATATACACCGATTTGCGCCCAGCTAACGGAGGAAAAGTTGCAGGCGGGGGCGGGCGGATCGCGCTGAACCGCGGGCGCCTGACCGTCGTGACTAGTGTGTTGAGACGCTTGCGAGTCCAGCCGGGAGGTCCGGTGACTGTTTCGCAGGTCCGGGAGGTCAGCCCGGCCGGTATCAGGCTGGCCTGGTGGCGGAGCCTATACCTGCCGTCATTCGGCGTGGCGTTACTGACGGCCGTCATCGTCTGGGCGGCGATCTCCCAGCTGGTGAGACAGGGAACGCTGGAGACGGAATTGGCAGCGGGCCGGGCCGAGCTCGCGGCCCCGCTTTTGGTGTTTCTTGTCGTCGCGACCGGGATCTGCGAGCGGATCTGGCCGGCCGAAAAGAGGCCGGTTCTGGCCCGCGGCCATATTCAGGATTCCTGCTACCTGGTTCTTCACGCCCTCGTGGTGATTCCGCTGATGACCTTGCTGAGCGTCGGCTCCGCCGCGCTGATCGGCGGCCATCTGAAGTGGCTGGAGCTGAGCCCGGCCGTTCACTGGCCGGTGTGGGTAATGGTTCCGGCCGCGATCGTGGCGATGGATGGTTCCAACTGGCTGGCGCACGATTTGGACCACCGGCTCGGTCTTTTGTGGCGTTTCCATGCTCTCCACCACAGCCAGGAAGAGCTGAGCGTTCTCACCTCGTTCCGTAACCATCCGCTCATACGACGGGCTTCGTCCTGGCGACGGTCCCGGTTGTGATTCTGCTGCCCACACGCCCGATCGCGCCGATTTTCATCACCATCTACGTCTGTGTCGGCACGCTCCAGCACGCCAATCTGAACTGGACCTTCGGCCCCGTCGGCCGGGTGATCGTAAGTCCCGCCTACCATCGCATTCACCACGCGACGGACATTCAGCATTTCAACCAGGTCGTGTTCACGATCTGGGACATCCTGGCCGGCCGCGCCGCGTTCCCTGGCCGGGGCGGCGTCGGCCTCGTCGGCAGGACCGGCCTCGACGGCCGGCCGGTTCCGGTTGAGCAGGACCCCTCGGCGGACCCCGTCCTGCTGCTGCTCGCCGGGCAGCTGATCGAGCCGTTCAGGCCAGGCAGGTGAGCGGGCCGCCGTTGTAGGTGACCATGTCGGCCAGCGCCGCGATCGTGTCGATGGGCGCGCCCCGCGGGGCGCCTGCGATCTCGGCACAGGCGCGGTATAGGTTGCCGACGATCCGCTCCGCGTCCGGCCAGTCCGCGTACCGGCCCAGGTCCGCGTCCCGTGCCGCCTGTAGCGGCGTAAGTCCGGCGGCGACGGTTTGGCGGGCCAGGTCGAGCACGAACTCCAGGTAACCGGCCGTCGCCTCCAGCGGAAAGCTGTCATGGAACACCGGCCCGTGACCGGGAACGATCGTCTGCGCGCCAAGCGGTAGCAGGACGTGCTCCAGCACATCGGCGGCGCCCTCGACCGAGCCCATGAGCAGGAAGGGCGTGCCGCCGTTGAAGATCAGGTCGCCGCAGAACAGCACCGACCGCTCGGGGATCCAGATGATCGAGTCATTGGTCGTGTGCGCCGCCGTTCCCACGTAGCGGACCTCGGCTTTCAGGTCGCCAGAATACACGGCGATCTCGTCGGCGAACGTCACGAACGGCGGGTCCAGGCTCAGCTCGCCCCAGTCCGGCCCGTCCCAGAACGGCAGGTCGCGCGGCGGGCCGAACGCGATCGCCTCGCTACGGGCCCGCTCGTGCCCGACGATGGCGGCGCCCGTGAACATGCAGTTGCCGAAGGTGTGATCACCGTGATGGTGGGTGTTGATCACGGTGCGGACCGGCGCGGGCGTAACCGACGCGATGGCCTCCTGGTAGGCGAGGGTCCGGCGCTGCGTCGAGCAGGAGTCGACGCTGATCACCCCGTTCGGCCCGACCAGGAAGCCGGTGTTGTTGATCCACCAGGTGCCGTCCGGCTGGATGTAGGCGTAGATCCCGTCCGACACCTCCATTACCTCCGGTCGGCCGGGGATCGTGATGTCGGTCCGGCTGCTGCTCATCATGGCTCCCTTCACGCGCCGCCCTCGCTCCCTGTACGATGCCATCCGCCCGGTAAGATTCCGGCCGGGCCGGCGCGGTAATCTCGGGCACGGCGCGCGAGCGCCGCCGGGTCCTGGGGTCGCAATGCCATCTGTTTCGCTGCCCGACGACGCGAGCCTGGAGCAGCTCCGCAAGCAGGCCAGGGACCTTTTCAACCTGGCCCAGGCGGGCGTACCCGGGGCGCTGGCCCTGGTCGCCGAGTATCACCCGAAGGGCATACACGCGGTCTCGCTGACCGGCGCGCAGCTCGTGGTCGCCCGGCATCACGGCTTCCCGTCCTGGGCCCGGCTCAAGCAGCACCTGGAGATGATCGAGCGTTACCGGCGCGCACCCGACGAAGTCGACGAGACCGCCGCCGGAGCCGGCGAGTTCCTCGCCTACGCCTGCCTGCGGCACGGCGGGGACGACTCGCCGCAAAGATGGGAACGGGCGGCTCGGCTGCTGGCCACCGCGCCCGAGCTGGTCGCCGAGAGCATTCACGTCGCCGCCGCCGCCGCGGACGAGGGGGCAGTTCGGGCGAAACTGGCCGCGGACCCGGGTTTGGCCAGCCGGGTGGGCGGCCCCTACGGCTGGGAGCCGCTGCTGTACCTCGCCTTCGCCCGGCACGACCCTGGTATCAGCGAGGAAGCGACGCTGGGGACGGCGCGGGCCCTGCTGGAGCACGGGGCCGATCCGAACGCCGGGTACCTGTGGCACGGGCTGTACCCGCCCTACACCGCGCTGACCGGCGCTCTCGGCAGCCACGCGGAGGATGAGCATCCGCACGGGTTCGCGCTGGCCGGGCTGCTGCTGACCGCGGGCGCGGACGCCAACGACGGCCAGGCGCTGTACAACCGCCAGTTTGGCGACGACGACCGGCATCTGGTGTTGCTCTTCGCCCACGGCCTCGGACTCGGGAACGGCGGCCCGTGGGCGGCCCGGTTCGGTGATCGCGCCGACTCGCCGCGGGAGATGCTCCGCGGGCAGCTGTGGTGGGCGGTCGTGCACGACATGCGGGCCCGGGTCCGGCTGCTTGTCGACCACGGCGTCGATTTCCGTACTCCGTACTCGGCCCCCGGCGGGCGGCCGATGAGCCTGCGGGCCTCGGACGGGCTGACCGCGGCCGAGCTCGCGGCGCTGAGCGGGTACCCGGAACTGGCCAGCTGGCTGGCCGCCCGTGGCGCCGCGCCGCCCGCGCTCGACGAGGTGAACTCGCTGATCGCCGCGGCCCTGGCCGGCGACCGTGACACCGTGATGCGGCTGCGCAAATACGCCCCGGCCGCGCGCGAGCGGCGGCCCGGCCTGGTCGCCTGGGCGGCGTCGCGGCGCAAGCTCGACGCGATCGTGCTGCTGGCCGACCTCGGCTTCGACGTGAATGCGCGCGGCCGCACCGACATTCCGGCCGAGCAGGAGTGGTTCACCGCGCTACATGCGGCGGCCGCCGCGGGCGACATCGAGATGGCCAGGCTGCTGCTGCGGCTGGGTGCCGATCCGGACATCAGGAGCGCCTGGGATGCGACGCCGCTGGACAGCGCCCGTCGGCACGGCCGGCAGGCCATGGCCGTCTTGCTCGAACCGCTGACCGGCGCGTGACCGCCCTCGGTTAGCCGGCGTATTTCAGCACCAGGTCGCCCACGCGGGGGAGAGCGGCCTCGATGTGCTTGCCGGCGTTCCCGCGCACGCTGTTGTACGCCTTGATGATCACGGGCCGGTCGGACGCATGGGCCCGGGCGTCGGTTACCGAGAGCAGGGCCTCGGATACCTCGTCGCCGCGCTTGGACAGGTAGTCGCCGAACTCGGTGCCGCCGGCCGCATTGAGGTCGGCCCAGTACGGCTGCAGCTTGACCACCATGTCCGGCAGCAGCGATCCGACCATGAACCGGACGTGACCGGGCATGAACGTGTTGACCGTCTTGTAGGCGAGCTTGACCGCGGTCCCGGAGATCCCTGACATGTCGGAGAGCTGCTGCTGGATCAGCGCGAGGCAGTCGTCGATCACCTTGGGCTCAGCGTCGGGTGCGAGCAGGATCTCCTGAAGCGTGGCGGGCATGGATGTCGTCGTCTCCTCGTCGGCGGGGCTGCCGGTGTGCTGTCTGCTATAGGAACGCGTGCCGGTCACGGTGATACGGCCGCGCATTGCCTCTTCTTGGCGTAAACCGTGCCGAAATATTGCCGCCATTCGGGGGGATGCCAGAAATTTCTGTCAAGCGTTACCATCGGGCCTTAAGACACTGACTGGGCCCGGGAGGGGAACGATGCCCTCCTGCCAGCTAGGCCGCGAGCGGAGGAGGGAGTAACCAGTGGCCAATATCAAATGGACACGGCAGATCGCGGTCGTTGGCACCTTAATTGCCCTCGGTGCCACCGCTTGCGGCAGCACCGGCACGACGGGCAGCGGTGCGGGCGGAACCGTCTCGATCTCCGACGAGTACGGCGTCACCTGGAACTGCCAGTTCAACCCCTATAACGCGGGGGACGAGTTCGATTCCTTCGGCCCGGTGTACGAGGAACTCGTGTACATGGACTCGTTCAAGGACGGCGCCACGACACCGTGGCTGGCGACCAGCTGGGCCTGGTCCAACAACGACGACACCCTCACCTTCACGATCCGCAACGGGGTCAAGTGGTCGGACGGTAAGCCGTTCAGCGCCAAGGACGTGGTGTTCACCTTCGATCTGCTGAAGAAGAACCCCAGCCTGGACCTGAACTCCGACTGGTCGGTCCTCAAGAGCGTCGCGCTGAAGGGATCCGATCAGGTTGTCTTCACCTTCAAGACCCCCTCGGTGTCGGACTTCTACTACATCGCCGATGAGACGCCGATCGTGCCCCAGCACATCTGGGCGAGCATCAGTAACCCGGTCACCTACCTCGACCACAACCCGGTGGGTACCGGTCCGTATGTGATGTCGAGCTGCAGCGCCGCCAACATCCAGTACAAGAAGAACGACAGTTACTGGCAGAAGGGGCTGCCGAAGATCGAGACCGTGAACTTCCCTTCGTACCTGTCGAACAACTCGGCGAACGCCGACCTGAAGAGCGGCCTCGACCAGTGGGGCTCGCAGTTCATCCCGAACATTCAGAAGTTCTACCTGGACGCGAACTCGAAGTACTACCACTACTGGTTCGAGCCGGTCTACAACGTGATGATCTGGCCCAACCTGACCAACTCCGCGTTCACCCTGCCGGTGCGCGAGGCCATGGCCTACGCGATCAACAAGAGCCAGGTCTCCTCGACCGGGGAGTACGGCTACGAGCCGGCCTCCAACCAGACCGATATCGTGAAGCCGACGTTCTCCAGCTGGTATGACTCCAGCCTGGCGGCTCAGTACGGCAACGCGTACGCCTACAACCCGGCGAAGGCGATCTCGATCCTGACCGCGGCCGGATACAAGCGCGGCAGCAACGGGATCTTCGCCAAGAACGGCAAGCAGCTCGCCTTCACGATCATCAACAACGGCGGCTTCTCCGACTGGGTCGCGTCGGTGAACGTGATCCAGAGCGAGCTCAAGGCCGTCGGCATTCAGATCACGCCGGACAACCTGTCCAACACGACCTTCGACTCCGACGTCTATGACGGGAACTATCAGCTGGCCTACGACTGGGACAGTGGCGGGCCGACGCCGTACTACGAGCTGCGGGCAATCCTGTACTCGGCGAACTCGGCTCCGATCGGGAAGACGGCGTCGAGCAACTGGGAGCGCTACTCCAACCCGGCCACAGACGCGCTGATCGAGCAGTACGCCGCGACCACCAACCCGACCGTCCAGCACCAGGTCGTGGACGAGCTGGAGAAGGTCATGCTGTCCGACGTGCCGGTGATACCGGTGACCGAGGCGGTCGACTGGTACCAGTACGACACCCAGCACATCGGCGGCTGGGTGACGCCAGGCGACCCGTACGCGCAGCCGGCCCAGTACGCCTGGCCGGACTGGGGGGTCGTGCTGCTGCACCTGTACTACAAGTAGTTTCGCCAGCGCACGGCAGGAGGCGCGGGAATGCCATTCGTCATTCGGAGGCTGGGATTCTTCGCCGTCACCTTGTGGGCGGCGGTGAGTCTCAACTTCATCATCCCGCGCCTCATGCCGGGCAACCCCGTGCAGGCCCTGGAGGCTGAGCACCCGCACCTCGGGCCGCAGGCGATCCACGCGCTGACGATACTGCTCGGCGGCACCTATCAGCAGGGCCTGGTCGTGCAGTACTTCGAGTACTGGAAGAACGTCCTGACGTTCAACTTCGGCATCTCGATCACGACGAGCTTCGGCACGTCCGTGAGCACGATGGTGGCGCATGCCCTGCCGTGGACACTCGGCCTGGTCGGCGTCACCACCGTGCTGTCGTTCCTCATCGGCACGCTCATCGGGCTGGTCAGCGCGTGGCGGCGCGGCAGCTGGCTGGACAACGCGCTGCCGCCGATCTTCGTGATCACCTCGGCCTTTCCCTACTTCTGGGTCGGGCTCATCCTCATCTACCTCTTCGCCATCCGCCTCGGCGTACTGCCGCAGGGGAGCGCGTACAACTTCCTCACCGACTCGCCGGGTCTCAACTTCCCTTACATCCTGGACGTGATCCGGCACGCCATCCTGCCGGGCCTGACGATCCTGCTCACCTCGATCGGCGGCTGGATTCTCACCATGCGCAACAACGTGATCACCGTGATGGCGGACGATTACGTCAAGACCGCGCGGGCCAAGGGCCTCAAGCCCTGGCGGATCATGTGGGCCTACGCGGGGCGGAACGCCATACTGCCGAATCTCACCGGGTTCGCGATGTCGCTGGGCTTCGTGGTCTCCGGCGCGATCGTCGTCGAGTACGTGTTCAACTACCCGGGCCTCGGCACCCTGCTGCTCACCGCGGTGAACGGCCTCGACTACCCGCTCATGCAGGCGCTGTTCCTGCTGATCACCGTCGCGGTCCTGCTCAGTGTCCTGGCGGCCGACGCGGTCACGGCGCTGCTCGACCCCCGCACCCGAAATGCCAGCTAGCCGCGACCGCCGGGCCGGCGGTAAATTCCTGCGGGCGCTGCTGCGCAACCCGAAGGGAACGGCGGGTGCGCTCCTGCTGCTGTTCTTCGTGGTGCTGGCCATCTTCCCCGGCCAGATCGCCCCCGACAACCCGACCTCGATCAACTTCCCCAAGGCACTTCCGCCGTCGGCCGCACACTGGCTCGGAACGACGTCCCAGGGTCAGGACATCTACTCGCAGCTCATCTGGGGCACCCGCCAGTCCCTGATCATCGCGCTCGCCGCGGGCGGACTGGCCACATTGATCGCCGTGCTGGTGGGCGTCTCCGCCGCCTATCTGGGCGGGATCAGGGACGGCATCCTGTCGCTGATCACCGACGTGCTGCTGGTGATCCCGATCTTCCCGCTCATCATCGTGATCGGCGCCTACCTGCGCAGCGCCGGCCTGACGGACATCATCATCGTGCTGGGCGCGCTCGGCTGGTCGTACGGCGCCCGGCAGCTGCGCGTGCAGGCACTGTCGCTGCGCAACCGGGACTTCCTCACCGCCGCGAGCGTGCGCGGGGAACGCAGCTTCTACATCATCATGTCCGAGATCATGCCGACGCTGACGTCGCTGATCGTGGCGACGTTCCTCGGGTCCGCGGTGTTCGCCGTGCTGACCGCGGCCGGCCTGCAGTTCGTCGGCCTCGGCAACCCCGACGCCCAGAGCTGGGGGACGATGCTCTACTGGGCGCAGAACAACGAGGCGCTCGGCTCGGGCATGCCACTGTGGGCGATCATGCCGGGCGTGTGCATCGCGCTGCTCGGCGGGGCGTTCGCATTTCTCAACTACGCCTTCGACGAGATCTCCAACCCGGCACTGCGACCAGTGCGGAAGCTGACCCGGCGGCCCGCCGTCGCCGCACCGGCCCCGTCCGCACCGGCCCCGTATCAACCAGCACCGCGCCCGGCGAAGAAGGCTGAGCGCCGGGAGGCCGCCGTTCCCAGCCTGGAAGGCGCGGGGGACGACTGGTCCTCGGCCGCGCCGCTGCTGGAGGTGCGCGGGCTTTCCGTGGCCTATGCGACCGGCGGCGATCCCGTCGTGGCGGTCGACAAGGTCGATCTCGATCTGGACCGGGGCGAGTTCCTCGCGGTCGTCGGCGAGTCCGGCTGCGGGAAGTCGACACTCATGCTGGCGATCGCGCAGCTGCTGACCCGCCCGGCAGGCATTACCGGGGGCAGCGTGCAGTTCCGCGGCCGGGAGCTGGCGGCAATGAGCGACAAGCAGCTCAGGCACGTGCGCTGGCGGGACTTCTCTGTGGTCATGCAGAGCGCAATGAACGCGCTGAACCCGGTAATGACGATCGGCGAGCAGATGCGGGACGCGTGCCGTGCGCATTCGGGCATGTCGCGGGAGGAAATCGCCGAGCGGTCGCGCGAGGTAATGCGGCTGGTCTCCATCGACCCGGTCCACCTCGGCAGCTATCCGCACCAGCTGTCGGGCGGCATGCGCCAGCGCAGCGTGAT
>JASHOV010000421.1 GCA_030038495.1 Streptosporangiaceae bacterium
GCGGCTGCGGCACGCCGCCGCGCTCGGGGCCGCCACCGCCGCCGCGCCCGTCGCCGGCGAGTACAGCCGCGCGGATTACGAGGCCGCGCTCGCCGATGTGACCGTTACCCGATTGGAGGCCGGCTGATGCCCGCGATCCCGGCCGCGCAGATCGTCGCGGCCGCCCGTGCGGCCGGCCGCGGAGTCGGCGCGTTCAACGTCGTCACGATCGAGCACGCCGAGGCGATCGTCGCCGGGGCGGAGGCGGCCGGTTCGCCGGTCATTCTGCAGATCAGCGAGAACTGCGTCGCCTACCACGGCGGGCTGGAGCCGATCGGGCAGGCGGCGCTCGCGATCGCCAGAGCCGCGGCCGTGCCCGCCGCGGTCCACCTCGATCACGCCACGGACACCGAACTCGTGCGTGACGCCGCCCGGCTCGGGTTCGGAAGCGTCATGTATGACGCATCTGCGCTGTCCTACGCAGACAATGTCGGGGTGACAGCAAGCGTTGCAAAGTGGTGCCACGAGCGGGAAATCTGGCTCGAGGCCGAGCTGGGCGAGATCGGCGGGAAGGACGGCGTGCACATGCCAGGGGTCAGGACGAAGCCGGGGGAGGCCGCGGCCTATGTGGCGGCCACCGGCGTCGATGCGCTCGCGGTCGCGGTGGGCAGCTCGCACGCCATGCTCACCCGCGACGCCGTGCTTGACTTCGACCTGATCCGCCGGCTGCGGGCCGCGGTGGGAGTGCCGCTTGTGCTGCACGGCTCCTCGGGCGTGCCCGACCAGGCACTCAGTGCCGCGGTCGGGGCCGGGCTCACCAAGATCAATATTGCCACCCAGCTGAACAAGGTATTCACCGCCGCCGTTCGGGGCCGCCTGGCCGCCGACGAGGCTGTGACCGATCCGCGGCGCTACCTGGCCGCCGGCCGGGAGGCGATCGCCACCGAGGTGTCGCGCCTGCTCGGCGTGATCGAGGTCCGGCATGACGACGTCTAGCGATACCAACCACGACTCCCCCGTGAGCCGCTACCGCCGGTGGAATCAGCTGCTTGAGCTGCTGGCCGCCGAGGGTCAGCTCCAGGTGGAGCGCGCCGCCGCGGAGCTCGGCGTCTCCGCGGCTACCATCCGCCGGGACTTCGACGAGCTGGCCAGCCAGCAGATGCTGGCCCGGATCCGCGGCGGTGCGGTCGCCCAGGGCGTCACCTATGACCTGCCGCTGCGGTACAAGACCGTGCGCAACCCTTCGGAGAAACAGCGCATCGGGGTGATCGCGGCGGACCTGATCCAGCCCGGCCAGGTCGTCGGCCTCAACGGCGGGACAACCACCACCGAGGTCGCACGGGCACTGGCGATGCGGGCCGATCTGAACGCGATCACGGGAACGCCTGCCGTCACCGTCGTGACGAATGCGCTGAACATCGCGACCGAGCTTGCCGTCCGCAAGCACATCAAGATCGTCGTAACCGGCGGCGTCGCCCGGCCGCAGTCCTACGAGCTGACGGGGCCGCTGGCCACCGGCGTGCTGGACCGGGTCACGATCGACGTCGTGTTCCTCGGGGTGGACGGCATCGACGCCGCCGCCGGGGCAACGGCGCAGAATGAGGGCGAGGCCAGTACCAACCAGCTCATGACGCAGCGGGCCAGCCGCGTGGTGGTAGTCGCCGACCGGTCGAAGGTCGGCCGCCGGGCCTTCGCGCTGATCTGCGCCGCGGCCGAGGTCGACGTGCTCGTCACCGATGCGAGCCTCACCGACGAGGCCGCGGCGCGGTTCGAAGAGGTCGGCGTCAAGGTGCTCACGGCATGACCGCTGACCGGCCCGGCAAGGACCTGGACCTGCTCGTCATCGGCGACTGCAACCCTGACGTCCTGGTGCTCGGCGAGGACGTGACCCCGGCGTTCGGGCAGCAGGAGAAGCTGGTAGGCGCGATCTCGCTGGTGATCGGCGGCTCCGCGGCCATCACCGCCGTGGCCGCCGCGCGCCTGGGCCTGCGGGTCGGGCTGGCCGCCGCAGTAGGAGCCGACGCGGCCGGCGAGTTCATGCTGGCCCAGCTCGCCGCCGAGGGCGTGGACACGACGGCGGTCGTCGTCCGCCCGGGCCTGGCCACCGGCATGACGGTGGCGCTGTCTCGCGGGACCGACCGTGCGATTCTGACCGCGCTCGGGGCCATCCCCACGCTGACCGCTAGCGAGGTTTCGACCGAGCTGCTCGCACGCACCCGGCACGTGCATGTGAGCTCGTACTTCCTCCTGGAACAGTCACTTGGTCCTGGACTGCCGGAGTTGCTCGCGGCAGCCCGTTCCCTGGAAGTCACGACCTCGCTGGATACGAACTGGGATCCGGCGGGGCGCTGGGGCGGTGAGCAGCTCGGGGCCGTGCTGGCCGCGACCGACCTGCTGCTGCCCAACGAGGCCGAGGCCCGGCACATCGCCGGGGCGGCCAGCGCCAGCGAGGCGATCGCGACCCTCGCCGCCGCGGGGCCTCGGGTCGTCGTCAAGCTGGGCGGTGAAGGCGCGATGTGCCACGACGGAGCGCTCAGCTACCGGATTAGCCCTCCGTCAGGAGCAGCTGGACAGGTTGTCGACACGACCGGCGCTGGCGACTGCTTCAACGCCGGGCTGATCGCCGGGCTGCTGCGCGGCCTGGACCTGCCATCAGCGGCCCGGCTCGGCTGCGCCGTCGGCACGGCATCGACCAGCGCGGTCGGCGGGACGGGCGGCGCGCCGGACCTGCCGACCGCACTGGCACTTGCCGAGACCGCGACCATCAGGGCCTGAACCGGCCCTCGTCCCGGGTCGCCCGACTTCCCTTCTCCCGTCGGCAACATCGATGAGACGATCGGCTGGGGAGGGTCCGGACATGGCAATCTTTGGTCGCCGGAAGAGCGCTTTAACGGTGCCGTCGCAGCGCGGGCCGGCCGATGGGCCCGGCGGCGGGGGCGATCACGGGGCCATCGGATCCGTCGTCGCCGCTGCCGTTGACCGCACTCTGCCCGTAAACGCTGCCTGCGCTCGGGCCGCCGAGCTTGGTGCCAGCGGAGCCGCTACCGAGGAGCAGTTCCAGCAGCTGTCCACCGAATGGTTCCTGCGGTGCACACTCGAGCCTGCCGCGGCCTGGTCCGCCGCACGGGTTCTCTGCGCGGGCGCCGAGGCCGCCTGGACCAAGCGGCGCAATATGAAAAACGCGGCCGTCTTCGCCGTGGTCTGCGCCGACCTGGTCGCCGCGGCCACTGCCGGGCTGGAACGGGCCGGTGACATCCGGCTGTTCGTCACGGCCCGGTCCACCGCGGAGCGCGGGATCGCGGCCGCACGCGAGCTGCACTCGCGGCCCCTCAGGGGCGCGCTCCTGGAGCGCCTGGGCCGCATGATCCTGACGTGCTACGCCGTCCGGCGGTCGCCAGCGAATCGTGCGGCCGATTTCCGGGCCTGGGAACGCAGGGCTGTGAGCCGCGGCGACCCGGAACTGCAGCAGATCTACGCCGCCCGCACCGGCGATGCCGACGACAGCGGCGATGCCGGCGACAGCGGCGACAGCGTGGCGCGTTATCGCTGGCCGGACGCCCTGGAGGCGGTGGATCTGGCGGAGCGGTACCTGCGCGAGTCGCTGCCCCTGGTCGATCGCGAACGCCGCGGCCAGGTGCTCAAGGGGATCTCGCAGGCCCTGGAGTGGCGGCCGATTCTCGGCGGCGCCGACGAGCCCGGCGAGCTCATCGCGGTATGCGAGCAGGCACTCAGGGAACTCCCGCCGGATGACATACTCAACCGGCTATCGGTCCTGCGGACGAGGGCGCTGGCGCGGCGCTCTTCGGAACTTCCCGTTCCAGGCGGCTCCGGCCCCGACGCCGAGAGCGAAGCGCTGATCAGCCGGCTGGAGAACCACTGGGACGACTTTCTCGCCGCTTGCGTGCCGTTGCAGGCGTGGGACTCGGTCACGCAGGCGACCGCGTTACTCTCGGACACCGACCCGGCCAGGGCCCTGCGCCTGTTCGCGCGGCACCGCGATGTGATCAGCCTCTGGGCCGACGACTCGCGGCGACGCGATCACTGGCGGCTGGAGGTCCAGTTCGTTGCCGAGCAGCACGCTACCGGCTGGGTCAGGGAGCTGTGGGAGAGCGATGAGCAGTTCACGGTGACCGCGTCGCAGGTACTGGCCCTGGCGCAGAATCCGTACGCACCGGCAGGCACGGAGCCGGCGGAGGAGGAGCTGGCGGGCGCCCTCATCAACGTGATGCTGGCCAGCACGGCCTTCAACCGCGAGGACATCGGACTACGGGCGCTGGAGGCGTTGCGGCTGCGTGGCGGCCCCGACTGGGACGCGCACGCGGACGCCTACGGCAACCTCGGTGCCGAGCTGCGGATTGGCGAGGGAACGAACTGCGAGTTCCGGGGCGACGCCAACGCAGCGATCGGATTGTTCCTCGAAGCGGCCACGCGGTACCTGGACATGGGATCATCCGGCGCCGTGGTCGACAGCCTGAACTATGTCGGCCAAGTGATCACCAAGGGCGGCACACTGACCGGCCTGCGGGACGTTACGCGGTGGTGCGCCAGGCACGCGCTGCAGACCGAGCTGCTCAGTCCGCAGGCGGGACCGCAGGTCCTCCAGCCCGTCGCTGACCTGACCCTGGCCTACCAGATGCAGCACGGCACGACACCCGAGGAGATATGCCTGCTGATGGCCGCGGTCACCGGGCGCAGGTTCGCCTCGCTGCTGGCCCGCGGGACCACGGGCTTTACTCCCGACCCCGGTGTGGCCCGGTTGCTCGCCGAAATCGCCGCGGCCGAGCAGCGGCTGCCCGCGGCTCACCCGCTGCTTGGCGTCCCGGACTGGGATGACCTGCTCGATCGCGACCTCCTGGTCACTGCCTACGCGAGCGAATTCGAGACGTCACCCTCCCGCACTCAGGAGGACGACGTCATCAATCTCCAGCGCGCTGCCGAACGCCGCATGATGGCGCAGCTCGCCGCGCCGAATGAGGCCGCCGACCTGCCGGTCCTGCTGGCGGACATCCGGGCGGCCCTGGATTCCAGGACCGTCGTGCTGCTCCTGCGCGAGGGCATGTGGACGGATGGGCAGGGGTTCGTCTACTGCCTGCTGGTGACCGACGACGACGCGTTCCCTGCGGCTACCCGGCTGGGATCGCGGTGGGGCGTGATCTCGCCGCCGGACATCGGCCGGACCGTGCAGATCCCGGCCAGCGGGGTCTACGTCGCCGGGATTCGCCGGGCAGTGCAGGAGGAGCCGGCGCCGCACGAGATTACCGGCGAAGGCCGGCAGCTGCTCGAGGCCGCGGGCACGTGGTATGCGACACCGGTTTTCGAGCACCTGGCGGAGTTGCGCGCCGCCGGCCGGGACCGCCTGCTGATCGTTCCGCACTGCGCGAGTCACTTCCTGCCGGTGCACCTGGCCGGATCGCCCGGCCACCCGCTGGCCGACGACTGGACGGTCACCTATCTCGCCAACCTCGCGCAGCTCCGGCCGAAGCGGGGTCCCGGGCCCTCGGCGGCGGCGGTGCCTCGCCGGGACGGCGCCGCGGTCTTCGCGCTCGGCTACGACGATCAGCCGGGTCTGCCGACGCTGAAATCCTCGGCCGCGGAAGCCGGCGCCATCGCCGGCATCCTCGGCGTGCGGCCCGTCCTGGACGGCGCCGCGACTGAGCGGGCCTTCACCGCCGCGCTGGAGTCACACCGCTACGTGCACCTGCGGGCACACGGACGACACAACGTGGACGCGCCGCTGTTCCAGACCGTGTTCCTCGCGCCGGGTGACGGCGGTGACGGCCGGCTGCGGGCGCATGAGGTGCTCGGGCTCGACCTGCGCGGCCTGGAGCTCGTCACCCTCGGTGCGTGCGAGACGGCGCTGGGCCGCGTCGACTACTCCGACAACCTCCGCGGCCTGCCCGCCGCGCTGCTCCTGGCCGGAGCCGGGGCGGTCATCGGGACACTGTGGGAAGTGAAGGCCGATGCCAGCACGACGTTCTTTACTGAGCTGTACCGGTGCCTGCAAGCGGGCGACGAGGACCTCATCGGCGCTTTCCGCCTGGCGCAGCGAGCGGCCCGCTGCGATCACTCGGAGTACCGGGACTGGGGTGCCTTCTATCTGACGGGCGGTTACCAGAGGAGTAAAGATCGCGGATGACGACATTCGACCTGCCCGAGCCGGAACTTGTGAGCGTTCGCCTCGAACCGGCCCAGCGCGTGACGCTCGGCGGCGCGGCAGCCGCCGACGCTGAGGAGGAGCGTATCTGGCTGGGAGAGCCCGTGTGCATGCCCGCCGACCTCGACCACGTGGACGATGATGCCAGGCCCTTCCTCATGGGCCGCCCGGACTCGACGTTCACGCTGCTCGCGGTCACGGTCAGCTTTGCCCACGACGAGGACAACCCGTTCAGGTCGGCCTGGGTCGACATCACCCTCCGCGGCCAGTCGCCGCCAGACATGCCGGAACCGGTCGCCTGGTCGATGGTGCCGTTCGACGACTCCGATCCGGTGAACGTGACCAAGAAGGCGGTCTTCAACGGCTCGCTGAAGCTCAAGAACCCGGCGCTGGGCCTCAACGTCGGTCCCAGCATCAAACACGAGGACGACAGGACCTACACCCAGCGCGCCGTCTGTGTCGAAGCCCTACGGGAGGGCAAGAGCACGCCCCGCTGGCAGTTCTCCGAGACGGACGTCAGCCCCATCCGCGGCACGCACCGGCTGACACTCATCGTCGATACGGCACGCGGAGCCGTCGCGCAGGCAGAGATCAGCGCCGGCGCGACGATCTGGCTCCGGCGGCTGAAGGTGTTCCGCTACGAGGCCGCGCTGGACAAGGTGCCCGAGGTTGCGTTTGCCGTCGTTCCGCCCCCGGCAGTCACCCGCGGCTGACCACGGCCCGCTGTCCGCGGGGAATCCAGCTGCCGACTCGTCGCGCGGCGGCAAGGCTGGCCCACGCGGTCAATTCGACCAGCGTGGCGTCGCCCGGCTCGCTGGCCAGGAACGTCTGCACGTCGGACCGGCCGACCTGGGAAGAGGCGAGCGCGGTGAGCAGCGCCAGGCGGCCAGCGGGCCGGTCCGCCTGGGGCAGGGCGGACACGGCGCCATCGGCCCACGTGCGGCTCGGCCCGCGCTGTTCGCCGTGCCAGCCCTCCAGCTCCGCCAGGACCAGGTCGCGTACCGACGGTGGTACGGACCTGGTGCCGGCAGCGTCAACGGCGGCACAGCCGCGCGCGAAAGCATCTTCGGTTACGGAGTCGCCGCCCGCCCAGGCGAGATCGCGAGGTAGCGCCGCCGCCGGAAGGAGTTCCAGCGCCATGCCTGGCTGGTATCCGCGCACGGCCGCAGGCCGCATCCTGCGGTCGAGGATTCGCATGACCGGGCCCAGTGCCATCCTCGGAGCTCCCGGCGGAAGCGGGACCTCGGTGAGGAACACGTTCACCATGCGATTGAAGAAGTGGAACACGACCACGGTCCCGATCAGCTCCGGCGCCTCCTCGGCGGGGCATGCCGGTTCATGCAGCCGGGCACCTTCCTCGGTCCTGCAGTCTCGTGCCCACGTCGCGACCGCCCGCAGCCGGGGGTCGCCGGCCTGCTCGGCCGGATCGTCCGCCAGCACCAGTCCCCCGGCCAGCCCGGAGAGCATGGTGCTGTGCACGGTGGCGCACCAGGGACAGGCATTCCCGAGCGAGACCGTCGTGGCGACGGCCTCCTTGGCCGACCGCTCCACCGCGCGCGTCACAAGCAGGCTCTCACGCAGCATCAGCCAGCTCGCGGCGAGCACCTGCGGTGATGAGGAGAAGAGCGCCAATGATGGCGCCAGCACGCCGAACTCCCGCTCGATCTGTTCGTAGACGCGGCCGACCAGGCCCGGCGCCGCGCTGCGGCGAACCGGTGACACGTACCGGACCTGAGTCAGTCCCAGCTGACCGAGCACCGTCGTGATCCGCTTGCTGGCCATCAGCCACCCCTCGATCACTGGGCACGGACAGACCCTGATACGCACCGATCGTAAGCTTCCCCCGAGCAGGATCCTTCTTCGTCGATGCCGCTCCTCCGGCCGCCTCCACTCAGCTGTAAACGTCATTGCCAGCTGATACGTCTGAATGCTGACGGTTCTCGGTAGGGGGGATTTAAGAATGATTGAGGCAGTGCTCAGCACGGAGGTTCAGGCAGCGCCGCACGGGACGATCCACGCCTTCGTGGACCGGAAGGCTGGCGTACTGGAGATCCATTCCGCGCTGGACCAGCACCCGGAGGATTGCGCGTGGTCCCTGGAGCTGATCTCGCTCGCGGCTGGCTCGGGTCCCGTCCGGTGCGCCGGGTACCTGGAGGAGCCTGAAGCCGACGTATTCGCCTACGAGGTCGCACCCGAAGTGCTCGCGCAGGTGGCTTGACGGCGGACTTGCCTCACTGGCAGAGCGCCTAGGCGGGCGCCGCCGTGCCCTCAGGCTGCGGGCGGACTCCCGCTGCTGCCGGCGCGGCGGACCGGTGTCAGCCAGTGCGTCACCGTCGCGGGGTGGGCCGGGTCGGTCATCGCGCGGATCGCGTCGTAGCGATGCTGGTCCCGGTCGGTGACGCGCGCGTGCTGCAGCAGATGCTCATCCCAGGAGGCGACAACGAACTGCTCCAGGACCCGGCTCGGTTCGCCACTGTCCTGCCAGGCCCGCCAGGAACTTGCCCCGGTGCGGCGCCGGCTGAACCGGGCATCCTGGAGCGCCGCAAGCAGGTCATCCTCGCGCTCGGGCAAGGCCCGGTATTCGACGCTCACCATGACCGGGCCGCCGGGCGGCCCGTCGGCGGCCAGGCTCGGCGCGGGCCAGTCGCCGGCCGGCCGGAATTCCTCAGGGGGGATCGTCTGGAACCGGTACCGCAGCCCGGCGAGCGGGCCGAGCACCAGCCCCGCCGCCGCCACCACCAGCGCCGGCGACAGCCCGATGTGCTGCGCGGTCAGGCCGAAGGCGACGCTGCCGACGGCGCTGCCGCCCTGGAAGACGACCAGGTAGAACGACATGCCACGGGCCTTCACCCACTGCGGCAGCGAGAGCTGGTACAGCGAGTTCAGGGTCGACAGCGCCACGATCCACGCCAGGCCGCCCACCGCCAGGGCCACCGCGACCACCGCGGTGACGTGGACCAACGCCTGGATGAGCGCGACACCTGCCAGCCCGGCCGAGCCGACCGTGAGCTGGGCGCCCGGCTTCAGCCGGGCCCGCAGCCGCGGCAGCACGGCAGCGCCGCCGAGTGCGCCGACACCCACACAGCCCAGCAGCAGCCCGTATCCGCCGGAGCCCAGGTGCAGCCGCGAGTGGGCCGTCAGCGGCAGCAGCGCCCAGACCGAGCTGGCGAAGAGGGTAAATAGCCCGGCCCGCAGCAAGATGGCGCGCAGCACCGGGCTGGCGGCGACGTAGCGTCCGCCGGCTCTGACCGCCTCGCCGACGTGCTCGCGGGGCAGCGCGTTGGGCGGCCGGGTGCTGCGCCACCACCAGATGACTGCCAGGACGGCGAGGAAGGTCGCGGCGTTGGCGAGGAAGACCGTGCCGGCGCTGGTCGCTGCGAGCAGGAGCCCGCCGATCGCCGGGCCGACCGCCCTGGCCAGGTTCTGGTTCACCGCGCCGAGCGAGATCGCCTGCGGCCGCTCGACGGGTGCGACGAGCTCGGGCTGCAGTGTCTGCCAGGTCGGTGAGGTAAGGGCCTGCCCGGTCCCGACGGCGAAGACGAGCGCGAGCAGCACCCACGGCGTGACGAGCCCGGCGATCGCCAGCATTCCCAGCGCCGCCGCGGCGACCAGCATGATCGCCTCGGTGATCAGCAGGAAGCGCCGCCGGTCGACCAGGTCGCCGATCGTCCCCGCCAGCACCGCGAACAGCACGATCGGCAGGCTCGCCGCGGTCTGCACCAGGGTGACATACACCGCCGAGCTAGTAAGCGTCAGCATCAGCCACTGCGCCGCGACCGTCTGCATCCAGCTGCCGACATTGCTGACGAACTGCGCACTCCACATCGCGGCGAACAGCCGGTGACGCAACGGCGCCCACGCCGACCCGGTCGGTGAAACGCCGGCATTTCCGGCGGCGTCGGACCGCACGGCAGTCGCCTCCTGGATATTCGCCGGACCGCGCGCCGCTGGGGGCTGCAGGCGCCGGGCCCCTTGGTGGTCAGACCGCAGGCATTGTGATCATTGCATTCCCGCCAGGAACCCCGCCAGGAACCTGTTTCAGTCACCTGCCGGGGCAGGCTCGTGTGTCCCAGGTTCAGGCGCGGCCGGTTGCTACCAGGGCGGCGTGGGGCAGCGCCAGCATCCCGTCGGCCGTGGCGAATTCGCCGCTGAGGTCGTCAAAGCGCCGGCCGTTGCCAGCAGCGCCTGGCGGGCTGTTCGGTGGGTGATCACGTGAATGCCAGTGAGCGCGTAGACGTCGGCGTAGTCGCGGACGCGGGTGTTGGCTGGTCCAAGGCCGATGGCTGTCGCGATTTTTTCGGCAAGGACCGTCTCAATGGGATAGCCGAGCACGCGGACTGGTTCCATGCTCAGCCGCAACGGAGGGAGTGCCACCCAGCCGGGTGCGGGCGTAATCGGATCGCCGAAGTTAACGTCCATACGGAACTTGACCGTCGCAGTCGCGATCGTGGCATCCATGGCGATCCGCACGCCGGAGTAGATGGCCTGTTCGCGAATGATCCGAGAGGTTGCGGTATCGGTCCGGAACTCGACGCCGTCGTCGAACGGCAGGCGGGCGACCTCCGACACCAGAGATACGATCACGTCCCGGTCGTCGGCAATCCAGCGGGCAAGCGCGTCCAGAGGTTCTCGCCCATGCGGCAGCGAGCGGGCGCGCCCTGGTCACCGCCAACATCAAGGACTTCATGCCCCTCTACGGCCAGTGCCGCGCCGCCGCTCGGGCACATGCCGGGCTGATTCTGGTCTCAGCCAGGACCTTCCCCCACGACCGCAGCTGCACCAGCGCAGTCGCCAGCGCCCTCACCGCGCTCCTGGATACGGCCGGGATCCAGAAAGACCTGACATTTGTCACTCGGAACCGGTTAGCCGCGGCACTACAGGCGTGCCGGCGGGCTGAGGCACCCTCGTGCCATGGCTACAGAAACTGGTCCCGCAGGCGGGATCACCCTGTCCCGTTTGTCCAAGTCCTACGGCGCTGTGCACGCGGTAAGGTCGCTCGACCTGGCCATCGCCCCCGGCGAGACCGTCGCGCTGCTCGGGCCGAACGGCGCCGGCAAGACCACGACCATCGACATGATCCTCGGGCTCACCCGGCCGGACCAGGGCGCTATCTCGGTTTTCGGCGTCCCGCCGGCCAGAGCGGTGCAGGCCGGCTGGGTCGGCGGAATGCTGCAGGCCGGGTCGCCCCTCGACCACCTGCGGGTCCGCGAGCTGATCGCGCTGACGGCGTCGTACTATCCCGCCCCGCTATGCGTCGGCGACGTGCTCCGGCTGACCGGCGCGGATGAGTTCGCAAGCCGGTGGACGAGCAAGCTGTCCGGCGGCCAGGCCCAGCGGGTCCGGTTCGCCGCGGCACTGGTCGGCGATCCGGACCTGCTGCTGCTGGACGAGCCGACGGCCGGCCTCGACGTCGAAGGCCGTCGCGACTTCTGGCGCTCGATGCGGGACATCGCCGGACGGGGCAAGACCGTCGTCTTCGCGACTCACTACCTGGAGGAGGCCGACGCTTACGCCGACAGGATCGTGCTGATCGCCCAGGGCAAGGTCATCGCCGACGGCCCGGCGACCGAGATCAAGGCCAGGGCCGCCTCCCGGACTATCAGGGGAACGATTGCCGACGCCGACACCGCGACAGTGCGCGCGCTGCCCGGCGTGGTGGCGGCCGAGCGGCACGGGGACTCGGTCATCTTGTCCTGCTCCGATTCCGACATAGCGCTCCGGGCGCTGCTCGGCGCCTACCCGGCCGTCCGCGACATCGAGGTTCGCGGGGGCAGCCTCGAGGAGGCGTTCATGGAACTCACCGCCGGCCTGGTTGGTACCGGCGCAGATGTGACGGAGGTAACACGATGAGCAGCGCCACCCATTTCCGCTACGAGATCCTGCGCGTCCTGCGGAACCGCATCTTTTACGGCGTGACGCTGGCGCTGCCGCTGGTCCTGTTCTTCGGGGTCGCATCGGGGCAGCGGCACGCCACCTTCAACGGGACGAGCTTCCCGCTGTACTTCATGACCGCCATGGCGGTGTACGGGTCTATGTTCGCGGCCGTCGGACCTGGCGCCAGGATCGGGCGCGACATTGCCGGCGGCTGGACCCGGCAGCTGCGGATCACGCCCCTGCGGCCGAGCACCGACATGGCCGCCAAGGTGGTCTGCGCCTACCTGCTGGCGGTGCCCACGCTGGTGCTCCTTTACCTGGCCGGCGCGTCGCTCGGGGTACGCCTGGCGGCGAGCCAGTGGCTGGAAATGACCGGCCTCATCCTGGTCGGCCTGGCTCCTTTCGTCGTCATCGGGTTCATCCTGGGCTACCTCCTGCCTGTCGACGCGATGATGCCGGCGCTGGGCGGGATCATCGTGCTGTTCTCGCTGTTCGGCGGCGTATACGGCTTCGAGCTGGCCAAGTCCGGCCCCATGTTCGACGTCATGAAGGCGCTGCCGTCGTACTGGCTGGTGCAGGCAGGCAAGAGCGTCGCCGCGGGCGGCGGCGGCTGGCCCGGCCAGGCCTGGCTCGTGATCGCGGCCTGGACGATCGTCCTCGTGCCGCTGGCCAGGCGCGCCTACCGGCGGAACGCGGCCAGGGCCTGACCCGGTCTGACTCGCCTACGCTAGAGAGATATGGAGACCGAGATGGCCGGGCAGGTGCCGCCCCCGACGGCCGGCGCGACCCCCTGGGTGGTGGGCCACCGCAGATGGACCGACGGGTGGCGGCCGAGCGCGTTGATCGCACTGCCGCTCGCCTACCTCGTGTTCGTGGTGATCTCGGTGCACGAGAACTCGCGCGGAGACGGCCGGGTGGCGGGCTACGCCATCCTCGCCGTCTTCGCCGCCTGCTGGGTCGCGGTCCCGTTCGTGATCTCCGAGGACACGCCGGGGTGGAAATTCTGGGGCTACTTCGGGATCCTGCTCGCGCTGTCCCTGGCCGGGCTGCCGTTTGCGCGTGCAGCCGGGTTTGTCACGTTCGTCTTCCTCACCATGCTGGTCGTGGGGCGCCTTGGCGTCCGTTCCACCCCTGTGGTTGCGGCGTTCTCCCTCGCCGCGCTGCTCGTGCCGGTCGCGGTCGGGTCCTGGCACGTCAGCCTGGGCGAGTCGTTCGACGACGTGACGCCGGTCGCGATCCCCGTGCTCGCCATCGCCACTTTCGCCATCCTTCAGTCGCTGCGGCAGAACATGGCGCTGGCCGAGGCGCGCGCGGAGCTGGCCCAGCTGGCGGCCGAGAACGAGCGCATGCGGATAGCCCGCGACCTGCACGACCTGCTGGGGCACTCGCTGACCACGATCACGGTCAAGGCCGGCCTGGCCCGGCGGCTCGGATCGGCCGATCCGGCCCGCGCGGTCAGCCAGATCGCCGAGGTGGAGGAGCTGTGCCGGCAGGCGCTGGCCGACGTGCGCAGCGCGGTGTCGGGCTACAGGGACGTCACGCTGGCCGGCGAGCTCGCCCGCGGCCGGGAGCTGCTGCGGGCGTCGGGCATCGCGGCCGACCTGCCGACGGCGACCGACGTGGTCGATCCCGCGCACCAGGAGCTGTTCGGGTGGGCCGTGCGGGAGGGCCTGACCAACGTGGTCCGGCACGCCAGGGCGCATTCGTGCACGGTCCGGCTCTCCCCATCGGCCGTCGAGATCGTGGACGACGGCGTCGGCGAGCCGCCATCCGGGCCAGGCGTGCCGCCGGGCAACGGCCTGTCCGGCCTGCGCGAGCGCGTGGCGGCGGCCGGCGGCCTGGTCGACGCC
>JASHOV010000422.1 GCA_030038495.1 Streptosporangiaceae bacterium
TGCAGCGCGACCTGCTGCGTACCGCGCTGGACTCGGCCCGGCCAGGCGGCGTGGTCGGCTACGTGACCTGCTCACCGCACGTGGCGGAGACGCGCGAGGTGGTCGCGGCCGTGCTGGCCGAGCGGCCGGCCGAGGTGCTCGACGCGCCGGCCGTGCTCGCCGAGGTGCCCGGCCTGCGCTGCCCGGACCCCTATCGCCGGTACGCCCAGTTCTGGCCGCACCGGCACGGCACCGACGCCATGTTCGTGGCGCTACTGCGCCGGGGCTAGGTCCGGCACGGGACGCGGACCTGGCCGCGTCCCGTGCCGCACCGTCAGGTGGCCGCGACGAACGCGATACCGAGCGGCGCCGTGTCCAGCGTCGCCGTTCCGGTCCCGCCGGAGATGGTGCCGGCAACCGTGTTGCTCGCCGGGTTGATCACGGTGATGTTGCCGTCCAGCGTGTTGCCCACCCACACCTGGGAGCCGTCGGGCGTCACCGCGATGGAAGCCGGCAGCTTCCCGACAGGGACCGACGTGATCGTCGTGTTGTTAGACGTGTCGATCACGTCCACCGAGTCCGAGTTCATGTCGGCCACATAGGCAGTGCTGCCGTCCGGCGTGACCGCCACCGCGTAGGGCTCGGCGCCAGCCGCGATCCGGTCGGTGACCTGGCCGGAAGCAGCGTTGATCACCCAGAGGCTGCCGGTTGCCGGGTTGGTGACGTACAGCGTGCCGCCGTCGGGGCTGACCGCGATGCCCTGCGGTCCGGCCGGGTCGGAGATCTGGTTGATCACCGTGCCGGTGGCCGTGTCGATGACGGCGATGCTGCTGCCTGTCGTCACGTAGGCGCGGGTGCCGTCAGGGCTGAACACGACCTGACGGGGCGCCGAGCCCACCTTGATGTAGCCAGTGACCGAATCGGATGAGGTGCTGATGACGGCGACCACGTCGGAGCCGCCCGGCCCGGAGTTACCGCCCGTCACCGTGGCGTAAACCTCGCTGCCGTCGGGCGACACCGCGACGTCCTGCGGGTACGGGCCGACCTCGATAGCCTTGGTGACCGCATCGGTGGCCGGGTCGACGGCCAGCACGTAGTACTGGCCGGTGTCGGCGATGAAGACCTGCGAGCCGTCGGGCGTTACCGCAACGCCTTCCGGGCTGTCGGGCGTTTGCTGCCCCGCGGGGGTATTGCTCGTGATGCTGCCAGTCACGATCGTGTCGGTCGCGACGTTCACCTCGGCGACCTCGTAACCGCCGGCGATTGCCACGTAGGCGGTGTAGTCGCTCGTGCTGGCCGACCTGACGGTGGCGGAGGACTTCTTGAGCGTTGAATGTCGCCCGGCCTGGTACCCGCTGCTGCTCTGCGGGGTGTTGGCGGCCTTGGTCGGGTGGAAGGGGCCGAAGCCGCCGGCGATGCCGAAGGCGGTGGCCGGAGCCGCGAGCGCGACGACGGCGATCGCGGCTATCCAGGACAGCCGGACAACTCGCCGCCGGGACCTGCCCGTGGTGGGTGCGCCCGTGGTGGGTGCGCCCGTGGTGGGTGCGACCGTGTTGGTCGGGGTCGGGCTTACTGGGTCTGCAGACACGTGAGGTTCTCCTTTCGCCCGGACCGTCAGATCTCGCGGGTGGTGTTGCGCGGGCGTGGCCGCGGACCGGTCTCCTGCACGGGCAGGGTCTGCGGCGAGGACGGGAACTCCGGCGCCGGCAGGTTGACGGCGTCGTAGGAAGCCTGCGCCAGCTTCTGCTTGGTGCCCGGCAGGTACGGCACCGCGCTGGGGAACTGCGGGAACCCGAGCGCGGAGCTCAGGTCGCCGAAGGTGCCCCGGCGCCATGGGGTGATGTTCGGGATGGTGACCCCGGTGAACAGTTCGAGGAACTGCAGCACCGAGGTGTGGT
This sequence comes from Streptosporangiaceae bacterium, assembly GCA_030038495.1. Taxonomy (GTDB): domain Bacteria; phylum Actinomycetota; class Actinomycetes; order Streptosporangiales; family Streptosporangiaceae; genus JAJYUU01. The sequence continues at coordinate 1,878 of JASHOV010000422.1, forward strand.
CGAACGTCTCGCTGGCGATCCAGCCGCCCTGGGTCCACGGCGATACGAGGATGCAGGGCACCCGGAACCCGGCGCCGATCGGCCAGCTCGGGTCGCTGCCAACGGTGATGAACTCGTTCTGCGTGCCGGTCGGCGCTGTCGGCGGCGTGACGTGGTCGAACAGGCCGTCGTTCTCGTCGTAGTTGAGGATGAACAAGGTCTTCGCCCACACGTCCGGATTGGCGGCGATCGCGTCGATCTTGCTGGCGACGAAGTCGGCCCCGGCCGCGGGCGTGTAGTCGGGGTGCTCGGACTGCCAGCTGGTCGGGAACAGCCAGGAGACCGTGGGCAGCCGGTCGTGCATGGCGTCCCACTCGAACTGGCCTGAGGAGAAGGTCCGCAGCCCACTCTGGAACAGCGTGGAGTTGACCGGGGCGTTCTGGAAGTTCTTGAACATCTCCAGCAGGTTGGTCTCGTAGTTGTCCGTCTCCTGGTAGACCTGCCAGCTCACGCCGGCGTCGGTGAGTGCCTCCGGGTAGCTCTGCCACTCGTAGGGGATGGGGTCGATGTTGCTGGTGATGGGTCCGCCGCCGACGCCCTGGGGGTCGATCCACGCGCTCAGGTGCATGAGCCTGTTCGGCCAGGTCGGGCCGAGGACCGAGCAGAAGTAGTTGTCGCAGATGGTGAAGTTCTCGGCCAGCGCGAACTGGAACGGGATGTCCTCGCGGGTGTAGTAGCCCATGGTGTAGACGCCGTTGTTTCCGTTGGCGGCCAGGTGCGCCGTGAGGAACCCGTCCATCGCACCGTTGTTCCAGGAGGTGTGCTGGTAGGTCCACGCGTGGCTGGTCGAGGGGATCGACTGGGCATTGGTGGTCAGCGTGTTCAGCCGCCATGGCAGCACGTAGCCGAGCGGGTTCGTGTATGGGGGGACGCCAGTAGGAGTGCTGTCGATCGGAGCGGGGTTCAGGGTCAGGGGCTGATACCACAGCGGCAGGCCATTCGTGGGGCCGCTCTCTTCCTGAATCATGACGGTGGGGTCGGAGAATCCGCGCACGCCGGGAAGCGTGCCGAAGTAATGGTCGAAGGACCGGTTCTCCTGCATCAGGATCACCACGTGCTTGATGTCGCTGAGCTGCCCGCTGCCGCGAGGCGGTCCGGACGCGAGGGCGCGACGGACGTTGGCGGGAAGGAATTCTGCCGCGAAGGCGGCGGCCGTAGCCGCCCCTGCTGTGGTCAGCAGGCGGCGTCTGGTGAGCTCGGGCATAGGCTTGCTCCGTCCAGTACGTGCCGGTAATGGGCACCCAGGACGATCCATTCGCCGCGCGGCGGGACCGCGACGCTCAGGTGAATGGCCCGGGATTGCAGGATGAAGATTTATAACTGATGGCGATTAACCGGCCATTAGCCGACAGTTGGCGATTGATTCGGCACTGGCCGAGGTTCGGGGGTGCGGGCCGTCTCAGCTGCCGACGGATGAAGGCGGTCTGCGCTGTGCCCGGGCGCAGGTCAGTCAGGGACCTGCCGCGTATAAGCCGGTCGGAGTGGACGCCCGCCTTAGCCGCGTTTCACCGCTTTGCTCCGGCGCGAGAGATCTTGACCTGGCAACGCTTGCGTCTTTGGTGCTGTTGGCGCGGCACTAATCGCGCAAACGTTCGAATATCTGCCGTCCGGACACACCGCGACCCAGGCGATGAGCTGTCGATGTTGCGATGCTGGCCGCTGTGCTGCGCGGGCCGGAGCTACTGGCCGACGGCCGGCAGCGACCGGTCGCGGTCCCGCCCGACGCGCGCCGTTCCGATGTCGGCGCGCTCGCCCTGCCGGTAGCCCGCGCCGTAGCCGCTGCCGGTGTAGGTGAGCCGCGCGGTCCTGGTCACCGGGTACGCGGCCGCGACGTTCCTGCGGATCACCAGGGACCGGTCGGCAAGCACCAGCGCGGCGCTGGACTTCGACCCGGCGCCGGCCGGCGACGCGGTCCGCTCGGCCCGGTCCTCGGCCGCCTGCACCTTCGCGGTAACTGCCGCCGCGAAACCCAGCAGCCAGCTGCGCCGCCAGCTGCGCACGCTGGAGGCACGGGCCGGAACCTGGGCGGCGATCAGCCCGTGCCACATCTGCACAAGCACCGACGTGTACAGCATGTCCGTGCGCTCGAGGTCGGATTCGTACCCGAACATGTGCACGCGCTGGTCCCCGTCGCCCGAGGGAAGCAAGATGCACTGGCAGCGCATCGCGCCGGCCAGCCCGCAGAGCAGGTGCGCCTGTACGCGGGCCCACGGGTTGTAGATGTCGAGGAGGCGGCTGGACGGCCGGTCAGTCTCGGGCCGCTGCGCGGCCAGCAGCGCCCGGTCGATCCCGTACTTGGCCATGAGCTCGGCGGCCTTCGCGGTCAGCGCCTGCGCCTCCGCCACGGTGACCCCGTCGGCCTCCGCCTTGGCCAGCAGCTTGCGGACCCGGTCGAGCAGCCGGTCCGATGCCTCCGTTGTCAACGAGCGCCTCCACCTCGCCTGGACTGGTCCCCGGCCCGCCCGGCCAAGTCAGGTATCACCTGGACGGCCCGGCGGACAGAAACTCGCGGCCCCGATTGCGGTGCCGGATGAGAACCTATCCAGGTGGTCGGACATTCGGCGGCCTAAACTCAGCTACTGATGAACATGCGGATAGCGCCGAGTCTGCTGGCAGCCGATTTTGCCCGGCTTGCGGACGAGGCCGAAGCGGTGTCGGAAGCGGCCGACTGGCTTCACGTCGACGTCATGGACGCGCACTTCGTGCCAAACCTGACGATCGGGCTGCCTGTCGTCGAATCGCTGCTGCGGTACTCACGGCTCCCGATGGACTGCCATCTGATGATCACCGATCCCGATCACTGGGCCCCGCAGTACGCGGAGGCGGGCGCCCGCAACGTCACGATCCACGCCGAGGCCGCGAGCGCCCCGATCCGCACCCTGCGCCAGATCCGGGCGGCGGGCGCGCGGGCGGGGCTCGCCTTCAACCCCGCCACCGCGATCGAGCCGTACGCCGACCTGCTGCCCGAGCTCGACATGGTGCTGCTGATGACGATCGAGCCGGGTTTCGGCGGCCAGGAGTTCATGGACATGGTGCTGCCGAAGATCCGCCGGGCGCGGCAGTACATCGCCCGGCACGGAGGCGACATCTGGCTGCAGGTCGACGGCGGCGTGAGCGAGGAGACCATCGAGCTGTGCGCCGAGGCCGGCGCGGACATGTTCGTTGCGGGCACGGCCGTGTACGGCGCCGCGGATCCGTCCGCGGCGGTCAAGTCGCTTCGTGATCTGGCGGTGGCCGCCGCCGGACGAGCGTGACCGTGTCTGACCGCAAGGGGCTTGAAGGCGCGGGGGAGGAACGGGACGGGGTTGGCCTGACCCATCTCGACCAGCCGCTGTTCGACGGGGCCCGGGCGGTCAAGCGCGACCTGGTGGATTACCTGGATGCGGTTTCCGGTCCCATGGTCGCCGTCCTGCGGGACCGGCCGCTGTCGGTGGTGCGGGTGCGGCCGGGCCAGCCGCCGTTCATGCAGAAGAACGTGCCCAAGTACACGCCGTCCTTCGTCGCGACGGTCTCGCTGTGGGCCGAGTCGTCGCACCGGGAGGTCAGCTACGCGCTCTGCAACGACAGACGCACCCTGCTGTGGCTGGCTAACCAGCGCGCCGTCGAGTACCACCCGACGCTGGTCCACGGTGACAGCTGGCGCCACCCTGACTTCCTCGTGCTGGACATCGACCCGCCGTCCGCCGACGGATTCGGGCATGCGGTGCAGGCCGCGCTGCTGGTGCGCGAGGCGCTGAACGGTGCCGGGCTGGCCGGGGCGGTCAAGACCAGCGGGGCCAAGGGCGTGCACATCTTCGTGCCGCTTGCGGCCGGGGCGGACATGGAAGATGCCGCCGCAGCGACGCGTGCGCTGGCGGCGAGGGCGGAGCGGCTCGACCCTGAGCTGGCGACGACGGCGTTTATCAGGGAGGACCGCGGAGACAAGGTGTTCCTGGACGCCACCAGGGCAGGCGGCGCGACCGTGGCGGCCGCCTACAGCCCGCGGGCCCGGCCCGGCGTGCCGGTGTCGTTCCCTGTCCGGTGGGAAGAGCTGGCATCAGTCAGCCCGGCGGACTTCACCGTGCGGACCGCTGCCGGGCTGCTGGGCGGCGCGGACCGGTGGGCGGACCTGCTGCCTGCGCCGCAGCAGCTTCCCGCCGACCTCGTGGCCGAGGGCCACGAGATCCCCATCGCCAGGGTGCAGGCGATGCACGAGGGCAAGCGCCGTGCCCGCGCGCGCCGGGACAGCGGCGGCTAACCGACCGACACCCCGGCCGCGGAGTCGCCCTGCGGCCGGCCAGCAGGCCCGCGGCAGGATGTCGGGATGCGGAATTGGGGAACGGCGGGATCGGCGATGCCGGTAGCTGGCGGGCGGCGGAGGTACACGACCAGGCCCTTGCCGTCACCCCGGCCGAGGTGGCAACGTTCCCGTCCCGGACGAAGATCGGGTCCGACTGCACGCTCACGGCCGGGAACTGCCGTGCCAGTGCGTCGGAATAGGCCCAGTGGGTGGTCGCCGTCCTGCCATCGAGCAGGCCCGCGGCTGCAAGCAGGAACGCCCCTGTGCACACCGACGCGAAGCGCCGCGCCAGCGGTGCGTGCTCGCGCAGCCAGCGGATCAGCTCGCCGTCTGGCTCCGCGGTGCCCTGGCCGCCGGGCACCACGAGCGTGTCGATCGCCACCGCCGCCGGCCAGGGCGGCCTGAAACTCCGCGGCTCCGGCGAAGACCTCGAGCATTTCCTGCCATCGGATTCGCGGCCTGGTGTCGGCAGACGATCGCGGGCGGGAAGAATCTGCAAGAGCGCTGTTGATTCGCCGAGGGGCCGTTCGTCGATTGCAGTAGAGCCTTGCCGACACCACAACCAAGGGAAGCCAAGGAGTCGTGATGACGCAGTACCTGATCCTGATCTACGAGAACGAGGCCCCCTACCTGACCATGACGCCCGAAGAAGGCCAGGAGATTTACGCGGCGCACGCCAGGTTCGCCGCCCAGGTCGGCGAGCATGGTGCGACGCTCCTGGGCGGCAACGCGCTGGAGCCGACGCCGACCGCGACCACCATCCGCGATGACATCGTCACCGACGGCCCGTTCGCGGAGACCAAGGAGGTACTCGGCGGGTACTACCTGATCGACGCCCGTGATCTTGACCACGCGCTGGAGATCGCCAGGCTCTGCCCGGCCAAGCACGGCGGCGTCGAGGTGCGGCCGATCATGGACACCTCGGGCGGCATGTGACCGCAGATAACACCGTGGCGCCAGCATCATCACCCGGTGAGACGATCCGCACCGCGGTCGCCGACGCGCATCGCGGCGCGTGGGGCACGGTGCTGGCCGCCACGGTGCGGGTGACCAGGGACATCGACTTGGCCGAGGAGTGCGTACAAGACGCGTACGTGTCGGCGCTGGCCGCCTGGACCCGGTCCGGGGTGCCAGGAAACCCGGCGGCCTGGCTGACGACGACGGCGCGGCGCAAGGCACTGGACGCGCTCAGGCGAGACAAGACACTCCGGGCCAAGCTGCCGCTGCTGATTGAGTCCGCGGGCGATCCGGAGCCGCCGGTGTCCGGCGACGATGTCTTCCCCGACGACCTGCTCCGGCTGGTGTTCACCTGCTGCCATCCCGCGCTGAGCCGGGAGGCGCAGGTGGCCCTCTCCCTGCGGCTGATCTGCGGGCTGACCACGGCGGAGATCGCGGCCGCGTTCCTGGTACCGGAGCCCACCATGGCGGCCCGTGTGACCAGGGCCAAGAAGAAAATCACCGCGGCCAGGATCGCCTACAGGGTACCCGGCGCCGCCGAGCTGCCCGAGCGCCTGGACGCGGTGCTGACCGTCATCCACCTGGTGTTCACCACCGGTCACACCGCGCCCGCGGGCGCCAGCCTGGTCCGCGGCGAGCTCGTCGACCGCGCGGTCATGATGGCACGGCTGATAGCCACGCTGATGCCAGACGAGCGCGAGGTGCTCGGCCTGCTCGCCCTGCTGATCCTGACCGACGCCAGGCGCGCGACCAGGACCACGGCCGACGGCCGCATCCTGCTGCTGG
>JASHOV010000423.1 GCA_030038495.1 Streptosporangiaceae bacterium
AGAACCTGCTGCAGCCCGATGCCGTCCGCCGCCTGGCCTGGCAGCCTCCCGCGGAGCTGACTCCCGACTCCGTCGGAGCCGATCTGGCCGGCTACGGGGCGCGGCCGTGGCAGGTCGGGCTGACCAGCGTGCCCATATCGAGGGCACTGCTGCGCATCGAGGAGAAGGGCAGCGAGTAGGGCTCACGCCGACCGGCGCAGCTCGCGCAGGTCGCAGGGCGCGGACGAGCCCGGCTGCCGCTGGCCGGCGCACGGCAGCAGCGAGGTCGTATCCGGGTAGTCGGGGAAGACGTTCAGCAGCACCTCGCAGTCACAGCACACGCCGCCGAGCCGCTGCAGCCTGCCGATCAGGCCCCTCGCCCGCGGCGCGCGCAGGTCGCGCCACCTGATCGTCCAGCGGTGCTGGCCGTCGCAGCCGAACTCGTTGATCATGCGCAGCAGGTAGCAGCGCAGGCACTCATGCTCCCCCGGTTCGGTGAGCAGCCCGGAGAGCTCGACGAGCTCGGCCTCGACGGCACTGGCGATATTGTCCTGTGTCATTCCGCGTCCCCTTTCTCTTCGCCGCGAGTTGACAAGGCCGTTGTACCGCCAGCCGCCGACAGTTCCGCGGTGGCGCATCCACCGCCGAGGACGGCCACAATGGATGGGTGACAGCGGAGGGGCAGACGGCGCTCGAATGGGCAGATCTCGACACGCCCGTCGGCGTCGTGTCGGCAGGCTGCAGCGCGGCGGGAGTCGCGCAAGTCAGGTTTGGCCCGCCGCCGGGCGCCCGTGCTTGCGGCAACGGCGGGGCGGGCGAGCTCGCCCGCTCGGCTCAAAGGCAGCTGGCGGAGTATTTCCGCGGGCAGCGGCGGGCATTCGAGCTGCCGCTCGACTGGTCGGGAACGGCCGGTACGCAGCGGCACGTGCTCGAGGTGCTGGCCGGGTCGGTCGGTTACGGCCAGACCACCAGCTACGGCAAGCTGGCCGGGCAAGCCGGGCTGGCGGCAGCGGGTGACGTACCGCCGGCGCGGCTGGTGGGAAAGATCATGGGCTCTAACCCGATCCCGGTCATCGTGCCGTGCCACCGCGTGCTGGCCAGCGACGGCCTGGGCGGGTACAGCGGTGGGGCGGGCCCGGAGGTTAAGCGATGGCTGCTCATCCTGGAGGGCGCGCTCCCGCCGACGCTGGACTGGGAGCCCGCGGCGCCGGCCTGATGACGTCTCGCGTCATCACGCCGGGGTTGGCCCGCCGGCCGCGGCCAGGGACGGTAACCGGTCATCGTCCGGGTGATGACGTTCAATGCCTGCGAGCCGGCCGGCCGCCCGGTGCAGCACGATGAATCCGCCCTTGCGCAGGGGCGGCCCGGCCGGTACCGGGGCCCCGAGCCGATGGCAGATCGCCGACAGCAGCAGCGGCATGTTCTCCCTGTGCGCGCAGATGACGACCATCCGGTCGCCTGCGGCCGCCTCGGCGGCCGCAGCCTGCGCCGCGGCCGCTGTCAGCGCGTCGTCGGCCCCGCGGCGGGCGGCCGTCTTCTTCGCGCTCGGCTCGGGCGGGCCGAACGCGGGAACGACCTCCGCCTCCGCGCCGATACCCGACGCGTAGGGCCGAACGGTGGCCAGGCAGCGCTCGGCCGGCGAGCTCAGCACGCGGCCAGACCCGAAGCAGGCCAGCAGCCTGGCCAGCAGCCTGGCCTGCTGCTTGCCGTGGCTGTCCAGCGGCCGCAGCAGATCCCCCTTCCGCCAGTCGGCCTTCGAGCCCGCCGAGGCGTGCCGGACCAGGATGACAGGAACTGTCGGCCGCGGCGCGGCCCCGAACTGCGCGACCAGCGCCGCGTCATGGTCATAGCTCAGCCGCGCTTCCGCCTGCGACAGCGCCACCCAGTCCAGCCGGTCCACCTCGTGATTCGCCCTGAACTCGCCCGCGGCGGGGTCCACCCGTGCCGCCCAGTAGTCGACGACCTTGGGCTGGCCGAGTACCTCATACCGGACCGGGGGGAGGCGGAGCCCGAGTGTGACGCCCAGGCCGGTCTCCTCCCCGACCTCGCGCACCGCCGCCAGCAGTACGTGCTCCCCGGGCTCAAGCTTGCCCTTGGCCAGGCTCCAGTCGTTGTATTTCGGTCGGTGAACGAGCGCAACCTGCGTCCCGCGTCCGGCGGGCCGCCACAGCACCGCCCCGGCGGCCCGGATCTCCCCGGCCGCTGGCCGGTCAGGCATCCGCGCTCCGGCTGCGGCGCGACCTGATCAGCAGGTCCTGGATGTCGGTCAGGGGCGCGCCGTCGGAGTCCAGGTGATACCGCGTCCAGATCCCGTCCTCGGCCAGCCACCAGGAAGCCGTGCGCGGGGACATGGCCAGGTTGATGAGCTGCCGCAACTGCGCCTGCTGCTGGTGATCGGTCACCCGCACCAGCGTCTCCACCCGGCGGTCGAGGTTCCTGTGCATCATGTCGGGGCTGCCGATCCACACCTCGCTTGGTGACTCCCCGGTGCCGGTACCGAACGCGTAGATGCGGGAATGCTCCAGGAACCGGCCGACGATGCTGCGCACGCGAACGGTCTCCGACAGCCCGTGGATGCCCGGCCTCAGCCCGCAGATGCCGCGAATCCACAGATCGATGGGAACGGCGGCTCGCGACGCCCGGTACAGCGCGTCGATGATCGCCTCGTCGATGAGCGCGTTGCACTTCATCTGGATCAGCGCCGGCCGCCCCGCCTCCTGCTCGGCGACCTGTGCCTCGATTCGCTGCACCAGGCCCGTCCGAACCCCCTCGGGGGCGACGAGCAACCGCCGGTAGTCGGTTCGGCGGCTGTATCCGGTCAGGTGGTTGAACAGGTCGGTGACGTCCTCACCGACCGTCCTGTTCGCGGTCAGCAGCCCGAAGTCCTCGTACAGCCGCGCGGTCTTGGAGTGGTAGTTTCCGGTCCCGATGTGGCAGAAGCGGCGAAGCGAGCCGTCGGCTTCCTCGCGCACGACGAGCGCCATCTTGCAGTGCGTCTTCAGGCCCACCATCCCGTAGACCACGTGGCAGCCGGCCTGCTCCAGCTTTCGCACCCAGGCGATATTCGCCCGCTCGTCGCCGCGCGCCTTGATCTCCACCACGACGACGACCTGCTTGCCCGCCTCCGCGGCGTCGATCAGCGCGTCGACGATTTCCGAGTCGCCGCTGGTTCGGTAGAGCGTCTGCTTGATGGCCAGCACCCGTGGATCGGCCGCCGCCGATACGATCAGCCGCTGCACGCTCGCGGTGAACGAGTCGTACGGATGGTGGACAAGTACGTCATGGTCGGACAGCGTGGCGAACACGCTGCCGTCGCTGGTCTCGGGCGGCAGCGCGCTCTCGGACGGTACGAACCTCGGGTACTTGAGCCGGCGGAAGTCGAGATCGGCGATGGACGATAGCCCGGACAGGTCCAGCGGGCCGGGCACCCGGTAGACCGCGCGGGAGTCCACGTCGAGCTCGGTTACGAGCTTGTCGAGCACGTCCTCGGGCATGGACTCCTCGACCTCGAGCCGGACGGCAGCCTCGAAGCGGGTCCGCTTCAGCTCGCGCTCCAGCGACTTCAGCAGGTCCTCGGTGACGTCCTCGTCGATCTCCAGGTCGGTGACCCTGGTGACGCGGAACGCGAAGTGCTCGAGGATGTCCAGGCCGACGAACAACTCGCCGAGATGCGCGGCGATCACGTCCTCGAGCGGGACGAACCGATTCGGGCCGACGGTAAGGAAGCGTGGCAGCAGCGGCGGGACCTTCACACGGGCGAACATAGTGGCCGCGGTCTTGGGGTCGGCGATCGTCAGGGCGAGGCTGAGCGTCAGGCCTGAGATGAAAGGGAACGGGTGCGCCGGGTCGACCGCCAGCGGAGTCAGCACCGGGTAGATGCGCTCCTTGAAGTACCCCTCGAGCTGAGCCTGCTCGGCGGGCACAAGCTCCTTCCACCGCAGGATCTCGATGCCCTCGTCCGCGAGATCTGGCATCAGCGAGTCGGTGAAGCAGTGTGCATGCCGGATGGAGAGCTCGCGGGCGAATTCCAGCACGTGGGAAAGGACTTCCTCGGTCGGCTGGCCGGTCGCGTTCTCCACCGGCAGGCCGGTGGCCATCCGGCGCATGCGGCCCGCGACCCGGACGCCGAAGAACTCGTCAAGGCCGCTGGCGAAGATCGTCGCGAACCTGACCCGCTCCAGCAGCGGCACGCGCTCGTCCTCGGCGAGTTCAAGTACCCGCTCGGCGAACCTCAGCCAGCTGTCCTCGCGCTCCAGGTACCGGTCGGGAGGCAGCTCGCTGGACCCGGCCGCGATCCGGGCGGCCTCGGCCTCGGCCCTCGCCGCGGCCCTCGACCTTGCCCTGGCCGCGGCCTGCTGGTGCTTGCGGGCGCGCTCCCGTGCCTCCCTGACGCCCTGCTCTTCCGCCGTGGTGCGGCTGGCCGACTTGGCGCGGCGGGGCGCGGGCTGACTCATGTCCCTATTGTCCCCGAAGACGAGGCCAGGCAAAACGGCGGGCGGCCGTGGGAGGCGGCCACCCCGGCGAATCGCCCCGTATAGGGATCTTGCGCACGGCCGCTCGCGTGGACATGATCAGTTGCGGGTCGTTACCGCCGGATGGAGTTGCGCATGCGAATCGGCACCGTGTTGAGCGAGCACAGCGGCGAAGACGCGCTGGTCCGGCTGGCCGACCAGTTGCGGCGCGCGGCCGATGACGGGCTGGCCTCGGCCTGGATGACGCACATATTCGGCCTGGACGCGCTGACCGCGATCACCGTGGCGGGCAGCCAGGTACCGGGCATCGAGGTCGGCACCGGCGTGGTACCGACCTATCCGCGGCATCCCGCGCTGCTGGCGCAGCAGGCCATGACCTCCGCACTTGCCCTCGGGCCTGGCCGCCTCACGCTCGGTATCGGCCTGTCCCATCAGATCGTCATCGAGAGCATGTACGGATACAGCTTCGACAAGCCCGCCCGGCACATGCGCGAGTACCTGTCGGTACTGCTCCCGCTGCTGGACGGCACGGCAGTCAGCATGGACGGCGAGACCGTGCACGCTCACATCGGGCTGACCACCCCGCGAGCCGCCCGGATTCCCGTCCTGGTGGCAGCGATGGCGCCGCGCATGCTGCAGCTGGCCGGCGAGAAGGCCGACGGCACCGTACTGTGGATGACCGGGCCGAACACCGTGCGCGACTACGTGGTCCCGTCCATCACGGCCGCCGCCAGCGCGGCCGGCCGGCCCGCCCCCCGGGTGGTATGCACGCTGCCGGTCTGCGTGACCGACGACCCAGCCGGCGCCAGGTCCGGCGCCGCCGAGGAATTCGCGATCTACGGCCAGCTGCCCTCCTACCGGGCGATGCTCGACAGGGAAGGAGCGGCCGGGCCGGCCGACGTCGCGATCGTCGGGGATGAGGACGCCGTTACGACCCAGATCACGGCGCTCGCCGACGCAGGGATCACCGATTTCGTCGCATACGAGTACGCACACGGCGACGCCCGCAGGCGCACCCGGAGCCTGCTCAAGAAGATCATCGCCGGCGCATAGCCGACCGCGGAGCTACCCGGTCCGCCGATGCAGGGCGAGGTCGGGCAGCAGGCTGGCGAGGACCCGGTCCTCGCCGACGCAGCGGCCCGCCCGCTGCATCACCTCGGCCAGCCGCGGATCCCACTCGCTGGGCTCGGCTCGTCCCTTCAGCGGCTCACCGCCGCTGCCCAGCGCGGCCTGGAAGTCGCTCGCCGCCATCTGCCACGGACGCGCGCCAAGCCGCCGGATCGCAGTGGCCGTGCTGCGCAGTCCCGGCCAGCTGAAGTCGGCATGCCAGTGCACGATCGAGCCGCTGCTGACCGCGGCCTGGAGCACGCGGCTGCAGGCCACAGAGGGCTCCCCCTCCGTACACACCAGCGCCGGGCATTCCGGTCCGAGCTCGTCCGCCGCCGCTCGCACCAGCGCCGAGGAGGCGCAGACGAAGATGTCGAGCGCCCACGGCAGGATCGGGCTCTGGATGAGCTGGCGCAGCGTAAGCCGGAACGGCTGGCCCGCATCCGCGGCCTCGGTCAGCCAGCGCCCGGTCGGCTCTCCGCCCGAGCGGAGATTCAGCACGAGGACCTGGCTGGCCAGGTCGTCGCCCACCAGGCCGGCCGCGCTCCACAGCGCCTGGGCGGCCTCACGGCTCACCGGGGCCGGGACTCCCTCCCTGATGGCCAGCGCGCGCAGCACAAGGCTGGCCAGCGGACCGTCGGACAGCCCGCGCTCGTCTCCGGTCACCGCCGCCGCAAGGGCCGACAGCACGGCGGTCGCCGGGTCCGGCCCCGTCGGCAGGCGCTCAAGCACGGTCGTGGCCTGGCCGAGAGTCTCGCTATGCCCCTGGCGGATGAGCCGGGTAACCGTGCCGTCGCGCCGGATGACACCCAGCCATTCCCGGTACCAGCTCAGGCCCGCGAGCGGGCTGGACTGCATCGGGCCCAGCGCGTCACCCCACCGCGCCAGCTCCGCGGCCCGCTCGGCGGCAAGATCTCGTACCGGCCCGCCGAGCTCCTCGACGGCCGCCCGCAGGTTGGGCGCGGCCGCCGCGCGGAACAGCTCGGTGGCTACGGCGGGCAGCGAGACGGTGAGTGACGAGGCCCGGCCCGGGTTGCGGCCCAGCAGCCGGGCGACCGCGCGCCGCTGCGCGGGTGTCGCTCCGACCAGCGTGACGGTACCGTCCAGCCGCTCGCCGTGCTCGAGCTTCGCGCGGATGCGCGCGACCAGCCAGCCGAGCTCGGGCGACCCGAGCATCCGCCGCAGTTTGGCTGGATCTACTCCGACCTGACCTGCTGGTACCGACATGCCCACTGCGGAATCCTAGCCAGCGCGGGTGACCGCGCGGTAGGCCCGCCGTCCGTCACTCCTCCAGGCCGCAGGCCTTGTGTATGTCCGCGCGGCTGGCCAGCTTGACCCGCGCGCCGCGGCCGAGCGAGGCGCCGAGCTCCTTCTCCGCGGTCTCGATGCCCAGCCAGTCGTCGTAACTGATATGCCGCACTCCGCGCTCGGCCAGCACCGCGCGCAGCGGCGACTCGCCCTGCGCAGATCCGGCAGGCATCTTCAGCAGGCCCGCGCGCGGGACCTGAACGTCGCCTGGTCCCGGCCCGCCCGCCAGGTCGGCGAGCAGGGAGCGCACCGTCTCGGCCGCGTCGGACTTGTTGGTGCCGATGACCCCGGTCGGGCCGCGCTTGAGCCAGCCGGAGACGTACTCGCCGGGCAGCGGCAGGCCGTCGGGCCCGATGACCCGGCCCGCCTCGTTCGGCACGACGTAATTTCGCTCGTTGAACGGAACTCCGAGCAGCGGCACGCTCTGGTATCCGACCGACCGCAGAACCATCTGGACGGGCAGCGTCTCCAGCTGCCCCGTTCCCTGCAGCCGGCCGGTCTCGTCCAGCCGGGTCCGCTCCAGCCTCAGCCCGCAGACCGCATCCTCGCCCAGGATCTCGGTCGGGCGCAGCCAGAAGCGGATGGTCAGCCGACGGCCTGCCCCGGATGGCGCTCGTCCGGCCCAGTCCTTGATCACGGTGTAGTTGCCGCGGACATGCCGGTCATTCTGTGCGAGCGCGGCGCTCTCGCCGGTGGCGTCGAAGGCATCCAGGTCCGCCTCCCCGTCACCGACGACGACGTCGACGCCGTCGAGCTCGCCGAGCTCGCGCAGCTCCTTCGTGGTGAACTTGGCCTGCGCCGGGCCGCGGCGGCCGATCATGTGCACCTCGCGGACCTTGCTCGCCATCAGCGCCTCGAGCACCGGCTGGGAGACGTCGGTCTCGCGCAGCTCCTCGGGGTTGCGGATCAGGATCCGCGCGACGTCGACCGCCACGTTGCCGACGCCAATGACCGCGACGGCTTCGGCGTCCAGCGTGAACGCGCCCGGATCAATGTCCGGGTGACCGCAGTACCAGTTCACGAAATCCGTCGCCGCGATGCTGCCCGGCAGGTGCTCGCCCGTAATCCCCAGCTGCCGGTCCCGCATGGCCCCGGTCGCGTAGACGACCGCGCCGTAATGGCTCAGCAGGTCCTCGCGTGTGACGTTGTCGCCTAGATGCACGTTCCCGACGAAATGGACACCCTCGTGCTCGAGGACGCCACGCAGGTACTCGGCGATGGACTTGATCGACTTATGGTCGGGGGCGACTCCGTAGCGGACCAGGCCATAGGGCGTGGGCAGCCGGTCGAGCACGTCTACGCGGATCGCCTGGGGCGAATCGAGCGCAGCCGCCTGCTTGATGAGCGCCTCGGCGGTGTACAAGCCGGCCGGGCCAGAGCCCACGACGGCGACGTGAAGGGTCTCCATAATCCGATTCTGCCGCGTAGCACCGCATGCCGGGGCCGCAGCCCGGACATCGGGGCCCCTCCGCAGCAACTGGGAGGGTTACCGCTCGGACAGAACCGTAACCCTCCCAGTTGTCGGGACTGCCCTAGTCGGCGGGCTGCCAGAGGCGGAACGTCGCGCCCTGGTCGTCGACGCACGTGGCGAGCAGCCCGAAGGGCCGGCGCCCTGGCTGGCCCGCCTGCCCGCCCGCCGACCGGACCCGCTCTACCGCGGCCGCGATGTCATCCACGCGATACGACAGCTCCACCTCCGGCTCGGCGCCCTCCGACGGGAGGATGCTCAGCGGCGGCGTGGTCTCCTCGGTGCGCCAGCCGCCAGGGTGCCCCGAGGCGAACGGGACCTGCAGCACCGCCTCGTAGAAGTCCCTGGCCCGCTGCGCGTCCGGAGTCATCAGCGCGACATTGGCGACGTCCCCCTGGCGCAGCCGCGTCGCCCGCGCCGGCGGCTGCAGCAGGTGCCAGCGGTGCCCGAACGGGTCGACGATCACTGCTGCCCGGCCGTAGGGCTGGTTGGCAGGCTCGCGTTCCACCGAGGCGCCGCCGCGCCGGGCCCGCTCCGTGGTCGTGTCGACGTCGGCGACGTCCAGGTGGAGCGAGTGGCTGAACGTCGTGGGCGATTCTGGCGCCCGGACGGGAACGTCGGGCCAAAGGTCGGATGCCTCGGAAAGCATCAGCACCGCGTCACCTATCCCGACCTCCGCGTGGCCGACCGTGTCGTCCGCGTTGACCCAGAGACGGCCCCGGCGCCGCGCGCCGAACACCTCGCCGTACCAGTCGATGGCGCGCCGCGCGTCAGACACGACGATGTAGGGGGTCAGCGTCGGCGGCCACGCGGGCTCGCGCTCGACCTGGCTGGAAGTGGTATGCGACATGATTCCTCCCGGAGGTGCCAATATTTCCCGTGTCAGCCGCGTCCGTAGCCGCTCCGCGAACTCGGGGTCGGGATCCACCGGGGTGACGGGCTCGCGCAGGGCCTCGAACGGATCCGTCATCGCGAGCCCTCCTCTCCCTCGTAGATCCGGCGGAACGCGGCGCGGGCGCGCACCAGCAGCGCCTCGGTCGCGTGCAGACTGCGGTCCAGGTGCCGGGCCACTTCGGGCACGGGCAGCCCATCCAGGTACCGCAGCGTCAGCGCGGCTCGGTGATGCGCGCCGAGCCTGCCCAGCACCTCACGGGCGCGAATCCGGTCGACGATCGTCTCCCACGGGTCGGCGACGTCCGGCGACTCGGTGTCCAGCAGGCGCAGCCCGCGTTGCTCGCGGCCGACCCGCCGCCAGTGGTCGGCGAGCTTGTGCCGGGCCACACCGATCAGCCACGGGGTCGACGGATCCGGCGCACCCGGCTTCCTGATGGCGTCCACGGCGGCCAGGAACGACTCGGCCGTGAGGTCCTCGGCCATTGCGGTGTCGCCGCAGCGAGCGAGCAGGTAGCCGTAGACGTGCGGCAGCGCCTCGTCATACAGCTCCAGCAGCCCGAGCGCCGGGTCGGGCCGAACCTGCGGGTTCGTCACATCGTCATCGTCGTCCGGGCGGGCGAAACTCCGACGGGCAGTTCGCGACTTTCTCGGCCGACCAGGCAGTCCTGCCACCCCCGCAGCGCAGGCCGGTTACCCGCAGTTCCGCCGTCTCCGGCACAAGATCGCATTAGTGGGTGCCTAACTGCCTGCGGACTTTACCTGACCTTGGATTGTGTTTCGCTTTTCTTGATGCAAGTCCGGGTATCACGTTCGCCTATGAATCGGGGGCGTATTCCAGGCCGCGAGCAAGTGCGGCCCGGGCAGGCAGCAAAAATCATCGCCGCGATAGCGGGCCTGTCTGTGCTCATCGGCCTGCTGGCGAGCGCGGTCGCGCTGCCCCTGGTGGGCGGCGCGGGCATGGTCACCCGCGCGGCCTCGGACACCTTCGACAACCTGCAGGTGCCCGCGCTAGCGCAGCTGCCGTCGCGATCGGAGATTCTCGATGCGAATGGCGGGCTGATTGCCTACTACTATCCGAACCATATTTATCGCGTACCCGTCAGCTACGACCAGATCTCGCCGGACATGCGCAACGCTATCGTCGCTATCGAGGATTCCCGCTTCTATCAGCATGGCGCGCTCGATATTCGCGGCTCGCTCCGGGCGCTCGTCACCGACTTGACCGGCGGCCAGGTCCAGGGCGGCTCGACCCTCGCCCAGCAGTACGTAAAGAACGCGCTCATCCTGACCGCGGCCAATCCGCAGCAGGCACAGGCGGCGACCGCCGAGGACGCCGCGCGCAAAATCCGCGAGCTGCGGATCGCCGTCAGCGTCGAGCACGCGCTGACTCTGCACCAGTTGCTGGCCGCCTACCTCAACGTTGCCTACTTCGAGAACGAGGCGTACGGCGTCCAGGTCGCCGCCGAGCGTTATTTCTCGACCACGGCCGCCCGGCTCACGCTGACCCAGTCCGCGCTGCTCGCCGGGCTGGTACAGAACCCGGCGCGATTCGACCCGATGACCCAGCCTGCCGCCGCCCGCGGCCGGCGCGACGTCGTCCTCGCCCGGATGGCGCAGCTGCACTACATCTCTCAGGCCACCGCGGCGGCCGCGGCGAAGCAGCCGCTCGGGCTGCACTTCTCGGCGATTTCGCTGCAGGAAGGCTGCAACAGCGCCACCGCCGCCGACTCGGCGTGGTTCTGCGACTACGTGCTCGCCGAGATGCGGGTCAACCCGGCCTACCAGGCGGCCTACCAGCAGCTGACCACGGTCGGCGGGATCAAGGTTTACACGACGATGGACGAGCAGGACCAGCGGGCCGCGCAGAACGCGGTGAACTTCATGCTGCCCGCGCCGCCGTCGGGCTGGAACCCAGGCGCCAACGCCGCGGCCGAGGTGCTCATTCAGCCGGGAACGGGGCGCGTCCGGGCGATCGCGGTCGACCGGCCCTACGGCACTGGCCGGGGCCAGGACAGCATTGATTATGCGGTCGACACCGCCGAGAACGGCGGCGCGGGGGTCCAGACCGGCTCGTCGTCGAAGCTCTTCACCCTGATCACGGCGCTGAAGGAAGGCGTGCCTTTCGGGTTCAAGCTGGCTGTCACCTCGCCGGACACGATCGGCGGTTACTATGACTGCCACGGTCAGTCGGCCGGAGTGTTCCCTGTCGCCAACGCCGAGGGCCCGGGCAAGGGCACCTACTCGCTCTACACCGGCACGACCCAGTCGATCAACGTCTTCTACGCGCACCTGGAGCAGCAGGTGGGCCTGTGCAACGTGGTCAAGACGGCGGTGAGCATGGGCGACCACAGGGCCGACGGCGTGTCCCTGCTGCAGGGGGTCGGCAAGCCCGGCTCTTCCAGTTACCTGCCGCCCGCCGACGAGATCCCGTCGTTCACGCTCGGCTCGATCAACGTCTCGCCCATGACCATGGCGGCCGCCTACGCGACCGTCGCGGCGGGCGGCGTGTACTGCGCGCCGGTGGCGATCAGGGAGATCACCGGCATTGGCGGAAAGGTACTGCCGATCCCGCCGGCCGACTGCCACCGGGTAATGGCCGCGTCGGTGGCCGAGGCTGCCAACTACATCCTGCAGGGCGTTCTGACCAGCGGCACGGCCGCGGGCGACGGCATCGGGGTACCGGCCGCGGGCAAGACCGGCACCGCCAACAGCTTCGATTTCGCGGCGTTCGGCGGCTACACCACAACGCTGGCCGGCTACGTGTCGATGTTCAACCCGTCGGGTCCTGTCGACCACCCGATGGTCGGCTACGCGTCGTGCTTCCGCTCCTCCGGCGGCGGCCAGGAGTGCCCGGGCTCGGTGTTCGGCGCGGACGCGGGCCAGATCTGGCAGATGACCTTCAACGACGCCGACCTGGGTAACGCCTCGTCGTTCGCCTACCCGTCGGGCGGGGACTATTTCCGGGAGGGAACGGGGCAGTCGGTGGGCAAGCCCAGCAAGCCGTGACCGGCTTTCGCGGGCGAGGCGCGCCGGCGCCCGTGGGCCGCGTTCCCGGCCCTGGTCATCGGCTGTCAATCCCCGGGGGACGACCCCCGTACCCCCGCAGTGTCAGGCCTGCTGCTGATGCTCCAGGCTGGGAGTCCGGCTGGCCACCAGCTCGGTGATGACGCGGGCGATGTGCTGGGGGGCCAGGCCCGCGTCGTCCAGCAGGTCGGCCCGCTCGCCGTGCTCAAGGAACTCCTGCGGCAGGCCGAACGTGCGCACCGGGGTGTCGACGTCCTGGTCGCGCAGCACCCGCGCGACCGCGTCCCCGAACCCGCCGACCCGGCCGTTGTCCTCGACCGTGACGACCAGCCCATGCCGGCGCGCCGCGCCCGCGAGCGCGTCGTCCAGCGGCTTCACCCAGCGCGGATCCACGACCGTCACGCCGATGCCCTGGTCGGCCAGCCGCTGCGCCGCGGTCACGCACACGCCCGCCATGGGCCCGGCGCCCAGCAGCAGGACGTCGCGCATTTCGGGCTCCGCGGGCACGCACAGCACGTCCATGCCGCCCAGCTTGTCCACGGCCGGGACATCCGGCAGCGCCAGGCGGCCGGGGAAGCGCACGGCGGTCGGCCCGTCGTCCACGCTGACCGCCTCGCGCAGCAGCTCGGCGACCCGGCTGCCGTCCCGCGGGACGGCGACGCGCAGGCCGGGCACCAGCTGCAGGATCGAGCCGTCCCACATGCCGTGGTGGCTGGCACCGTCCGGGCCGGTGACGCCGGCCCGGTCGAGCACGAACGTGACCGGGAGCCGGTGCAGGGCAACGTCCATGAGCACCTGATCGAAGGCGCGGTTCAGGAACGTCGCGTAAATCGCCACCACCGGATGCATGCCACCCATGGCCAGCCCGGCCGCGCTGGTCACGGCATGCTGCTCCGCGATGCCGACGTCGAAGACGCGGTCAGGGAACGCGGTGGCGAACTTGGCCAGCCCGGTCGGGTGCAGCATCGCCGCCGTGATCGCGACGACATCCGGCCGGGTCGCGCCGATCGCCGCAAGTTCCTCGCCGAACACCTGCGTCCAGGGCCGGAGCCGCGCCGCTGTCGCCGTGCCGCCCGCCCTGGCGGGCTTGGCTGTGCCAGCCGACTTGGCTGTGCCAGCCGGGCTCACCTGGTGGAGGCAGTCCTCGTCGTTCTCCTCGGCGAGCGGGTAGCCGAAACCCTTCCTGGTGATGACGTGCACCAGCACCGGGCCGCCGAACTCGCGGGCGCGCTTGAGCGCGTACTCGACGGCCTGCTCGTCGTGGCCGTCCACCGGCCCGAGGTACTTCAGCCCGAGGTCCTCGAACAGCACCTGCGGCTGCAGGACGTCTTTCAGGCCCTTCTTGATCCCGTGCAGGGTCTCGAACAGCGGCGGTCCCACCAGCGGGGTGTGGGAGAGCGAGCTCTTGATGTACTCAAGCACCTGCTCGTAGCGCTGCGAGACGCGGACCGATGCCAGGTGCTCGGCCAGCCCGCCGATGGTCGGCTGGTAGGAGCGCCCGTTGTCGTTCACCACAATGACGACCCGCCGGTCCCGCGCCGCCGCGATGTTGTTGAGTGCCTCCCAGGCCATACCCCCGGTCAGCGCCCCGTCACCGACGACCGCGACGACGCTGCGGTGCGACTCGCCGCGCAGCTGGTAGGCCTTGGCCAGGCCGTCGGCGTAGGACAGGCTCGTGGAGGCGTGCGAGTTCTCAATGACGTCATGCTCGGACTCGGCCCGGTTCGGGTACCCGGACACGCCGCCGCGCTGGCGCAGCCCGGTGAAGCCCTGCCTGCGGCCCGTCAGGAGCTTATGCACGTAGGACTGGTGCCCGGTGTCGAAGACGATCCGGTCGACCGGCGAGTCGAAGACCCGGTGCAGGGCGATCGTGAGCTCGACGACACCGAGATTCGGGCCGAGATGCCCGCCGTTGGCGGTCACCACCCTGATCAGGTAGTCACGGATTTCGGCCGCCAGCTGGGGCAGGTCCTCGGCGCTGAGCGCCTTGAGATCGCGCGGGCTCTGGACGCTCTCCAACACGCTCACCTGGTCTGCTCCTCATGCTCGGGCGGGGAACCCTGCGCTGACCCGCGCCGGCCGGCGCGACCCCGACTCTGGCGGGCCGGATCAATCGAGTGTATTTCGGCCCTGGTCGGAGCACGCACCTTGGCACGTATCTGGCGAGTTTAGGCACGTCAGCGGCAAAGCGCTGGGATCTCGCCGGTAAAATTCGGATCTTGCCGGGCCGCAAGGGACCGCGCAGGAGCTGCCAGCCCGCCTCGTTTTGCGACCGTCCGGCTCTACAGTTGTGTCCCATGACTGGCGAACTGTCCCCGGCCGGAGGTGCTGGCGAGCTGCGGGCCTCGCATTCCGACCGCGACCAGGTGGTCGAGGTGCTTCGGGTAGCGGCGGGCGACGGCCGGATCACCGCCGAAGAGCTGGACCAGCGGCTGGAAGCCGCGCTTACCGCCCGCACGCTCGGTGAGCTCGCGGTCCTGACCACGGACCTGCCGGCCTCGCCTGGCCACTCCGTGACCGCCGCCAGCGCGCAGGCCAAGGACCTCGTCCGGATCGACTGCGGCAACAGCGTGGCCAGGCGCGACGGGCCCTGGGTCGTGCCGCGCCGGATGGAAGTGCAGGTCAAGGGCGGCGCGGTCACGCTGGACTTCACCGAGGCGGTGATCACGCAGCCGACGCTGGAAATCGACGCCTCTGTCCGCAGCGGCACGCTCACGCTGGTCACCGTGCCCGGCATTGAAGTCGACGTCGCCGAGGTAGCCCTGAGGGGCGGCGTAGCCACGGTGCGGCGGCATGACGGGCCGGCCGGGCCGACCCGGCTCCGCGTCACGATCACGGGCCGCGTCGGCGCCGGCGCGATCTCAGCCGGGCCACCGCGACCGCCGCGATCGCCGCGGCGAACCTTCCTGCAGTGGCTGCTGCGCCGGCCCGCCTCGCCGCGCCGGGCCATCACCCGCTGATCTCCGCGCCGGGCCATCGGGCCCGGGACCGGATCACCGGTCGCCGGCCATAGGTCACCCGGCCGGCACGGTCCTGGCCCGGCCGGACAGCCAGCCGGTGATCAGCTCCAGGACGGCGATACCGAGGAGTACCGCCAGCGGCGCGCTCCAGCCGCCGGTCGCCGTGTGCAGGAGACCGATAAGCAGCGGGCCAAGGCTTGCGATCAGGTAGCCGATTCCCTGCACGAATGCCGACAGCGAGGCGGCGGTACCCGGATCGGGAGCCCTGGCCATCGTGAAGTAGATGCTCAGCGCCAGGGTGGCGCCCTGGCCGAATCCCAGCAGGAGCATGAATTCCGGGGCCACCCCGATCGGCGCGAATCCCGCGCCCGCCAGTCCGGCCGCCGTGACTGCCATCGCCACCACGGCAAGCTGCCGCTGATCGCGCAGCCGCTGGGCCAGCACAGGGACGGCCAGCGCCGTCACCGCGTTGCCCAGGTTCAGCAGTGCCAGCAGCGTGCCGGCGTATCCGGCGCTGGCGCCGCGGTCGCGGAACATCGTCGGGAACCAGGAAATGGCCGCGTAGTACGACAGGCTCTGCAGGCCCATGAACAGGGTGATCTGCCACGCCAGCGCATGCCTGCGCATCGCCAGTGCGCCCGCCGCCCGCGGGGCGCCTGATCCCTCGGGCACAGTGCGGTAGCGCACCTGCGGCAGCCAGATGACCAGCGCGATCACGGCCGGCCCGGCCCACAGGCCCAGGGTCAGCCTGACGGCCCACGGGCCGCCCCCGGCCGCGTTGTACACCGGCACGGCCAGCGCCGATGCGGTGATCGCCCCCACCGAGAGCGCCAGCAGGTACAGGCCGATAATGAGCCCGGCCCGGTCCGGCATGCGCCGCTTGACCAGGCTGGGCAGCAGCACGTTCATGAGCGCGATGCCGGTGCTGGCGATGATCGTGCCGGGGAACAGCAGCGCGCCCGGCGCGAGGCTGCGCAGCAGCATCCCGGCGGCAAGCAGCACCAGGGCGGAGGCCAGCACGCGCTCCTCGCCGTATCGGCGGCTGAGCGGGGCGCCGGTACCGGAGAAGAGGCCGAAGCACAGAACCGGCGTGGCCGCGAGGATGGCCAGGCCGGCGGCGGAGATATGCAGGGTCGAGCCGAGCTCGGGGAAGAGCGGCGGCAGCCCGGTGATCATGGAACGCAGGTTGACCGCGAGCGCCAGGATGCCGGCCGCCAGGAGCGCGCCGCCCGCCGCCCGGCTGATTCTCATCCGTGCGGCTCCGCGGCTCCGTCCGTCGTCGCCAGACCGCCCACGGTCGCGGCCGCGCCGGCGAAGTGCCTGATCTGCATCGCCCTTCCTCGGGTAGCAGGCCCGTGCGGGCCGCCGCCCGGCCAGCGCCTGCAGGGCCGGAACGCGGCCCGTCCGGCAGCTTAGCCACCGGGCGCGCGACCGCTTGGCACCGGTTGGCCCGGAAAGTGCAGCCGCTGGCGCTAGAGCGCCGCCGCTGGCGCTAGAGCGCCGCCGCCGCCGTGGCCGGCTGGACGGTGGCGGGC
>JASHOV010000424.1 GCA_030038495.1 Streptosporangiaceae bacterium
GGGCATCACCCTGTGCGGCGCGCTGCTGGCCGGCGCGCTGGCGTCCGCGCTCGGCGGCGACCCGCGGCCGGTGTTCGCGACCGCGGGTGCGCTCACGATCGGAACCGTCGCCGTGACCTGGTGGCTCGGCCTGCGCAAGGAGCAGGTCCCGGCCGCGCTGCTGACCGCCAGCTGACCCACGGATCGAGTGGTGGCTCAGGCCGACCAGTTCGACTGGCCGACGGGGTCGCCGACCGGGGCTCCGGAGAGCTTCGCGGCCCGCGTCGTGATGACCACGCGCTGGACCACCAGGCTGACGGCCAGGTACAGCAGGATCGTCGCGTCGCCGAGCCCGTTGATGTCCTTGTGGCCGTTCACCAGCGCGTCATAGCCGAGGTGGGCGGCGAGCGCCACGATCCACAGCCCGGCGGTGACGAGGCTGCCCTGCGACCAGGGCTGACCGTCCTTCATCCAGATCCGCACCGTAACCGCCCGGATGACGCCGAACACGGCAGCGAGGACAAGGCTGCCCGCCAGCGCCACGACCGCGGTCGTGCCGCCGTGATGAGTATGCAGGTACCCGTAGGTCTCGATCAGGCCGATGACCCCGAGGATCAGGAACAGCCGCTGGTTCATCTGGCGGACCGGCTGTGCGCGCAGGTTCCGGTAGATCAGCAGCCCGAGGAAGGCAACGCCGATAACGAGGTCGAGCAGAGTCTGGCTGGTCATGGGGTCATGTTCCCTAATCGGTTGGACCGGATGGTTTCAGGCTAGGGCCGGGCGCCCGCTTCGCGCCCGTGCCAGGCGTCCGGATCCGGCCATGACAGATGTCACCGGTCGCATCTGAGCGGTCACAGGGCTCCTGTTAGGTTGAGTCACGGGGGAAATACAAGGCCAGATCGGAGGTACTCGATGGGCCTTCCTGCACGACAGCGCAGGATGCTCGGCCGGATCGAAAACGCGCTACGGGGGTCAGATCCCAGACTTGCCGCTCTTTACTCGATCTTTGCCAGGCTCACCAGAGAAGAGGAGATGCCGCGGATCGAACAGCTGCGGCACGGGGTTGCCAAGGTACTGCTCCGCGCCCGGCTGAGACTCGCGGGCCTGAGGGCCGCGGTCTTCGGCCGGCTGATACCGCGCCAGCGCGCGGCCCTGTTCTTCCCGCTGGCGCTCGGCCTGGCGATCGCGTCGATAGTCTTCGCCGCCCGGTCAGGCTCGGGCCCGAGCTGCGCTCCGGTCACGCCGCTCGCCGCCACCGGCGCGCACGCGACCGCAAGCAAGCTGTGCAACAAGGACCAGCCGATGGGCATGTACATGGGCCGCTAGCGGGCTGGAGCGCGGCCCGCTAATACTTGAGCGCCACCAGTTGCGGCCGAAGGCATGAGGCCGGAGACCCGCCGCCTACTGCCGCGCAGGTTGCCAGCAAGGTCACCGGGCTTCCGGGGCCGGCGCTTCCGCCGAGCCCGGAGGGATCGACGAAGAAGTGCGGCCACCGCAGCGCCGCCGAGTACCAGACCACCTTCCTGGTGGCCATGTCGTATCCCCAGGCGTCACCCAGAGAGTTCTGGTCCAGGCCGAGCGCGACGCCGTTGCGTATCGCGTACAGACCGGCGGCCACCCCCTGGGCGGGTCGCCCGATCCTCTTGCCGGTGGTCGTTTGAAGCTCGGACAGCGAGTTGCCGGTGGCAATGTAGGCCGTGCCCTGGCCCTGATCGACGAATTCGAGCACGGCTCCCGGCCGCCGCCAGAGCATCTTGCCGTCCCCGAGGGCATAGCCGCTCAGCCCGTCACCGCCCGACAGGAGTGCCACCGTGCCCACCACCGCGGTGAGCGTGCCGGCAAACGGATCACGCAGGTGAAGGACGCGCTCGGCGCCGGTAGTCAGGTCAATCTGGCGCAGTCCGGTGATCTTGCCCGACAGCATCGAGCCGCCGCTGGAAACGGCCATGTAGAGGTACCCGCCGGCCACCACCCAGGTCTGCGCCGCTCCGGTCGGCCGCCGCCATACCGTCCTGCCGCTGGAATTGGCATAGCCGGTGATCGCGCTAGCCCCGATGATCACGGCGCGCGCCTGGCTGGCCCACGCGGCACCGCCGTAATAAGCCGCCGGATAGGAGCGAATCCGGGTACCGTTCACGGTCGACAGGATGATCTCCTCCCGCTCCTGCCCGCCCGAGCCGGCGGGCACGGAGACTCCGACGGCGACGACAGCGGGCCAGACCCTGATACTCACGATGGCCGACCCGGTCGGGAGCCAGGCCAGACTGGCCTGCCAGCTCTGTTTGCCGGTCCGCGCCTGATAGCCCGTGATGCTCGTCCCGTAGCCGACCACCGCGATGTCCCCGGCGGAGGCCGCGTACGCCTCCCCGACGGCGGGCACGGTACCGGCCACACCGGGCTCGACGACCCATGAGCCCAGCAGGCGGCTAGTCCACAGCACCGAGCCGGCCCGGTTGCACCGGGAGCCCGAGCAGTGCGATGTCGCCTGGCTGCTCGCGCGGCCGGGGATGATCGCCGCGCCCAGCAGGACGACCGCGAGCACGCCTCGCCTGACCCACGCCGCCGTCCCCCGGCTGACCCTCACTACCCGCATTCGCCCCTTCGACCCGACACCAGCCGGCCCAGCCGCTGGTCACCTGCCCACCACCGTAAACCCACCGGGGGGCGGCCGGACACCAAGGCATCGGATCCGGCGGGCGCGCACTAGCCGCTAGGCCCCCGCCGGGCGGGGCTCGGGCTGCAACTCCAGCACGCGCCCGCTGGTCTGCCGTTCGATACCGCGCCTACTCCTCGATCGCTCCGCCGATCCGCCGAAGATGCCGCCGGAAGGTGTAGGACGGCTCGGCTGCCCGCCGCGCCAGGTAGTCGTCGAAGGCCGTCTGCTGGCGCAGGGTCTCGCCGGCCCGGATCTTGCGGGCCTGTTCCCGCTCGGTCTGCCCGATCTCACGCGCCGCCGCCAGCACCTCCGCGACCCGATCTGCAGCGACGAACAACACCCCGTCGTCGTCGCCAACCACGATGTCGGCGACGGTAACAACGCACGACCCGAACCGCGCGCTGGCCAGAGCGCCGGGCTCCCGCTCATCCACGCGCACTGGCCCGGCCGGGCAGCTGCCGTAGCTGAACACGGGAAAGCCGATCTCCGCCAGTTCCGGCGTATCGCGGTGCAGCCCCCACACCACCAGGCCCCCCAGACCCGCCGCCTCGGCCTCCAGCACCACCAGATCGCCGACGCACGCCTCGTCCACCCGCCCGCCGTTGTCGACGACCAGCACATCCCCCGGCCCGGCGCGGCCGAACGCCTCCAGGAACACATCCACGCTGCCGTAGTGGCGCGCAGGCAACGCGCGTCCCGCGATCTGGCGTCCCGCAACGACAGCTGCGATGCCGGCAGGCGCGGCGCGCAGCGGCACACCGCGGCGAATGCAGGCATCGGCAACCAGCGGCGTGGACAGACCAGCGAAGTTCTCCAGCATGCCTGCTCCTTCTGACGCGATCCCGTTCGTCCGCAAACGCTACGCGCCATTGACGGAGCCTTCTTGAACGATCGTGCGGGCGGCCATCCGCAAGTCGCGGAACGGGGGCCAGGGCACGGCGCCGCCGCTATGGTCGCCTATCCCGTGCCCGCCAGCGTGGGCTCTCCGGTCGCTGGCGTTGACCTAGCCAAAGTGACCCCAGCGCGTGGCGATTTCGAGCAGCAGACCCGCGAGCGCGAGCGCGATACCTGCCATGATCCTTAGCGCGGTGGCGGACCTGAGCTTCGGGATCTGTGTCGCGGCGAGCCAGATCCCGGCGAGGAACATCAGCCCGAATCCGGCTTCGGCGAGTCGCACGCCGGTATGCCGCGTCATGGCGAGGTACTGCATGGGCGGCATTCTTCCCGCGCCCGCCACGACGTGTCGAGACGGGCCAACCAGCCACTGCACGCGGCGGCCGCGGCTCGCCCGGCCGAGATCCACCCTCGGGGGCGATGTGGCATCAGATCCCCTCCTGCCCCTCAATACTGATACCAGCAACCCGTCCCAGCCAGATCCACGTCAGGCGATCACGCGGCCACGCAAGCGGGCCCGTACTCCCCACTGGAGGAAACCGATGACAGATCGTGCTCCGCTCCCGTATGACTTCCTGCCGCCGGTGCCCGCGTTCACCGTCGAGAGCAGCGATGTAGCCGACGGCCAGCAGATGAGCGACGCCCAGGTCTACAACGGCTTCGGCATGACCGGCCAGAACATCTCGCCCCAGCTGAGCTGGCACGGCTTTCCCGCCGAGACGAAGGGTTTCGCCGTAACCTGCTTCGACCCGGACGCGCCGACGGGATCCGGGTTCTGGCACTGGATTGTGCTCGGCATCCCGGCCTCGGTAACCGAGCTGCCCACCGGTGCCGGGAGCGCGGACGGATCCGGCCTGCCCGCCGGGGCGTTCTCGGTCCGCAACGACTACGGCAGCAAGGACTTCGGCGGCGCGGCACCGCCGCAGGGCGACGCGGCGCACCGGTACGTGTTTGCCGTGCACGCCCTGGACACCGACAACCTGGAAGTCAACTCCGACATCACCCCCGCGATAGCCGGCTTCAACCTGCGCTTCCACACGATCGGCCGCGCGATCATCGTCCCGGTCTTCGGGCACTAGCCAGGTCCCGGCGCGTCGTCGGCCGGCCGTCGTCATCCGGCCACTATGGCAGGCACCTGGCCCGATGACGGCGGCTCGCCGCCGTCATCGGGCCAGTCCTGCGAGTACTTCGCGCTCCCGCTCGGGATCGAGGCCGTGACGCGATCGGCCGGCCGGAGTCGACGGGTCGCCTTCTGCCTGGAGCCATGCCCAGGTGTCGGCGACGGTCTCCTCGACCGGCCGGCACGTCAGGCCCGTGCTGTATGCGGCGTCCACGTTCCCCGTGTGGAGGCCGAACTCCTCCCCGTCCGGCGGCAGCCAGACGGGCAGCTCGGTCCAGGGCGCGATGCCGGCGGCGAGGATGACCTCGGGCTCGACCCACACCAGCCGGGCGTCGGAGCCGGTGGCATCCACGGCAGCCGCGAGCAGGCTCGCCATGGTCGCATGCCCGGGCTGGCTCACGGTGTTGAACGGCCCGCTGATCCCCTCGTCGGCAGCGTGCAGAAGCCACCGGGCCAGATCCCGGCAGTCGATGTACTGCAGCTTCAGGTCCGCCGGGCCTGGCGCCAGCACATCACCGCCGCGCTCGATGCGGCGCAGCCACCAGGGCATCCGGCCCACCCCCTCGTACGGCCCGAGAATCAGGCCGGCCCGCGCCAGCACCGTGCGGTCGGCCCCGAATGCCTCGATGGCCGCCAGCTCGCCGCCGCGCTTGGCCGCGGCGTAGTCGGCGCCGTCCTCGCTGCCCGGGTCGCCCGTCACCACCGGGCCCGACTCGTCCAGGCCGATGGCCGGCGGCCACTGATAGACCGACCGGCTGGAGACATAGCCGTAGTGGCCGGCCCGGCCGGCGAGCAGCCCGGCCGAGTCGAGAACGACGCGCGGCGCGCCGGACCAGGTGTCGATCACCGCGTCCCAGGTGGCGCCGCCGAGCGCGGCCCGCAGCGCGGCCGGATCCGTGCGGTCAGCATGCAGGGACATGGCGCCGGGCGCGGACGGCCCGCTAACGCCTCTGGTCAGGGTCGTGACCTGGTCGCCGCGAGCGACCGCCTCCTCCACCACGGCCCGGCCGACGTGGTGAGTCCCGCCTAGCACTAGCAGTCTCATAACGGCCATCGTGGCCGGCCGCCCGGCGGGCGGCGACGGCGTTCGTTGTGGGCGTAGGCGAGCTCCCGACGGGCAGATGGGGTCGCGTACATCACGCTGGTGGCCAGGAAGTCGGGCTAGCCGAAGACGAGCTCCCGCACGAAGGCGCGCAACTGCGCGTGGCGGGCAAGCAGCCGGTCACGGTCGTCCGGCCGGATCCAGTCCGCCGCGGCGAGGCTGGCGCCCATCGCCACGAGCATCTCGTCCATGGCATTCAGCACGAAGCCCGCTTCCCTGCTGGCCAGCGCGGCGCGGCCCTCGTGCATCATGATCTCGAGGCGGACTAGCTCATCGGCGACCTCCTCCGTGCAGCCGATGCCGCCCTGGAGCAGGTCGCTCCATCGGCGCCCGAGCGTCCTGATCGTGGTGAACTTGCGGTATCCGAGGAAGATCGACGCCCAGACGTCGGCCACGAACTGGTCCCAGCCCAGCTCATCGAGGTCGGCCTGATTGTAGTCATACATCGAGCGGAGAGCCTACGGCGTCCCCGCGGCGGGAGGAAGAGCCGCAAGCGGAAGAAGCAGGGGAAGGTTGCGCCAGGCAAGAAAGCTGGACACGTCGGCGCGCGGGTTATGCCAGCCGGCGCCCGCCCGCCCTCAGACGCAGTCCAGGCTAGCCGATAGCTCAGCCCTTGCAGAGGCCGCCTTCAGCAAACACTCAGCTCAATAGCCTTGGCTTTGAGGTGACCCATCCCGGCCTTGTCGCCTTACCATAGGGCGATGCCCGCGTTCACGCGGGCGCGCAGCATGCCAGCCTTCTCCGGAAGGTTTGCCCGGCAAGCTCAGGGTGGATACGACCGAACGCGACATTGATATACGGATGATTGCAGATAGCCTGAAGTCGGGTACCGAAGACCTTGATGGCACGCGTCCTGGATCGAGGAAGCACCGTGGCTGACCAGCAGCAAGGCCAGAAGAGCCGCGCCCAGGCGACGCGTAAGGGCTCCGGCCCGCGGGATACCCAGGCGGTACGGAAGAACTCCGGCTCGCGTGGCCGACAGGCAAGCGCTACGGCGGTGCGCGGCCAGGGTGCCGGAGGTAGCGGGCCGGGCCAGGGCCGGGCGCAGGCCCGCCAGAACGGGACGCCGACAAGTAGCCGGGCGGGGGCCATCGCAGGCCGGCAGGCCGGGGGGTCGGATGCCGGCCGGACGTCGGCCAATCTGGCCGCGGCGCGCGGCCAGTGGACACCGCGCTGGCTGCCGTTCGTGGCCCTCGGCCTGTCCCTGATCGGGCTGGGCCTCGGGATCTACCTCACGAGCGCGCACCTGGTGGGCACGCAGCTTCTTGCCTGCAGCAACCACGGGTTCATCGACTGCGCGGCGGTGACCACCAGCCCCGAGTCCAAGGTGTTCGGGATCTTCCCCGTCGCCGAGCTGGGCCTCGGGTTCTTTTTCGCCATGACGCTGCTCAACCTGCCCTGGGCCTGGCGCCCGACCTGGTCATGGCTGCCGAAGCGACTGACGGCGAGCAGGCCCGGCCTGCAGTCGAGCCTGCCGGTGCTGGCCTGGCGGCTGCGGCTGGCCGGGATCATCGTCGGCATCCTGTTCGTCCTGTACCTGCTCTACACCGAGCTGATCACCCTGCGGCAGCTCTGTCTGTTCTGCACCTATACCCACATCACCACCTTCCTGCTGTTCGCGCTGCTGGTCACCCAGGCCGCCTTCTGGGGCGACCCGTCGAAGGCCACGGGGGCTCCGGCCTCGCGGCGGACAGCCCGCTAGTTATACAAGTCCATTTCCGAGGAGTTATCCGATGAGTAAGGCCGCAAGGCTTCGCGAACAGAGTGCTCGCGAGCGGATTGCCGCGCAGCAGGCAGCGGCAAGGCGTGCCGAGATGCGCCGACGCGGCATCTTCGTGGGGGGCAGCATCCTCGCGGTAATCGCCGTCGTCGTGGCGCTGATAGTCGTGTACGCCAACAAGAGCAACACCCCGCAGAAGGTCGCGGGCGGCCCCCACGGCACGGTCCTGCCTGCCAGCGTGAGTAACGACATCACCGGGGTACCGGCGGCCACGCTCGACAGCGTCGGCGCCGGCAGCCTGGGGACGAGCGTGGTCAGCCAGGGGGCTATCGTCCCGATCAGCGGATCGCCGCTGACGAGCGGCGGCAAGCCCGAGATGCTGTACATCGGCGCCGAGTACTGCCCGTACTGCGCGGCAACGCGCTGGGCCATGGCCGTGGCGCTGAGCCGGTTCGGGACATTTACCACGCCGCTGAAGGGGTTCCACTCGTCCTCGACCGACGTCTACCCGAACACGCCCACGCTGACGTTCTACCAGCAGGGCTACAGCAGCAAATACCTGACGTTCACCCCGGTCGAGAACGAGGACATCAACAGGAACCTGCTGCAGGCGACCACTACCTCCCAGCAGGCGCTCTGGGTCAAGTACGACACGACTCAGACAGCGGATGGCCCCTCTCAGGGCTACCCGTTCATCGACTTCGGCAACAAGGTGGCGGTCAAGCTGCCGCCGTACAACCCCCAGGTCCTGCACGGCCTGACCTGGGCTCAGGTTGCCAGCGACCTGCACAACCCGTCCAGCACGGTCGCCCAGTCGGTACTCGGGGCAGCCAACTACATCACCGCGGCCATCTGCAAGATGACCGGCAACGCGCCGTCATCGGTGTGCACGTCGACCGCGGTCACCAAGATCACCAAATCCGAGCCGAGCATCTAGGCCAGGCTTTCCTGTACGGCTCGGTCCGGCGGCCAGAATGCTGCCGGACCGGGCCGTTCGCGTTCCCCGCCAAACCGGATGACCCGGCGCGTAACCAGCCAGCCTGCCGGGTAACTGTCTATTACCGGGACCAGGCGGGAGCCGCGCGGCGGGCAGGGCGCCGGGCGGCAGGCTGCCACGCAGGAGACCTCGCCCATGCCGCCAGCCAGACTCCGCGGAGTGTCAGATTTAAGGGAATTCTTCCGCACTAACGAGCGGCCGATCTACTTCATCTCGCCGACCGCCTTCAACCTTCTCGGCATCGACCGCTGGGTCCGCAGCCTGCGTTATGTGTGCTACTACGACTCATTCGACGGCGGGCATCCGAGCATCTTCGTCCCGGCCGACCGGCGCGCACCGGAGTTCGAGTCGATCGAGGACATCTGCAACTACCTGCTGCGACATCCCGAGGTCGCGGCCATGATGCGGGCCGAGCGGGGGGATTCGGTGGGTCGTCCCCCCGGGGCGGCACCGCGGCCGGGCGGGCTGGCCACCTTCGTCATGTTCGACAGCCAGACCGAGGAACTCGCCGCCCGCCTGGGCCTGCGCGTCGCGCATCCGCCGGCCGAGCTACGGCACCGGCTGGACTCCAAGATCGTCACGACCCAGCTGGGCAACGCGGCCGGGGTCCCGAGCGTGCCGAACGTGCTGGGCCGGGCCGCGAACTACGCGGACCTGCTCGCGCTGGCGGCCTCGGCCGGACTGGGGCGCGACCTCGTCGTCCAGATGCCCTACGGAGACTCCGGCAAGACAACCTTCTTTATCGGGAACGAGGCCGACTGGGACTCGGCCGTGGCCAAGGAGCCGCTTGCCCGCGAGGAGCTTAAGGTCATGCGCCGCATCGAGCACCGCGCGGTCGCGGTCGAGGCGGTGCTCACCCGGCACGGCACGCTCGTCGGCCCGCTGATGAACGACATCACCGGGCACCCGGAGCTGACCCCGTACCGCGGCGGCTGGGCCGGCAACGACTATCCGGCCTCCCTCACCGCGGAGCAGAAGCAGCGGGCCCGGCAGCTGACCCGCCAGCTCGGTGATCAGCTCGCCGGCCAGGGATATCTCGGCTTCTTCGAGGTGGACTACCTGGTCGATACCGGCACCGGCGAGCTCTACCTCGGGGAGCTGAACCCGCGGATCAGCGGCATCAGCTCGATGACGAACGTGACGGCGGGCGCATACGCGGATATGCCGCTGTTCCTGTTCCACCTGCTGGAGTACCTGGACCTGGACTACGAGATCGACATTGACGAGATCAACGAGCGCTGGTCACGCGAGGCGGCGGTCGACGTGTGGAGCCAGATCATTATCAAGGAGACATCTTCTGCGGTCGACCTGCTGACCAGCGCACCCCGGTCGGGTATCTACACCCTGGCCCCGGACGGAACCGCGGATTACCGGCGCCCGGCCAGCGACTGGCACGGCATCGTGCGCGAGTCGGAGGCATTCTTCCTGCGGATTCTCGCGCCGGGCGACTTCCGCTATCGCGGCGCCGACCTCGGCGCGCTGGTCACGCGGGGGCGGCTGCAGACCGACGGCAACCGGCTGGAGCGCCGCTGCACCGACTGGATCGCGGGCATTCGCGGCCAGTTCGGCGGAACGCCTGTCGTACCGCTCCAGGCACCGGCGCCGACCAGGGAGGCCTTCAAGATGGCCTGACCGCCTCTGCTCATCCGCGCCCGAGAAACGTCACTATCGCGGCGGCCAGCGCGAGCGCGATCTCGCGCTGGAAGCGCGGCTGGACTAGCAGCGCGGCGTCGGTCGCGTTGCGCATGTTCCCGCACTCGATCAGGATCTTCGGCACCGTCGTGAGGTTGAGCCCGGCCAGGTCGTCGCGGAAGATGACCCCGCCGACGCCGTAGTAGTCACTGGCCGGCATGCTCGTGTGGGCCAGCATGGCGGCCTTGACGTCGGCGCCGAGCCGGATGGAAGCACCGATCACGCGGTCGTTGGGCCCGTCGGCCACCGGCTCCAGGATGGTGAACCCCCGCCCGCCGGGTGGCCCGCCGTCGGCGTGGATATCCAGCGCCACGTCGGCGTGCGCCCGGTTGATGATCTGCGACCGAGTGGTGACGCACGGCCCGACGCCGTCGTTGCTGGACCGGGTCATGACCACTGTGGCCCCGTCGGCGACCAGGTCGGCCCGAAGGTAGGAGGCCACGTTGAAGTTGAACTGCGCCTCGGTGTACCCGGAATCGGTTTCCGTGCCGGTCGTGTCGCAGTCCTCCCACTCGCGGCCGTTCCAGACCTGCCGGTCGATGAATCCGGGGTCGTTGAAGTTGCCCCCGTCATGACCGGGGTCGATGCCGATCACCTCGCCGGCCAGCACGCCGGGCGGCGGGCTGGGTGACGGACGAGGCGAGACGGTCGGGCGTGCCGCCAGGCTCGGCACGGCCGGCTTGCTCGCCTTGATCGCGGCCGACTGGCCCGCCGCCCCGGCCCCGCTGGCGCCGCAGCCGGCACAGGCCAGGACCAGGAGGGCGGATCCGCAGATACCGCGCTTGTAGTGCATCCGCGTCACGCTATCGCCGCCAGCATGGCGGCCGCCGCCGGATCCACGCTTAGGCGCCGGCCCACGCCTCGCTCTGCTCCCACAGCCGCCCGGCCAGCTCCGGCGTCGCGACCGGGCTGGGCGCGCGCTCCGCGCAGTCCTCGTAATAGCGGCCGCTCTGCCCGGCAAGCTCGGCAGCGGTCGCGCAGTAGAGCGACGTCCGCGCCCCCTGCTCGACAGACAGCATCCTGCGGGTCATGAGCGGCCGGACCGGCCAGGGCACCCGGCGCCAGATATCCGACGCCACCACGCCCGGGTGCAGCGCGTAGCTGGTCACGGCGGTCCCGGCCAGGCGCCGGGCCAGTTCCTGGGCGAACAGCACGTTGCACAGCTTGGAGACCGAGTACTCCGGCATGCCGGTGATCGCGCGGGTACGGCGGCGGACCTGCGCGAAATCGACGCCCTTGGCCTGGTAGTGCGCGTCGCTGGAGACGTTCACGATCCGTGCGCCCCCCGCATCGCGGCTCGCGCTCTGCTTCAGGCAGTCGAGCAGGGCCAGGGTGAGGGCGAAGTGCCCAAGATGGTTCACCCCGAACATCAGCTCGAA
Source organism: Streptosporangiaceae bacterium (assembly GCA_030038495.1). Classification (GTDB taxonomy): domain Bacteria; phylum Actinomycetota; class Actinomycetes; order Streptosporangiales; family Streptosporangiaceae; genus JAJYUU01. Next base: position 11,540 of record JASHOV010000424.1, read on the forward strand.
GCCGTCTGTGGTCAGCCCGCGCTGGCCGGCCACTCCGGCGTTGTTGATCAGCACGTCGAGCGGCTCGCCGCGGGCCAGGAAGTCCGCCGCGGCCGCGCGCACCGACGCCAGACTGGCGAGATCGAGGCGGAGGAAACCGACGGCCTCGTTCCCGGTATCGGAAATGATCCCGGCGACCGCTGCCTGGCCCTTCTCCGGTGACCGGCACGCCACGGTGACCCGGCCGCCGCGCTGCGCCAGCGCACGGGCCGTCGCCCGGCCGATGCCGGTGTTGGCACCGGTGACCAGGAAGGCCCTTCCGGTGAGCTCGCCCATCCGCGCCGCCTCGTTCCATAGCTTCACCGGATTCTCGTGTGAGCTTAGCCTCCAAGCTGGGCGGGGACGAACCCGTGAGGAGGCACGGTGTGCGAGAAGAACGGCGAGAAGTACTTCGTGGTCGAGCGTCTGCCGCGGAATGCTCGGCCACCGTTACGACACACCAGGACTGTGTACCGGAGCCGGAGATCAGCGGCCCGCTCGACGTCATCGTCAGGATTGGCGGGGCGGGCGTGTGCCGCACCGACCTGCACATCATCGAGGGCCGCTCGACCCGTCGACCCGACCTCGGCTATACGGCTAAAGCATTGCATTTCAGTACGGTCGGCGTTCGATGGTCGACGGCGATCAACTGGGCAGGCCAGACTGTCGTGCATGGCCGCGCGGACATACGAGACGGTGGCGGTGCTCGCCGACATCCATGCGAACCTGCCGGCGCTGGAGGCGGTGCTCGCCGACCCGCAGGCCTCCGGCGCCGAGGTGTTCGTCCTGCTCGGCGACATCGCGCTCGGGCCGATGCCCGGACCGGCCCTGGACCTGCTCGCCTCGCTGGGCGAGCGCGCGATCTGGGTGCACGGCAACTGCGAGCGCGAACTGGTCACCGCCTTCGACGGCGGTGAGATCCCGGGCCCGAACGGCGAGGCGGCCGCGGCGTCGGCCGCCCTGATCGGCCGGGATCACAGGGACCTCATGGACGGGCTGCCGCTGACCGTCACGCTCGACATCGCCGGGCTCGGGCCGACGCTGTTCTGCCACGCGACACCGCGCCGCGACGACGAAATGATCCTGGTCGACAGCCCGCCGGAGCGCTGGTCCGCGATTCTGGAGAATGTCACCGAGCCCGCCGTGATCTGCGGTCACACCCACATGCAGTTCGACCGGCTGGCCGCGGGGCACCGGGTGGTCAACGCCGGCAGCGTGGGCATGCCCTACGGATCGCCGGGCGCGTGCTGGGCACTGCTCGGACCGGGCGGGATCACCCTGCGCCGGACCCTGTACGATCCGGCCGCGGCCGCGCGCAGGATCGCGGCGAGCGGATACCAGGATGCGGACCAGTGGGCCGCGGAGTACGTGCTGCAGCATTATTCGGACGCCGAGGCACTGGCCGCGTTCACCCAGATCGCCGACGAGCAGACCCTCGGCCAATGATCTTGGAGGAAAAAGTCAGGCTGACGCTGACTTTTCCTCCAAGATCATTGGATAGAGCCTTCCACGGGACCGTCCGCAGGCTTTCGCGAGACCGCGCCGGAATCTGGCCGCTCGCGGTCATCGCCGCGGCCGCGATCTGGCCGGCGGTGAAGCCCGGCACCTACGGCGCCTCCGGCCACGGCTGCATAACCGTCACCCTGCCCAGTTCGACCGGCGGCGCGCTGATCCATCCGTGCGGCGCGGCCGCGAAGGCCACCTGCAAGCACGCCTTCGCGGCGGATGACAAGGTCTCGCAGCTGACGCGGCCGCAGTGCCGCCTGGCCGGCCTCAGTCCGTGACCGGCAGTTCGCGCTCGGGACACTAGTCGGCGGCCGGCAGCGGGTCGGCGTCGAAACAGGTCCGGTCCCCGGTGTGGCAGGCGCCGCCGGCCTGGTCGACCCGCACCAGGACCGCGTCCCCGTCGCAGTCCAGCGCCACCGACACGACGCGCTGCAGGTGCCCGGAGGTCTCCCCCTTGACCCAGTACTCCTTCCGGCTGCGCGACCAGTACGTGCACCGGCCGGTGGTCAGCGTTCGGTGCAGCGCCTCGTCGTCCATCCAGCCAAGCATCAGCACCTCGCCGGTGTCGTGCTGCTGCGCGATCGCGGCGACGAGCCCGTCGTCGTTGCGCTTCAGCCGGGCCGCGATCGCCGGGTCAAGCCCCGAGGCCGCCGCGTCAATCCGCATCAGGACCCTCCTTCGTCGCGGGCGCAGTAGTTCTAGGCCCGGCCGTGCTGGGCACGGGCGTCTCAGGCACGGGCCGGACCACGTACCCGGCCGCCGCCAGCGCCGCTTTTACCTCGCCGATCGTCAGCTCGCCGAAATGGAACAGGCTGGCCGCGAGTACGGCGTCGGCGCCCGCCTCGACCGCGGCCGGGAAGTGCGACGGCTTTCCGGCCCCGCCGCTGGCGATGACGGGCACCGGCACCGCCTGCCGGACCGCACCGATCAGCTCCAGATCGAACCCGCGCTTGGTCCCGTCGGCGTCGACCGAGTTCAGCAGTATCTCACCCGCGCCGAGCTCCGCCGCCACCCGCGCCCAGCCGACGGCGTCGATGCCGGTGCCGCGGCGTCCGCCATGCGTCGTGACCTCGAACCCGGACGCCGTATCGGCCGACCGTCGCGCGTCCACGGACAGCACCATGCACTGGGACCCGAACCGGAGCGCCGCCTCGCGCAGGAGCTGCGGCCTGGCGACCGCCGCCGTGTTCAGCGCGACCTTGTCGGCACCCGCTCGCAGCAGCCGGTCGACATCGTCGGCGCTGCGCACGCCCCCGCCGACGGTCAGCGGGATGAACACCTGCTCGGCGGTGCGCCTGACGACGTCGTACATGGTCTCCCGCTCGTCGCTGGAGGCCGTGATATCCAGGAACGTGAGCTCGTCGGCGCCGGCCCGGTCGTAGACGCCAGCCAGCTCCACGGGGTCGCCGGCATCGCGCAGCCCGGTGAAGTTCACGCCCTTGACCACGCGGCCGCCATCGACGTCCAGGCAGGGGATCACCCGCACGGCGACGGTCATTGCCCGCCGATCCCCGGCTTGTAGGCCACGGCCTCGATCTCGACCAGCATTCGCGAATCAACGAGCGCCGCGACGCCGATCAGGGAGCAGGCCGGCATGATCCCCGCGAACAGCTCGCCATGGGCCCGGCCGACCTCCTCCCAGCGGGACATGTCGGTGACGAACATCCGCGTCCGTACCACGTCCTCCAGGCTGGCCCCGAGCGACTCCACCGCGGCCGCGATGTTGGCTATGGCCTGCCTCGTCTGCGCGCCGGCGTCGCCGGGGTGGACGAACTCCGCCCCGTCCATCGATGTACAGCCGGAGACGAAGATGAAGTCACCGGCGGCGACCGCGCGGCTGTAGCCCGTGACCTGCTCCCACGGACCCCCGCTCGATACCTTGCGGGTCATCGCGCTCCCTCCATCTCGGCCAGGGCGTCCGTCAGCGTGAATGCGCCCGCGTACAGCGCCTTGCCGACGATCGCGCCCTCAACCCCCAGCGACCTGAGCGCGGCGATCGCGTGCAGGTCGGCCAGGCTGGACACGCCGCCGCTGGCGATCACGGGCTGCTCGGTCCGCGCGCACACCCGCCGCAACAGGTCCAGGTTCGGCCCGCGCAGCATGCCGTCCCGCTCGATGTCGGTCACCACGTACCGCTGGCAGCCGTCGGCCTCGAGCCGGCCGAGCGCGTCGTCCAGCTCGCCGCCGTCGGTGGTCCAGCCGCGCGCGGCCAGCCGGGTGCCGCGCACGTCCAGGCCGACCGCGATCCTGTCGCCGTGCGCGGCGATCGCGGCGCGTACCCAGTCCGGGTGCTCGAGCGCCGCTGTCCCGACGACCACGCGCCGGCAGCCGGTGGCCAGCGCCGCCGTCAGCGCCGCCTCGTCGCGGATGCCGCCGGACAGTTCGACCTGCACGTCCAGCCGGACGATCAGGTCAGCCAGCTGCGCCGCGTTCGAGCCGCGCCCGAACGCGGCGTCCAGGTCGACCAGGTGGATCCACTCCGCGCCTGCCCGCTGCCAGGCCAGCGCGGCATCCACCGGTTCCCCGTAGCTGGTCTCGGTGCCCGCCGCGCCCTGGACGAGACGGACCGCCTGGCCGCCGGCCACGTCGACGGCCGGCAGCAGCGTCAACGCGGGGGTCCTGGGGTCGTCCCCCGCAGCAGGCACAGGCCGGCTCACCGAAGCCCCCCGAGCCAGTTCGACAGCAGCGCTGCCCCGGCGTCGGACGACTTCTCCGGGTGGAACTGGGTCGCGGATAGCGGGCCGTCCTCGACCACCGCGAGAAAGTCCTCGCCGTGGCGGGCCCAGCTGCTCAGCGCACCAGGTGGCGGCCTCTTCGCGGCGTAGGAGTGCACGAAGTAGAACATCTCGCCGGTTCCGACCCCGGCCAGCAGGCGCGATCCTGGTGCCGCCGACACGACGTTCCACCCCATGTGCGGCAGGACCGGCGCGGTCAGCTTGCTGACCGTGCCGGGCCAGCAGCCGCAGCCCGCCGTCCGCAGGCCGTGCTCGTCACCCGCCCCGAACAGGATCTGCATCCCGACGCAGATGCCGAGCACCGGCGCAGCCGTCGCCAGCCGCCTCGCTATGACCTGGTCGCCTCCCACGCCGCGCAGGCCAGTCACGCACGCGGCGAACGCGCCCACGCCGGGCACCACCAGCCCGTCCGCGGCCAGCGCTGCCGCGCTATCGGCCGTCACCTGGGCGTCCGCGCCCGCGCGCTGCAAGGCGCGCTGAGCCGACCGCAGATTGCCCGACCCATAGTCGAGCACCACGACACGTGGTCGTCGGCTGCTCACAGCGGCTCCTGCGGGTCGAATCGGCCGGTTAACCGAGCCACCAGGCTATCCGGCTAGGATCCGGTAATCGTGAGCAGGGGAACGGCGGCATCGGACTACCGGGCTTCCTTCGACGCTACGGTCACCTTCGGCAACGGCGGCGACCTGGTCGTGCACGGGTTCAGGGTTGACGTGCCCGGACCCGATGTCGGCGAGGCCGAGATCGCGGCGCTTTTCGTGGCGTCGCTCGGTCTGCTGATGACTGATGCCATCGAGCTGAGCAACGTGACGGTCTTCGCCGAGGCGCACAAGGGCACCCGCGGCGGGCCTGCCGATCGCGGTGCTGCCCCGCCGCTCGCGGGCGGAACGCTGGCCGAGCTCAGCCACGTGATCGAACCCGGCATGGTCACCGTTCCCGGACTGCCGGCACCGGAGATCACTCCCTACCTGACCAGGGAGGAATCGCGATCGCACTACGCGGCAGGCACCGAGTTCGCGATTGACCGGCTGACCATGGTCGGCAACACGGGTACCTACCTGGACTCGCCCTATCACCGGTATCCCGACGGGGCGGACCTGGCCGCGATCCCGTTGGCCCGCACGACCGAACTGCCGGCCGTGGTCATCCGCGTCGCGGGCGCACGCGAACGCGGCATCGGCGTCGGCGCCCTCGCGGCCGTGGACGTGCGGGGCCAGGCCGTCCTGCTGCACACCGGCGACGCCGCCCGGTTCGGCACCCCGCAGTACGCCACCGACGCGCACTTCCTGACCGGGGACGGCGCGGCCTGGCTCGCCGAGCAGGACCCGGCGCTGGTCGGCATCGACGCGATCAACATCGACGACACCGCCGACCCCGAGCGGCCCGCGCATTCCCTGCTGCTCGGGGCCGGCATTCCCGTGGTCGAGCACCTGACCGGGCTGGGGCAGGTACCGCCGAGCGGCGCCCTGTTTAGCGCGGTCCCGCTCCGCGTTCGCGGATTCGGGACCATCACGGTCCGGGCGTACGCCCGCGTGCCGAGAGCTGTTGTCTGAGCGTGTGCTGAGGCTCGCCCTGCCCGTGAGGTTTGACCGCTAATTTTCATCGGCAATTCCCGGGCGATTTCTGTCATAATAATGCCGTGATCGGCGGAAATGGTAAGCCGTCACCTGAAGTACGGTCTTCTCATGGTCCGGGGCCGAACGGGTT
>JASHOV010000425.1 GCA_030038495.1 Streptosporangiaceae bacterium
ACGTCGCCGGCCGCCGCCGGCCGGATGCAGACGGCCACGGAGGCGGCCTTGAGGTCCGGCCGCTCCACCGGGACGCGCCGGAAGCGGGCCAGGTTGGCCGCTATCAGGGCACGCCGCCCGGCCTCCGCTTTCGCGTTCACGCGGCCCTCCTCTGCTGGCGCTGATCACGGCAACTCGCCGACGGCCACTGAGATTCCCGGCGGCTGCCCCGGACCCTGTGAGCTGGCCAGGCAGTTCATCCGATGCGGGTGATGCGCCCGCCGGCGGGGCACGCCAGCGTTAGGTGTGCGGGCACCTGCGCCAGCTTCGGTCGGGCTGTCCTGATGTTGCTGCCTCATCGCCGGGAGGACAAGTTGACCAGCTATCCGAACATCAGCGATCACGGCCTCATCGGTGACCTGCAGACTGCGGCTCTGGTGGCGACCGACGGCACGATCGATTTCTTCTGCTGCCCGAGGTTCGATTCCCCCAGCGTCTTCGCCTCGCTGCTTGACGCCGAGCGCGGCGGTTACTTCAAGATCTGTCCGGCTACCGATCAGTACGTGACCAGGCAGCTGTACTTCCCGGAAACCGCCATGCTGATGACCCGGTTCATGACCGCCGACGGGGTCGGCGAGGTGCTCGACTTCATGCCGGTAATCGAGGGCGGCCCGACCGACCGGCACCGGATCGTGCGCAAGCTCAAGGTCGCGCGCGGCACCATGCAGTTCAACGTGGATCTGCAGCCCCGGTTCGACTACGGCCGGGCCGAGCACACGGTCGAGCTATCCGATGTGGGAGCGGTGTTCCGGGCCGGGGACGCCGAGCTGACGGTGCACACGGCCGGCAAGCGCACGGCCGACCAGGGCGGCTCCGTTGTCGAACGGGCCGGCGACGGGCTGCGGGCCACGATTACCATGCGGGAGACCGACCCGGCCGGCGGTGTCGTGCTCGAGTCGATGGGCGGCCCCGCTCAGGCACTCCCGCCCGCCGAGCTGGACCGGCTCGCCGAGGACACCGGCGCGTTCTGGCGCTCCTGGCTGGCCCGGTCGACCTATGCGGGCCGGTGGCGCGAGGTCGTGTCCCGCTCCGCGATGACGCTCAAGCTGCTGACCTACCATCCGACCGGCGCGCCGGTCGCTGCCGCGACCTTCGGTCTGCCCGAGCAGGCCGGCGGTGAGCGTAACTGGGACTACCGCTACACCTGGGTGCGCGACGGATCGCTGTCGCTGCACGCGCTGGCGGGCCTGGGTTACATGGACGAGGTCGCCAGGTTTGGCGCGTGGATGCGGGACCGGGTCACCGAGCACGCCGGCGACGGCAGCGGTCCGCTGAAGATCATGTACCGGGTCGACGGCTCCTCCGACCTGACTGAGGAGACCCTGGATCACTTCGAGGGCTGGCGCGGGTCACGTCCGGTGCGGATCGGGAACGGCGCCGCCGACCAGCTGCAGCTCGACATCTACGGCGAGGCGATGGACGCGGTATACGCCGCGAACGGACACGGGCAGCGTGTGGCGCATTCCGGCTGGCAGGCCCTGGCAAAGATCATCGACTGGCTGAGCGACAACTGGGACCAGCCGGACGAGGGGGTGTGGGAGACCCGCGGCGGCCGCAAGGACTTCACTTACGGCCGGTTCCAGAGCTGGGTCGCACTGGACCGGGCGATCAAGCTGGCCGACCAGCTGGGCCGTCCGGCAGACCGGACGAAGTGGGCGCAGCAGCGGGACGCGATCTACAACCAGATCATCGAGCGCGGCTTCCATCAAGGCCGGCAGGCGTTCACCCAGCATTACGACACCGACGTACTCGACTCGTCGCTGCTGCTGATGCCGCTGGAGGGCTTCGTCTCGCCCACCGACCCGATGTGGCAGAGCACGCTGAAGGCCATGGACTCGGAGCTGGTTTCCGACAGCCTGGTATACCGGTACAACCCCGCCAGCTCGCCGGACGGGCTCCGCGGCGACGAGGGCACGTTCTCGCTGTGCACGTTCCTGTACGTAGATGCGCTGGCACGGTCCGGGCGGCTGGATGACGCGGTGCTCACCTTCGACAAGATGCTGACCTACGCCAACCACCTGGGCCAGTACTCGGAGGAGATCGGGCAGGCGGGCGAGCAGCTCGGGAACTTCCCGCAGGCATTCACCCACCTGGCGCTGATCAACTCGGCCCTGACGCTGAACCGTCTGCTCGACGAGCGGATCCGGCACGAGCAGCCCACGATCGCGGGCGCGACCGCCTGACTGCGCCGTTCTAGCCCGCGGCCGGATCGGCGGCGGAGGGCGTGCCCGGCTTGGTGCGCGGCAGCGGCCAGGCCGCGCCGAAGCCGATAATCCCGATGAAGGCCATGACCAGGATGGCGGCAACGTAGGCCCTCGTCGGGACGGCGAACCCGGCCACCAGGACGGTGCCCGCGATCGCGGTGCCGAATGATGAGCCCAGGTTGGAGACGCTTCGCGACAGGCCGGAAATCTCGCCCTGCAGGCTCTCGGGGAAGGCGGACTGCACGACGTTGACCGACGGCGTGAGCATCACGCCGACGCCTGCCCCGATGAGGAACAGGCCGGGGGCCGAATACCACGGGCTCGGGTGCCCCTTGACCAGCAGGAGCAGTACGAAGATGCCGGCAACCGTGGTGGCGAAGCCGACCAGGATCAGCGAGCGCTGCGGATACCGCTTGGCCAGTCGGCCGGCTGCAAGCGACGAGAGCAAGATACCCAGGGTGGCCGAGGTGAAGATCACGCCAGTCTGGATCGAACTGTACTTGCGTATCACCTGCAGGTAGGCGGACACGGCGAACGAGATGCCCATGAGCATCGCCCACTGCACGTTCTGAGTGACCAGAGCGAAGTTGGACGTGCGGTTGCGGAACAGCGCGGTCGACAGCAGCGGCTCCTTCCCGGTCTGCTCGCGGTGTCGCACCCAGGCGAAGAAACCGGCCAGGATGACCGCGCCGGCGGCAATCAGCGCCAGCATCAGCAGCAGGTTCTTGTCCGCGGCCATGATGCCTCCCACCAGCACGACCAGGCCGACGGCGGACAGGACCGCGCCAACGGGGTCCAAGGGCCGGCCCGGCTGCGCGGGCCGCGGATCGGTGAGGCCGCGGGCGAGCACGACGATGACCACGATGATGAGGGCCTGGAACACGAAGGCGACCCGCCAGCTGATCCAGGTGGTGATCGCGCCGCCGATGAGCGGTCCGGTGGCGGCGCCGATCCCGCCCATGCCGCTGATCGCGCCGAAGGCCCGCGCCCTGGACGTCATGTCGGTGAACAGCATCGTGGTCAGGATGTAGACGGGCGGGATGAGCAGCGCGGTGCCGACCCCCTCGAGGATCGAGTTGCCCAGAATGAGGACGCCGAGATTGGGCGCCGCCGCGCTCAGCAGGGCGCCGGCCCCGTAGACGGCCAGCCCTGTCGTCAGGCACCGCTTGCGGCCGAACCGGTCCGTCAGCTTTCCGCACGGGATCATCAGTGCCGCCATGACCAGCAGGAACAATGTGATGCAGACCTGCACGCCCTGGACCGTGGTGTGCAGGTCGGTCCTGATCGGATTGATCATCACGTTCATGTTCGAGCCGGCAAAACTGCATATGAACTGGGCAAGCGCGAGCGGCGCCAGCGTCTTGCGCGGCGACATCGCCGGGGCCTGCAGGCCAGCAGTCACTGTCATGACTATGAGCAACTACCCTGCGTAAGCGGCCGGTGAACGCACGGGCCATGACCGGCGCTCTATCCTGAGTGCGAGCGACAAGCAGTGCCAGCCACAAGCAGTGCCAGCCACAACCGATGGAGGTGCGCTCATCAGCGCCCTGGCGGGGATCACTGTCGTGGGTCTCGAGCAGGCGGTGGCCGCGCCGTTCGCGACTCGCCAGCTGGCCGACCTGGGCGCCCGGGTGATCAAGGTGGAGCGGCCTGGCGGTGACTTCGCCCGCGGCTACGACACCGCGGTGCACGGACAGTCGAGTTACTTCGCCTGGCTGAACCGTGGCAAGGAATCGATCGAGGTCGACGCCAAGACGGAGCGCGGCCAGTCTGTCCTTCGCGCGCTCGTGGCCAGGGCCGACGTCTTCATGCAGAACCTCGCGCCGGGCGCGGCCGGCCGGCTCGGCTGCGGGGCCGAGGAGCTGGCGCGGCGGCACCCGCGGCTGATCTGCTGCTCGATCTCGGGGTACGGACCGTCCGGGCCCTATGCCGGCAAGAAGGCCTACGACCTGCTCGTGCAGTGCGAGGCCGGGCTGCTTTCTGTTACCGGCACGGCCGACCACCCGTCGAAGGCCGGCATCTCGGTGGCCGATATCGCCGCGGGCATGTACGCGCTCAGCGGCGTGCTGACAGCGCTGTACGAGCGGGAGCGGACGGGCCGCGGCACGTGCTTCGACGTCGCGATGCTCGACGCACTCGGCGAGTGGATGGGCGCACCGTATTACTACCACGTGTACGGCCAGAATCCGGTCCGGCGGGCCGGGGCCCGGCACGTATCGATCTCGCCCTACGGCCCGTACCCGGCTGCCGACGGCCAGGTCTTCATCGGCCTGCAGAACGATCGCGAATGGGCGGTGCTGTGCAAGCAGGTCCTGCGCCGGCCCGAGCTCACGCTGGACGCGCGCTTTCGTACCAACCCCGACCGGCTCGCGCACGACGACGAGCTGACCGCCATCATCGAGAGCGCGCTCGCCGCGCTGCCCGTCGGGCAGGTAACCGAGTTGCTCGATCGGGCGGGCATCGCCAGCGCGCGGATGCGCACGCCCGCCGAGTTCGCCGCGCACCCGCAGCTGGCGGCGCGTGACCGCTGGCGCGAGGTCGGCTCCCCCGGCGGTCCCGTTCGCGCCCTGCTGCCACCGGTCACGGTTCCCGGTCGGGAGGCCACTATGGGTGACATTCCAGCGGTGGGCGAGCACACCGAGGCGATCCTCGCCGAGCTTGGCCTAGCCTAAGTCGCAGAAGGATCGCATTTATCGACATGATCTGCGCTCACCATGCATGACCCGGTGAATTGTGGCGAGGATTGCATCGCAGGCTTGCGGAGAGCGGAGGTGACCAGTGCGCATCGGCCCGGCGCTCGCGGGAGCGCGCACCAAGGCCGGCATGAGTGTCGAGGATGTGAGCGAGCGGACTCGCATCCGACGCACGATCATCAGCGACATCGAACGAGACGATTACGCCAGCTGCGGCGGCGATTTCTACGCCCGCGGGCATATCCGCGCCATCGCCAAGGTCGTGGGCGCCGACCCGGTGCCGCTGATCGAGCAGTACGACGACGACCTGGCGGCCAGGGAGCAGGAGGCGGCTGGCACCGGCCCGGATCCGCAGGACTGGCTGGATGCTGACAGCGGCGCGAGATCGCTGCATGAGCAGCTGCCCGCGGCCAGCCCGGGTGTTAACTCCGACGGGCGGGCCGTGAGCAGGCCGGACACGGTGCCGCGGCCGGAGGTCCTGGCCGACGTCCCTGACGACCTGGCGGTCCCGGCCGGACCGCGCCGCCGGGCGGCGGGTCGGCGGGCGGCGGAGACTGCGGAGCCGGCGGAGACTGCGGAGCCGGCGAAGCCGGCGATTAAGAACGCCGTGGCGGACGCGCGGCGCATCGGCGCCCAGTCCGCGCGGCAGGCCGGGACGTGGCTACGGCAGGGCGGTGCCCGGCTACGGCAGGGCGGTGCCCGGCTACGGCAGGGCGGCACCCGGCTACGG
>JASHOV010000426.1 GCA_030038495.1 Streptosporangiaceae bacterium
CGGAGCCGTCGGAGCCGCCGGCGCCGCCGGAGCGGCTGCCCAGGGCAGCTCCCCCAGCGGTCGGGATGCCTCCTCCCAGGGTGGCGCCCCCGAGACGGAGGGCCGCCTGGTCACTGCCCTGGACGCCGGGCCTTGCGGCGAGCGGCCGCCGTCGGCGGCATCACGGGGAGCGCCCGGCGCTGTCCCGTGGCTCGCGCCGAAGGGATCGCGGCTGATCGCGGGCGGCAGGCCAGTGGCGGGGAACGAGCCATTCGCCATCGGTGCCCCTGCCACCGCACCCGTACGGCCGACGGCCTGACCGGTGACGGGAGCGGCGAAGAACTCCACCATTCGCCTGGCCTCCGTGCTGCCCGCACGTGAGTGCCTGGGCTGCGCGAGTCTCGACCAGTCGGCTGCGACGGCCTGGCGCTGGCGGGCGGCCCGGCGGCGGCCTGAGGCTGCATAGAGCGCGATGACCAGCAGGAGAATCACCAGCAGGGCCGCCGAGATGATCGCGTCCTTGATAATCGAGCTGACGAGGGTCTGGTGCGATGACCCCGGCCGCGGGCTCGGCTGCGAGGCAAGCGGCTGGGCGCCCGCACCGGCCAGGGTCGCCGCGGACGCGCGCTCGGCCGCGGCAGCGGCGAGGGTCCGCTGTGCGTTGACCGCGCCGTAGCCCGAGCCATCCGTCAGGCCGTCGGGATGCCGGAACACGGTGCCCGCGATCAGCGCCTGCCGTACCTGGGCGACGGTGATGCCGGGGAACCGGCTCTGCATCATCGCCACGATCCCGGTGACGACCGCGCTGGCGTAGACCGTGCTGCTCTGCGAGGTGAAGGTGCCGGAGTTGGTCGGCAGCACCAGGCCGGAGCCGGCCGCAGTGACGGTCACGTAGTGCTGGCGGCTGCTCCACGGAGCCTTCTCGAAGGCCTGATTGAAGGCGCCGACTGCGATGACACCGGGGTAGGCGGCGGGGAAGTTCGGGGCATCGGAGGCCAGGTTGTCATCACCAGCGGGTGCCACGAGGACGACATTGTGGCTCAGCGCGTAGTTGACCGCCGCCAGCTCCGCGGCGCTGCCGCCAGCTGCGCCCGTGGCACCCCCCTGGCCGGTGATCCCTGCCTGTCCAGGGTCGAGCGGCAGGTCGATGACCGAGGCGCCGTGGCTCACCGCGTACCTGATGCCCTGCGCGATCGCGCCCGGCAGGCGAGCGGCGACTGCCGGCTCGGCCAGCAACGGGTCATTAGGCGGTAGCGTCACGCGGACGGAGAGGATCTGCGCGAGCGGAGCCTCACCGACAACGCCCAAGGCGCCTTGCAGGCCGTATCCGTGTCCGCCGATGAGGGCGGCGATGCCGGTACCGATCTCGCCGTAGTACGGGCCGCTGGACTGTCCGGTGCCGGTGAAGTCAGGGCCGATCGTCACGCCCGCGGCGGCCACGTCCGGCTGATGAGCGTCGACACCGTCGCTGAGCACCGCGACGGTGACGCCCTCGCCACGGGACACCGGCCAGGAGTCGCGGATGGCCAGGGTGTTCATCCACCACTCGCTGCCGCGGACCGTGCCCGCGGCCGCCGGCAAGCCGATCATGACAATGGTGCTGGCCGCCATGCCCGTCGCGATCAGTGCCTTGACGGGGCGGGAGTACCTCAGAGCCACGCCTGCCTAGCCTTCCATGGGAGTACGCACATTGTGCCATGTTCCAGCTATTTACGTGGGTTCTGAGCGAATTTCGGCGGGCTACCGGGCCTTCGCTGTGTGAGCCTGCGAGAGCCGTACGTGCGCACCGGGCGGCAGCCCGAGCTGCTGGGCCGCGTCGCCCGCGTTCATCGCCAGCGAGATCAGCCCGGCACTGTCCGTGAACGCGACGATCTCCCCCGGCGCCCCGGCGGCGAACGTGTCAAGGTACGGCACGGTCAGCTGCCGACGGCCGCAGCGAACCGCGACCGCCGTTCCGATGCCAATTCCCAGCCGTCCGGCCTCGGCCGCGGGAATGGACAGCTGCACGTTCCCGAATCTGTCGACCGACATCACCTCGCCCTCGGCCTCGCCGTCCTGGATGCGGCTCGTCGGCGCCGGCAGCTCCACCAGCTCAGCCGTCGGGATCTCGTCGCCAGCGCCGGTGAGCTCCAGGCCGGCGGCCAGGTGCGCGGCCACAGGCATGAAGATGTCCCGGCCATGGAAGGTCGACGACACGGGATGCAGCCACAGATCGCCATTGGTCAGCTGTATGGCCTGGCCGGGGCCGCCGAGGGCGGCGATCGCCCAGGACAGCAGGCCGTTGTCGGGCCCGACCAGGATGCTGTCCCCGGCCGCGATCGCTATGGCTCTGCGGATCGTGCCGACGCCGGGGTCGACCACGGCCACGTGCACCGCGGGCGGCAGGTAGGTGACGGTCTGGGCCAGCACCGCGGCTCCCCTGCGTACGTCCCCAGGTGGCACGAGGTGGGTTATGTCGATCACCCGTGCCGCGGGCGCGATTCTGGCCGCGGTCCCGTGGCATGCTGCGACGAACCCGTCCTCGAGTCCGTAGTCGGTGAGGAAGCTCAGGTAGTTATAGACAGTCACGAATGGTGAGCGTACGGCGGTATCAGCTCCGCGCATAGAGCCGAGGCGGCGAGCCTAGGATGAGTCATGGGCGCGGTTCGGTTCGCCCAGCGGCGGTATTGCCCATGAGTCGGGGGGCGCCGGGAGGCCTGGTGGCGGCTTTGTCGGAGCGCGACATGCGCATCCTGGCCTTCGAGCGCAGCTGGTGGCGGCTGGCAGGCGCCAAGGAACGCGAAATCCTGGAGGTCTTCGGCGTGCCGGTCACCAGGTACTACCAGCTGCTGAACGAGCTAATCGACCGGCCAGAGGCGGCGGAATTCGATCCGGTGCTGGTGACCCGGCTGCGGCGGCAGCGCAGCCGCAGGCAGCGGATCCGGTCCGCCCGCGCGGAGTGACGGCCCGCTGGGTAGTACTGGGGGGAGAATGAGCGATGCCTGGGTACCTGAGCCTCATACCGCCGCGGGGCGGGCTGGCCTGGCCGCGCTGACGGCGGCGCCCGCCAGCTCGATGATCGCGCTGGACTTTGACGGCACCCTGGCCCCGATCGTGCCCGATCCCACATCCGCCCGCGCGTACCCAGGGGCCCTGGACGCGCTCCAGCGACTGGCGCCGCTCACAGGGACGCTGGCCGTTATCAGCGGCCGGCCGGCCTTGACCGTCGTCGAGTACGGCCATTTCGGTGAGGTGCCGCGCCTGCTTGTCCTCGGCCACTACGGCCGCGAGCGCTGGGAGAACGGGGACCTGTCGGTGCCCCCGACCCACCCTGGCGTGGCCGAAGCACGGGAGCAGGTCCCCGGGATCCTCGCCAGGGAAGGCGAGCCGCCTGGAGTCTGGGTCGAGGAAAAGGGCGAGGCCATAGCGATACACACGCGCCGGGCGGAGCAGCCAGCCGCGGTGTTCGAGCGGCTCCGCGGTCCGCTCGCGGATCTGGCGCAGCGGGCTGGCCTCGTTATGGAGCCAGGGCGGTTGGTCATCGAGCTGCGACCGCCCGGCGCGGACAAGGGCTCGACGATGCATGACCTCGTCGCCGAGCGCAAGCCTGCCGCCGTGCTGTTCTGCGGCGATGACCTAGGTGACGGGCCAGCTTTCGCGGCGGTTGCGGAACTGCGAGACAAGGGGACTCCCGGTCTGGTCGTCTGGAGCAAGTCGGCGGAGGTGACCGAGCTCGGCGCACACGCGGACCTGATCGTCGACGGCCCGCGCGGAGTAGTCGCGCTCCTGAGCTACCTGGCCGGGAATTTCGGCGCGTCGTCGGCTGACAGGGACTAGGGCGGGTCTATCTGGGCGCGCATCCAGTCGCGAACCGGCCCGGCTAGCCACCGAGCGCGTCGAGCTGGCTGGCGAACCACCGCTGCGGCGGCATCGCCGCGGCGGCGGCCGCGAGTGCGTTGCTGCGCCGGGTACGCTGCTGGTCGTCCATCGCCAGCGCCCGATGCAGCGCGTCCGCCGTCTGCGAGATATCGAAGGGATTGACCAGCAGGGCGTCGCCGCCTAGCTCGGCGGCCGCACCCGCCTCGGTGGACAACACCACGGCGCAGCCCGTGTCGGACAGGATCGGGCCCTCCTTGGCCACGAGGTTCATGCCGTCCCTGATCGGGTTCACCAGCAGCACGTTCGCCAGCCGCAGTGCGGCGAGCGAGCGCGGGTAGTCGTCGTTTACCTGCAGGATCAGCGGGTCCCAGCCCGGCGTCGCGAACTCGTCCTCGATCTGCCGGCCCACCCGCTGCACCGCGGCGGCGTACTCGCGGTACTCGGGCAGATCCTCGCGGGACGGGTAGGCGAACGCGACCTTGGTCACGCGGCCGCGCCACTCCGGACGGCTGCGCAGAAGCTCACGGTAGGCCTCCAGGCCGCGGACGATGTTCTTGGACAGCTCGGTGCGGTCGACCCGGACGATCAGCTTGCGGCCCGCCGCCTGCTCAGCCAGCGCGGTCATCCGGGCCTGGACATCCGGCTGCTCGGCCCGGTCGCGCAGCTGGTCGGCATCGACCCCGAGCGGGTGCACGCCGATCGTGGTGATCCGGCCGTCATAACGCACCTCGGCCCGCTCGCGGTCGACCTTGCAGGCCAGGAACTCGGCACAGCAGTCCAGGAATGCGTCGGCCCAGCGCTGGCACAGGAACCCGGCGTGATCGGCGCCGAGTATCCCTTCCAGGACCTCGCGGCCGATCGCGTCCGGCAGCATCCGGTAGTAATCGGGCGGCGCCCAGGGCGTATGCGAGAAGTGCGCGATTCTGACGTGCGGGGCGCGGCCCGCCAGCATCCGCGGCGCGAGGCAGAGGTGGTAGTCCTGGATGACCGCGCGAACCGGAACGGCGGCCGACTGCGCTGCCTCGGCCAGGGCTACCGCAAACGCCTCGTTGTAGGTGCGGAAGTCGGTCCATTCCCGCTCGAACGACGGCCCGAAGCTCGGGCTGTTGGGCGTGTCGTACAGCATGTGGTGCACGAACCACAGCGTGGAGTTCGCGACGCCGTTGTAGGCACGCTCGAACACCGTGTGCGGCAGGTCGAGCATGCGTACGGCCGAGTCGCCCGCCGTTCCTTCCCATCGCAGCAGGCCGCCGGGACCCGCGTTCCTGACCGCGGCCCGGTCACCGTCGTCGAGCGCTGCGCACACCCACAGCATGTCCTCGGTCTCGGCCACACTCGACAATCCGGACACCATGCCGCCGCCGCCGCGCTTCGCGGTGAGTTGCCCGTCGTGCTCCCGCGTGTACGAAATCGGCCCGCGATTGGACGCGACAAGCACACGCCTGCCCGCTGTATCTCCCATGTAAGGCCAGATTAACTCGTGGCACCTGAGGCGCCGGGTGCGGCTTGCCGGGCGCGGGTGTCATCCCTGTTCCCCGCCTGGGACTGGCCGAGTCGCCAGTGAAATCGCTGCCTACCATGGATTACGTGCCAGGTGAACTAGGCGGGAGTGAGCTGGCGGGCTGCCTCGCGGCTGGCCGCGACCGCGGTCTGAGCGGCCTGTGACACCTGGTCGGCGGCGGTCTTGGCCGAGTCCGTCACCGCCTGCGCGAGCCGGGGCAGCTGATCGCCCGCGGCTGCCCTGACTGACTCCGCCGCGGTCTGCGTGGCGGACGAGAGTCGGTCGGCCGCCAGCCTCGTTCCCCTGATAACGCGGGGCAGTTCGGCGCTCATGATCTCGGTGACGGCCTTTGCCGCCTGGCCCAGGTCATCGCTCACGCCTGCAACCGCGTGAGCGGCGGGGGCAAGGCGCGCGTTGGCGGCCCGGCTGGCCCGGCGCCTGCGCCACGCGAGCGACGGGCTGCCGTCGGTGTCCACCGCGGCGATGAGCAGGCCGCCGAGCATCGACATGTTCTTGAGGAAGTGGATGCGCTGCTGCTTGCGCTCCTTCGGATCCTCCACCTGCCAGAACCGGTGTCCGGCCAGGGTGGTCGGCACGAGCGTGCCGGCCAGCGTGAGCGCCGACAGCCGGGGAAACCAGCCGAGCCCGAGCATCGTGCCGGCCGCGGCTTGCACGGCTCCGTTGACCCGCACCGCCTGCGCGGTGTCGGCCGGCAGCGCCGGCACCAGTTGCGCCATGCGCTGCACGACGGACTCGGCCCGCGGGGCCACGAGTTCCGGGTGCTGCATGGTCTCCAGCCCTTGGGCTACGAAGATCGAGGACAGCATGGGGCGCGCGAAAGTTCTTACACCTGCCATTGCCGCTAACTGCCCCGCTGCTGGCAGGTTGTAACGCCGTACCCGTGACACCGCACCGAATCCGCGCCAGATGCCCAGATTGGCCAAGACCGGCGCTGACCAGCTAGAGTTCTCGTCACAACTGAATACCGCTCATCCAGAGGGGTGGAGGGAACGGCCCTGTGAAGCCCCGGCAACCATCACGATGATCATGCGCCTGGCGCGCGCCCGTCATTCAGGCACGGGGCGCTGCGGCGGCGAGGTCGGCTCGTGACAGGTGCCAACTCCGGCCTGCGGCAGACAGCCGCGGGGCAGATGAGGAGAAAGGCCTCGCCCAGTGTCAGCAAGCCCAGTGTCAGCAAGCACAGTGACTGCAACGACCGCGACTCCCGCCACGATCCAGATCCCGTCTCGCTTCGGCTTCGCTACCCACCTATCCTGCCGGGAATGCGGGCATACCTGTCCGCTCGGCTCCCAGCACGCATGCGATGAGTGCTTCGGGCCACTCGAGGTGGCGTACAGCCTGCCGCGCATCTCCCGCCGGTCGATCGAGTCCGGCCCGCTGAGCATGTGGCGCTACGCCAGCCTGCTGCCGGTGCCGGCCGACGTGGCCACCCGGCCGAACCTGGACCCGGGATGGACCAGGCTCATCCGAGCCGATCAGCTGGCGAAGACGCTGGGGATGCGCGAGCTGTGGATCAAGGACGAGCGGGGGAATCCGACGCACTCATTCAAGGACAGGGTCGTCGGGGTCGCGCTGGCCGCCGCGATCGAGCTGGGGTTCAAGGTGCTCGCGTGCCCGTCGACGGGAAACCTGGCCAACGCCGTCGCCGCCGCTGCCGCCAGGGCCGGCATCCGGTCGGTAGTCATCATCCCGGCGGACCTGGAGCCGCAGAAGATCCTCGGGTCGGCCGTCTACGGCTGCGCGCTGGTCGCGGTGCGGGGCAGCTACGACGACGCCAACCGGCTGGCCTCGGAGCTGGCGGATGAGCGCGAGGACTGGGCCTTCGTCAACGTGAACGTCCGCCCCTACTACGCCGAGGGCTCCAAGACCATCGGCTTCGAGATCGCCGAGCAACTCGGCTGGAAGCTGCCCGAGCAGATCGTCGTGCCGGTCGCGTCCGGAGCCCAGCTGGTGAAGGTGGACAAGGCGTTCCGCGAGCTGGTGTCGACCGGCCTGGTCGAAGGCACACCGTACAGGGTCTTCGGCGCACAGGCGACCGGCTGCTCGCCCGTGTCGGCCGCGTTCCGCGCGGGCCACGACGTCGTGCAGCCGGTGCGGCCCGCGACGGTCGCCAAGTCCCTCGCCATCGGCAACCCGGCCGACGGGCCGTTCGTCCTGGACGTGGTCCGTCGCACCGGCGGTGCCGTCGAGGACGTGAGCGACGATGACCTCGTCGACGCGATCCGGCTGCTGGCCGCGACCGAGGGGGTCTTCGCCGAGACCGCGGGCGGCGTTACCCTCGCGGTCTTGCGCAAGCTGCTCAAGGAGGGCCAGATAGATCCCGATGCGCGCACGGTCGTCATCAATTCCGGCGACGGGCTCAAGACGCCGGACGCGATCGCGGACAGCATTCCCGCGCCCGAGGCCATACCGGCAACGCTGGCGGCGTTCGGGGCACTGGAGCCGTCGCTTCGCCCAGTTACGGCGGACGGAGTGTCGCGGCAGGCTGTATCGGCTCGAGAGGCAGGCACGGCATGACGGTGTCGGTGCGCGTCCCGACGATCCTGCGCAGCTATACCGGCGGCGAGGCGGTAGTGACCGCGGACCCCGGATCGGTGCGCGAGGTGATTCAGAGTCTCGACGCTGCCTTTCCCGGCATCGGCGGGCGCCTGCTCGACGATTCCGGGCAGCTGCGCAGGTTCGTCAACGTGTACGTCGGTGACGAGGACGTGCGGCTGGCCAAGGGCCTGGATACCGAGGTGCCGCCGGGCGGCCAGGTGTCGGTGATCCCCGCGGTCGCGGGCGGTTAAGTCCCCGCATCTGCCGATGTCACGGCACAATGCACATGAGACAGGCACAAGTCGCCGCAGTTGGCACCGTCAGGTTGTAGAGTCGTCTGCGGTCGCTGTTGGTGCGGAAGAGCGGCAAGCTGAGCTTGCTGGTGAAGCCAGGACTGTGCCGCGATCACCGGGTTCCGCGATGAAAGGGCGGGACCCGTAGCCCGTGCAAGTTAGGGAGTTGTTGGTAATGGCTCAGGGCACCGTCAAATGGTTCAACGCGGACAAGGGCTACGGCTTTATCGCGGTCGACGGTGGTAGGGACGTCTTCGTGCACTTCTCAGCAATCCAGTCGGATGGCTACCGCACCCTCGAAGAGGGCCAGCGGGTGGAGTTCGAGATCACGCAGAGCGACCGCGGTCCGCAGGCTGAGGCGGTACGGACCGTCTGATGGCCGGGTCGGCCTAGGGTCGGCCAGGCATCAGCTGGAGTGACCCGGCCAAAGGCCGGGGCTGGCTCCAGGAACCTGCCAGAAAGAGCCCGGCACCTCGGCATTGCGAGCCAGGGGTGCCGGGCCTCTTCGCATCTCAGGCACAGTGCCGTCAACCCGGACAGTCCGGCCATGAGGCCCTGACCTGCAGCTTTAGCGTGCACGGAACCCCCCAGCTTGCACTCTCTATATGAGAGTGCTAAACATGTCGTTGGCACTCTCGGGGTGAGAGTGACAACGCAGTGACGTGATCGGGGCGACGAGGCCCTTCTGGCGGCGGGCAGGGACCGCCGCCAGGCGCGGCCGTCCGTCGCGGGCGTCGGCCCGGTCGGCACGCAGGCACAAAGTTCCGGGAGGAATGGAAGCCTATGGCAGCGAAGATGATCGCGTTCGACGAGGACGCCAGGCGCGGCCTCGAACGCGGCATGAACCAGCTAGCCGACGCCGTGAAGGTAACTCTTGGCCCCAAGGGCCGCAACGTGGTGCTCGAGAAGAAGTGGGGAGCCCCCACGATCACCAACGATGGCGTGTCCATCGCCAAGGAGATCGAGCTCGAGGACCCGTGGGAGAAGATCGGCGCCGAGCTCGTCAAGGAAGTCGCCAAGAAGACCGACGATGTCGCCGGCGACGGCACCACCACGGCGACGGTGCTCGCCCAGGCGCTGGTCCGCGAGGGCCTGCGCAACGTCGCAGCGGGTGCGAACCCGATGTCGCTCAAGCGCGGCATCGAGGCAGCCGTGGAGCGCGTGAGCGAGGAGCTGTCCAAGCTGGCCAAGGACGTGGAGACCAAGGAGCAGATCGCTAACACTGCTTCGATCTCCGCGGCCGACACCGCGATCGGCGAGATGATCGCCGAGGCGATGGACAAGGTCGGCAAGGAAGGCGTTATCACCGTCGAGGAGAGCAACACCTTCGGCCTGGAGCTCGAGCTCACCGAGGGCATGCGCTTCGACAAGGGCTACATCTCGCACTACTTCGTGACCGACCCTGAGCGCATGGAGGCCGTCCTCGAGGACCCCTACATCCTCATCGTCAACTCGAAGGTGTCGGCCAACAAGGACCTGCTGCCGCTCCTGGACAAGGTGGTGCAGTCGGGCAAGCCGCTCGTCATCATCGCCGAGGACGTGGAGGGCGAGGCGCTGGCGACCCTGGTCGTCAACAAGATCCGCGGCCTGTTCAAGTCCGTCGCGGTCAAGGCGCCCGGTTTCGGTGACCGCCGCAAGGCCATGCTCGGCGACATCGCGATCCTGGCCGGCGGCCAGGTCATCAGCGAGGAAGTCGGCCTCAAGCTGGAGAACGCCGACGTGGACCTGCTCGGCAAGGCCCGCAAGGTCGTCGTGACCAAGGACGAGACCACGATCGTCGATGGCGCGGGTGACGCGGAGCAGATCTCCGGCCGGGTGAACCAGATCCGCGCCGAGATCGAGAACACCGACTCCGACTACGACCGCGAGAAGCTGCAGGAGCGGCTGGCCAAGCTGGCTGGCGGCGTTGCCGTCATCAAGGCCGGCGCGGCGACCGAGGTCGAGCTGAAGGAGCGCAAGCACCGCATCGAGGACGCGGTGCGCAACGCCAAGGCTGCGGTCGAGGAGGGCATCGTCGCCGGCGGCGGCGTCGCCCTGCTGCAGGCGGGCAAGAACGCGTTCAAGAAGCTCGAGCTAACGGGCGACGAGGCGACTGGCGCGCAGATCGTCCGCAAGGCACTCGAGGAGCCGCTGAAGCAGATCGCGGTCAACGCCGGCCTTGAGGGCGGCGTCGTGGTCGAGAAGGTGCGCAACCTTGAGTCCGGTCACGGGCTGAACGCCGCGACCGGCGAGTATGTCGACATGTTCAAGGCCGGCATCCCCGACCCGGCGAAGGTGGTCCGTTCTGCGCTGCAGAACGCGGCATCGATCGCCGGCCTGTTCCTCACCACCGAGGCAGTGATCGCGGAGAAGCCCGAGAAGGAGAAGGCTCCGGCCGCTCCGGGCGGCGGTGACATGGACTTCTGATCCGAGCCGGCCCGCACGCGGGCCGGGCAGGACCGGAGTTCGGTGAGCGAAGGAGGCGGTTCCCGGTTGACCGGGGCCCGCCTTCTTTCGCGTCTGCGCAGGCTCCTGCCGCGTTCGCCGCAACTGCCCGCGTTCGCCGTGACGATCTTGCGCGCGCCGGCTGCACAAGGGCCGCCTGAAGAGGGATTATCAGCCCATGAGCCCCCCGACCGAGCAGCTCATCCGGGATTACCTCAACCGGCTCTCCCTCGCGGCCCGCGGCCGGCTGGGTGCCGAGGACCGCCGAGCGCTCGTGAGCCGTACCCATGACTTCATCGACCGCACCGCGAGCCCGAGCGGTCCCCCGACTTCGATGGAAGTAGCCGCGCTCCTGTCCCGCCTCGGCGACCCGACCGCTCTGGTCGACCAGGAGGTCGCGCGGCTCGCCGCAGCGCGCGGCGAATCCGGCGCCGAACCCGCCGAGCGGCAGGACAAGCCGCCGGGTCGGCTGCGGCGCCTGAGCTCGCACTCCAGCTGGCACTGGCCGGCCGCTCCCGGCAGCGAGGACCTGCGGACCCGGCTGCTGAACGGCGACTCCGGACGTGACGATGACGGCGCGGAGGCGGCGCCGCCGGCCTTCCCGGACGCGGCGGCCTGGCCCGACCCGGAGCGGCCGCCTCCGATCTGGCTTCCTCGCCAGCCGGGGCCGGCCGACGGGCTCGTGCCGCCCGCGGACGAGCCGGCGGCCGCGATGGATGCCGACCCGACTCCCGGCTCGGCCAGGGATCGGCCCGCCGGGACTAAGCCCGGGTCGGCCCGCCCCGCCTGGCCGTCGGCGGCAGCGCTGAGCGCCGGCGGCCAGAATGCTCGCGAGTCACGGGCAGCAGATCTGCTGACGCGCGTGAGGGCCTTGGCGCGCCGGCTACTTGCCTGGGCTCGCCGCAATCCGGTCGAGGCAGCCGCGGCGACACTGCTCGGCCTGGGCGGTGCCGCGTTCCCGCCGGTATGGCTGCTCGGCGTACTCCCGGCGCTGGCGTCGCGCGCCTGGGACTACCGGGACAAATGGATCGGGCTGGCTGGCCCGGTCCTGATCCTCGTCGTCGGGACCTCGCTCGGCGTCACGCTCGGCAGCAGATACGACAGCTTCGGACCGTACGTGCACGAAGGATGGCTGTACGCCGACATCATCAGCCGGGTTGGCGCGGTGGCGGGCACCGCGTACCTGGTCTGGCGGCTCTCGCATGCCAGGCGCGTCCCGACGGTGCCGCCGTGGAACAAGCCGCACCGGGTGGACTAGACGGTCCGGCCATCACGGGGCGGCCATCACGGGGGGCCGCCGGTAGCGGCGGATGACGCTCGCTACCGATAACCTTGGAAGCACGCGGTGCCTGCCGCGCCGGTGCAACGTTCCTCCTCGCGTAAGGTCTCGCCCGTGCCTACTGGCAAGGTCAAGTGGTATGACGTCGACAAGGGCTTCGGCTTCCTCACCCGTGACGATGGCGGTGAGGTTTTCGTGCATTCCACTGCCCTCGATCCCGCTGCGATCCCGCTCAAGCCCGGCCAGCGGGTGGAGTTCGGCGTGGCCGAGGGGCGCCGAGGCACGCAGGCACTGCAGGTCAAGGTGCTCGAGCCGCCGCCGACGGTCGCGAAGACCAGCCGGAAGAGCCCGGACGAAATGGTGCTGATCATCGAGGACCTGATCAAGCTGCTCGATGGGGTCTCCAACACCTACCGCCGGTCCAAGCACCCCGACAGCCGCGATGCCAAGAAGATCGCCGCTGTGCTGAAGGCCGTGGCCGCCGACCTGGAATCCTGATCGCGGGGGATCAGCTGCCGAACCGCGCGGCTTGCCCGCGCGTGATTCGGTGCCGCCGGGTCAGCAAGAGCGAGACCATGGCGCAGGCAAGACCGACCGCCGCCACCGTGAGTCCGGTCAGGCCGCTGTTCGTCAGCGAGAGGGCCAGGCCAACCAGGCCGCCGATCACGAGCGCAAGCTGATGCACGGTCTCGGAGAACGCGAACACCGAGGAGCGCCTCTCCTCGGAAATCTCACGCTGCAGGATCGAGTCCAACGACGCCTTCACTAGCGTCTGGGCGATGGCGGCCGCAAGCGCGGCAACCAGCACGGTTATCAGCCCGAACATGATGGCGCAGGCCGCCGTCACCAGCGTCGTCAGTAGCAGCACGGCGAACATCAGCAGCTTCGGTGCCCTGGCGCGCAGCGCTGAGCCGATGCCGGTGCCGAGTATGCCGCCGGCCGCGATCGCCACGGCGAGGCCGCCGAGCGCGATCTTGTCCGAGATGTGCCCGAACTTCTCGGTACGGAGGATGAACGCCAGGAACGTGATCATGAAGCCGTAGAAAGCGCGGATCGCGGCGTTCGCCCGCATTGCCTCGGCCACCTGGGGGCCGACATGAGGAATGGCGAACGGCCGCCGCCGGGCCGCTGCGGGCCGCCGGGAGCCGAGGGGAAAATCGGCGCCAGGAGGCCGGCCGGATCGGTTGCCGTCCGGCCCGGTGCCAGCACGGTTCGTCCCGTGCGCGTCCGCGGGCCACTGATCCGCCGTGGGATACGGGACTGTCGGCGGGTACTGGGAGTACTCGCCCCCGGCAGGTGACTGGGCCGTGACGCCGTCAGGGGCGTCGTCCGCCAACTGCTCATCGACGCGGTCCGGCAGCCGGAACCCGATCGCCATCGCCGCTAGGTAGATGATCGTGGCGACCCGCAGCACCCACGCGGCGCCGCCGGAGTGGTCGCCAAACGCCTTGTCGATGCCGAGCGCGACGACCGCGCCCACCGAGGTCGACAGCAGGGACGCCAGGCTGAACCGGGAATTGGCCGACACCAGCGTGATCTCCGGCGGCAGGAGCCTGGGCGTGACGGCGGCCTTCGTGACGGCGTAGGCCTTCTGCAGCACCAGCACGCCCAGCGCGGCCGGCAGCAGGGTCACCGCGTCGTTGCTCTCCACCGCCCCCGCCATGCCCCAGCACAGCAAGCCTCTGGCCAGCAGCGTGCCCATGAGGACGTACTTGTTGCCCCGCCGGACCTTGTCCAGCATCGGCCCGACCAGCGGAGCCAGGATCGCGTACGGAGCAATAGTGACGATCAGGGCGAAAGCCGCACGCCCGCGGGCCTGCTCGGCCGTCGAGTTGAAGAAGAGGGTCCCCGCCAGCGCGATCACCACGAACGCGTCGCCGATGGCGCTGGAGATCGAGAGCTCAAGCAGCGTAGACAGGCCGGTGCGGCCGGCCCCCGAGGCCGCGGTCAGCCGGTGCACGAACCGGCCGGTGCCGTGCACGGCGGACGCGCTCGCCCGCGCGGCGCCAGACGCGGCCCTGGCCGCGTTCTGGGAGGCGGCGAAGAAACGGCTGGCCCCGCTGGCCCGTTCCTCCGTGCCGGTGTCTCCCATGGCTCCAGTATTCTGCCTTTGCGGCCCGGACAACACAGCCGAGCGAGAGCGGCCTGCCCTATCTAGGGCATCAGCAGGCATCCACGTGGTCAGATAGGGAACAATTACCGAACGTGAGTCCCACCCGAGTACGTGCCGCCGTCCTGGACGAGATCTGCTACCAGGCGGCTGACCTTGCCCGCGCAGCGGCGATCGAGGTCGCCGGCCCGGACGGTGTCGGCGAGCACGTCGCCGCTCAGGCCGACGATGAGCGCGTCGTCACGCACCTGTTCAGCTGCCTGGACCGCGCGTATGTCGGGTGGCGCTGGGCGGTGACGGTCAGCCGGGCGTCCCGCGCCAAGACGGCCACCGTCAGCGAGGTCGTGATGCTGCCAGGCCCTGAGGCTCTGCTGGCCCCGCCCTGGGTGCCGTGGAGCGAGCGGGTCCGGCCCGGAGACCTCGGTGTCGGCGACCTCATGCCCGCTGCCTCCGATGACGAGCGGCTGGTCCCGGCCGCGGTGCTCGAGGGCGACGACGGTGTGCTGGACTGGGATGACAGCGCAGCCTGGCAGGCATGGGAGCCGGGCGACGACCTGGCCGCGGCCCTGGGCCTGGCCGCTCCCGGCGGCGAGGAGCTGCCGCCCAGGCCCAGCCGGGCCCGTGTGCTGTCCGCCATCGGCCGGGACACCACAGCTGTCCGCTGGTACGCCAGCGAGCACGGGCCGGGCACGCCGCTGGCGCGGGCAGCTCCCGGACCCTGTGTCACCTGCGGATTCCTCACGCCGCTCGCCGGTCCGCTCGGCCGGGTGTTCGGGGTATGCGCGAACGAGTACGCGCCCGACGACGGCCGCGTGGTATCTCTCGATCACGGGTGCGGGGCGCACTCGGAGGCGCTGACGGCCGATCCCGGTTTCGGCACTATCGCTCCGGTCATCGACGAGGTCGGATACGACCTGGTAGACATGCCGGGCGTCGCGCTTGCCGACACGGTCTTCGAGTCACTGGATCACGGCGAGTCCTGAGCCGCCACCCATCTTGCGCGGGGGAGGGCTGCCGGCCGGACTCGGCTAGCCGCTGGAGCCGCCGCTGCGGCCACGGGCATCAGCCCGCGCCGTGGCCCGCTGCTCGCGGCGCTCGGCGGCCCTGGCTCGTGAGCGCTTGAGGTAGGGGACCCAGGCCAGGCCGAACAGGCCCGTGCCCAGCCCGGCCGCCGCTACCCAGATCCACCACCGGTCCGCGGGCGCGAGGCTGCCCCGGACGATCAGCAGGACGACAAGCGCGATCGCCCAGCCAGCGGTGATCACGAGCGTGATGACCCGGTCGTCGCCTTCCAGGGGAGGCGGCGCCGGCCGCCGCGTGGTGCTCACCGGCTCAGGCTAGCCGGTCACCCGCCGGGCCACCGCGACGGCAGGCAGGCGCCCACCGCCCGGCCGGCATCAGCACAGCACTGGGGGCGGGCAGGATGCGGATGGCCAGGACTCGTGCGACGATGCTGCGCGGGGGTCGCCGACTCCTTTGACGGAGTAAAGCCGCTCCGTGTATTGTTAGCAAGAGTAATGACTCAGGTTAACGAATATGACCACGCCACCACAGACCAGGTCGGACGCCGGCCTGGCGACAGCGCTCCGGATCTCGGTGAGCCGGCTCGCCCGCAGGATGCGCGCGCAGCGTCTGGCCTCCGGGCTCGAGCCCGGGCTGTCGGACACGCAACTGGCCGCGCTCTCAGCGCTGGAGCGGCACGGCATGATGACGCCCGGCGAGCTGGCGGAGCACGAGAAGGTGCAGCCGCCGTCCATGACGAGAGTCGTCGCGGCGCTAGAGGAGCGCGGCCTGGTAGTCAGGGCCCCGCACGCCAGCGACCGGCGGCAGGTGGTGCTGACGGTCACGGAGCAGGGCAAGGACGTCGTGCGGCAGTCCCGGCGACTCCGGGAGGCCTGGCTCGCGCAGCGGCTGCGGGAGCTCACGGCGGAGGAACGGGCGCTGCTGCGGCAGGCGGCCCCGATTCTGGAGAAGCTCAGCCAGTCCTGACCGACGTTCCCTCGGGGGGCTCCGGGCGGTCGTCCACCCGGCCAGCAGAACACCCGGCCCGGCCGGGCCCCGCACGCTGGGGCAACCGCACGTTCGGCTCACTGCGCACCCGCAACTACCGCCTGTTCGCGGCGGGCCAGGTGGTGTCCAACACCGGCACGTGGATGCAGCGGGTCGCGCAGGACTGGCTCGTCCTGGAGCTCACCCATAACAGCGGCACCGCGCTGGGCATCACGGCCGGGCTCCAGTTCGCGCCGATGGTGGCCAGCATGTGGGGCGGGGTGGTGGCCGACCGCTACCCCAAGCGCCGCATCCTGATGGTGACGCAGGCGCTGATGGGCGGCCTGGCGCTGATCCTCGGCATTCTGGCCATAACCGGCGCGGTCCGGATCTGGCAGGTATACATGCTGGCGTTCGCGCTCGGCATGGTCACCGTCGTCGACAACCCGACCCGGCAGGCGTTCGCCGTCGAGATGGTCGGGCGGGAGAGCATGGCCAATGCGATCGCCCTGAACAGCGCGGTCTTCAACCTGGCCAGGATCGTCGGCCCGGCCATCGCCGGGCTCGTCATCGCGCTGGTCGGCACGCCGGCCGCGTTCCTGCTCAACGCCGCCTCCTATTGCGCCGTGATCGCCGGGCTGAAGCTGATGCGGCCGGAGGAACTGCACCAGGTCAAGCACCCGCCGCGCGCCCCAGGGCAGCTACGGGAGGCGCTGGCCTATGTCCGGGCCCGGCCGCAGCTGTGGATGACCATGATCCTGATCTTCTTCGTCGCCACCTTCGGGATGAACTTTCAGGTGACGAACGCGCTGATGTCCCGGACCGTGTTCCACACCGGCGCGGGAGCGTTTGGCTTCGCCTCCGCGATGTTCGCGGTGGGCGCCCTTGGCGGCGCGCTCCTGGCCGCGCGGCGCGCCCGGCCGACGATGCGGTTGCTGTTCGTGACGGCCTTCGCGTTCGCCGTCTTCGAGATCATCGCGGGGATGATGCCCGGTTTCTGGACCTTCCTGCTGGCGCTCGTACCGACCGGTGTCGCGCTGCTGACGTTCACCACGGCCGCGAACTCGAGCACGCAGCTGGCCACCACGGCGGAGATGCGCGGCCGGGTGATGGGCCTGTACATGCTGGTCTTCCTTGGCGGCGCGCCGCTGGGCTCGCCGCTGGTCGGATGGGTGGCGGAGGAGTACGGCGCGCGGATGAGCCTGATCGCGGGCGGGGTGATCTCGCTCGCGGCCACCGTGGTCGTCGGGTTCATGCTCGCGCGCAACCGTGGCGTGCCTGTCCGGGAGTACCTGCGGCCGGCCGAGCTGGCCCGGATCATGGCCTGATAATCCTGTTGACCGCCGAGCGCGGCGCTCGCCACTATGGCATCGCCCGTTCGCCCCGAGCTGGAGTGCTGCATGCCGATCAACGAGCGTCTTACCGACGTCCTGGGAGTCTCGCCGGGTCCCGGCTACTCCCATGCCGTCACGGTCAGCGGCCGGCTGGCGTTTGTCTCCGGGCAGGTGGCGCTGGACGACAGCGGCCAGCTCGTGGGTCCTGGGGACATAGCCGCGCAGGCGCGGCAGGCGCTCGGCAACCTGCACCGCATCATCCGCGAGCTCGGTGCCGACTGGCCCGATGTCGCGCGGTTCGGCTGGTACGTGCTGGACACCGGCTCGCTTCAGGTCATCAGGGATATCCGCGACGAGCTGATCCGGCCGTCCCTTGGCAGCCGGCCCAACCCGGCCAGCACCCTGGTACAGGTCGCCGCACTGTTCCGGCCGGGGTTCCTGATCGAGGTGGACGCGGTAGTCGCGCTGCCCGGCGCCTAGGGGCGGCTAACGCCGGCCGATCCTGGTACGAATGGCGCATGAGGCTGTTCGTCGCCATCGTGCCGCCGTCTGCCGCGCTGGAAGAGCTGGCCGCAGCCGTCGATCCGCTGCGGGCCGCGCGGCCTGGTCTGCGCTGGACGACCGCGGAGGACTGGCACCTGACCCTCGCCTTCCTCGGCGAGGTCGCCGGGGAAGTCCTGCCCGAGCTCGGCCGGCGGCTGGAGCGCGCTGCGGCCCGCCATCCCGCTCAGCGGCTGGCCATCACCGGCGGCGGTGCGTTTCCCGGCCGGACTCGCGCCAGGGTGCTCTGGGCGGGGATCCAGGCCGGTCCCGGCCTGGCGGCACTCGCCGCCTCGGTGGCAGCCGGGGCACGGCGGGCGGGCGCGCCGCCGCCCGACGAGGGCCGCAGGTACCGCGCGCATCTCACGCTCGCGCGCTGCCGGGAGCCGGCCAGCCTGACGGCCGAGACCGACGCGCTCACAGCGCTGGCGGGGACACCGTGGACGGCGACCGACATCCACCTCATCCGCAGCAACCTGGCCCGTCGTGCCGACCAGGCAGACGACCCCGTGAGCCCGCCCAGGCCCGCGCGCTACGAGGAACTCGGCGCGTGGCCCCTCCGCCGGTAGCCGCGGCCCATCCGGATAACTGGGAGTATTACGGCTCTCCCAGGACCCTAACGCTCCCATTAGAAGCCCTTGCCCGAACCGGGTCACGGGTGAGTAGGGGCGACCGGCTCGGCCCTCGCCTAGAGCCGCTCGAGCACGTAGTCGATGCAGTTGGTGAGTGCCTCGACGTCGGCGGGGTCGACCGCGGGGAACGTCCCGATCCGCAGCTGGTTACGGCCTAGCTTGCGGTAGGAATCGGTGTCGACGATACCGTTCGCGCGCAGCGCCTTGGACAGCGAGTTCGCGTCCACCGAGGAGTCGAAGTCGATCGTCGCCACGACCTGTGATCGCTGCGCCGGGTCGGCGACGAAGGGAGCCGCGACCGGCGACTTGTCCGCCCAGTTGTACAGAATCCCCGACGAGGCCGCCGTGCGCTCCGTGGTCCAGGACATGCCGCCACCCGCCAGCATCCAGTCCACCTGCTCGGCCAGCATGATCAGCGTTGCGACCGCCGGGGTGTTGTAGGTCTGCTGCAGCCGGGCGTTGTCGATGGCAATCTGCAGTGACAGGAACTCCGGAATGTACCGGCCGCTCGCGGCGATCCGCGCTACCCGGTCGATGGCGGCCGGGGACATCAGCGCGATCCACAGGCCCCCGTCCGAGCCAAAGCACTTCTGCGGCGCGAAGTAGTACGCATCGCAGGACGCCGCGTCCACGGCGATGCCGCCCGCCGCGCTGGTGGCGTCCACCAGCACCAGCGCGCCCGGGTCGCCGCCATGAACCCGCCGGATCGGCATGGCCACGCCGGTCGAGGTCTCGTTGTGGGTGAGCGCGTAGGCGTCGATCCCGGCCTCGGCCCGCGGCAGCGGGTGTGTGCCGGGCGAGGCCGCTATCACCGACGGGTCCGCCAGCCAGGGCGCGGCCTGCGCGACCCTGCCGAACTTGGCGGAGAACTCGCCGAAGCTCAGGTGCTGCGACCTGGCGTCGATCAGGCCGAACGCCGCCGCGTCCCAGAAGGCCGTCGTTCCGCCGTTGCCCAGCACGACCAGATAGTCATCGGGCAGCGCGAACAGCTCGGCCAGGCCCTCGCGGACGCGCTGCACCACGGCCCGCACCGGGGCCTGCCGGTGCGAGGTGCCGAGCAGGCCCGGCCCGGCCGCGGCCAGCGCGGCGACCTGCTCCGGCCTGACCTTGGTCGGCCCGGAGCCGAACCGGCCGTCCGCGGGCCGCAGCTCCGCCGGGATGACGATCCTCTGGGGGTCAGACATCGTGGTCGACGACCTCGTCCGCGCCCGGCACCTCCCGGACCGACCGCGACTTCGGGCCGACGTACCTGGCGCTGGGGCGTACCAGCCTGCCGGTTTGCTTCTGCTCCAGGATGTGTGCCGCCCATCCGGCGGTCCGCGCGCACGTGAACATCGAGGTAAACATGTGCGCAGGCACCTCGGCGAAGTCCAGCATGATCGCGGCCCAGAACTCGACGTTCGTGGCCAGGACCCGATCCGGCCGCCGGGCGTGCAGCTCGTCCAGCGCGGCCTTCTCCAGGGCGGCGGCGACCTCGTATCGCGGCGCGCCGAGTTCCCTGGCGGTGCGCCGCAGCACCCTGGCCCGCGGGTCCTCGGCCCGGTAGACCCGGTGGCCGAAGCCCATCAGCCGGTCACCGCGGTCCAGCGCCTGCTTGACGTAGGCGACGGCGTCGCCGGTCTTCTCGACCTCTTCGATCATCCCGAGCACGCGCGCGGGGGCGCCGCCGTGCAGCGGCCCGGACATGGCGCCGACGGCACCCGACAACGCCGCAGCCACGTCCGCGCCGGTGGAGGCGATCACCCGGGCGGTGAAGGTCGAGGCGTTCATGCCATGCTCGGCGGCCGAGACCCAGTACGCGTCGATCGCCTTGACGTGCCGCGGGTCGGGCTCTCCGCGCCACCTGATCATGAACCGCTCGGTAATCGTCTTGGCCTCGTCGACGCGCTTCTGCGGGACCATCGCCAGTCCGAGACCGCGGGCCGCCTGCGCGACGAACGACAGCGCCATGACCGAGGCCCTGGCCAGGTCATCCCGCGCCTCCTCGTCGCTGATGTCAAGCAGCTGGCGCATGCCCCAGGCCGGTGCCAGCATCGCCAGCGCGCTCTGCACGTCGACCCGGATGTCTCCCGAGTGGACCGGGATCGGGTAAGGCTCCGCGGGCGGCAGCCCCGGCGCGAATTTGTTGTCGACTAGCAGGCCCCACACGTGCCCGTATGAGACGTGACCGACGAGTTCCTCGATGTCCACACCCCGGTACCGAAGTGCCCCGCCCTCCTTGTCGGGCTCGGCGATTTCCGTCTCGAATGCGACGACGCCCTCAAGCCCAGGTACAAAGTCGGACATCTACGCTTCCTCCGTCTTCTGTCAGCGGCGGGCCGGCGAGCTGGCCGGGGGATCAGGCCGCGTGTCGGGCGGCGGGGGCCAGCGGGCCCTGTGTGGCCTGCGCCCCTATTCAACCGCGCGGCGACTACGGACCGGTAACCCGGCCTTGGTACAAATCAAACCGCGCCGGGCGCCACGCCAGGCGTGGCGCCCGGCATGCGGCTGTGTGAGGATCATTACCCGTGGAGCCGACAGCACACCCCGCAGCCGGCCTGGCCGGAGCCCTCGACGAGTCCATGCTGCCCGCCGAGCCCATGGCCCTGTTCGACCAGTGGATGGGCGACGTACTGCGGGCGGGCCTGCCCGAGCCCACCGCGATGGTACTGGCGACCGTCTCCGCCGACTTGCGGCCGCGGGCCCGGATGGTGCTGCTGAAGTCCTCAGGCCCGGACGGCTTCACGTTCTACACGAACAGGACATCCCGCAAGGCCAGTGACCTGGCCGAGGTCCCGGAGGCCTGCCTGCTGTTCCCGTGGCACGCGCTGCACCGGCAGGTGATCATCGAGGGCCCGGTGGCGCCACTGTCCACGGCCGACAGCGAGCCCTACTTCCGTACCCGCCCGCGCGGCTCGCAGCTCGGCGCCTGGGCCAGCCGCCAGTCCACGGTCCTGGCCTCCCGTGCGGACCTCGACGCCAGGTACGCCGAGATGGAGCGGCGCTGGCCGGAGGGCACGGAGGTGCCGATGCCGGAGTTCTGGGGCGGCTACCTGCTGACGCCCGCCCGGATGGAGTTCTGGCAGGGCCGGCCGAGCCGCCTGCACGACCGTTTCCGGTACACCCGGCAGGATTCATCCTGGACCGTCAGCCGCCTGTCCCCGTGATGAGGGGAACGGCGGCCATCAGGGCATCAGCTCCTCGGCCACCTCAAGCCACGTGGTGACAGCCTCCGGGCCGAGCTCACGGATGGACCAGTCGACCAGGCGCAGGCTCATGTGCGCCCAGCAGGGGCCACCGGGGTCCCCGGCAGATGACATGTACGCAGGCCGGCCGGCTCGTCATAGCATCGATGCCGGAGGTAAAAAAGCACGTGACAGCCCACGGCCTGATCGACACGACGGAGATGTACCTCCGCACGATCTTCGAGCTCGAAGAGGAGGGCATCGTCCCGCTGCGTGCCCGGATCGCCGAGCGGCTGTCTCAGAGCGGCCCGACCGTCAGCCAGACGGTCGCCAGGATGGAGCGCGACGGGCTCCTGCACGTCGAGGGCGACCGGCAGCTCGCGCTGACCGACAGCGGGCGGAAGCTCGCGATGCGGGTCATGCGCAAGCACCGCTTGGCTGAATGCCTGCTGGTAGGTGTGATCGGGCTGCCCTGGGAAGAAGTCCACATCGAGGCCTGCCGCTGGGAGCACGTGATTTCCGATAGCGTCGAGCGGCGGCTGGTCGAGCTGCTCGGATACCCGGTCCGCTGTCCGCACGGAAACGTCATTCCCGGCCTGGCCGAGCTGGACGTGCCTACAGAGGCCGCGAACCGCGCCGATGTCGCCTCGGCTGAGCCGGACGTCGCAATGATCGACCTAGCCACACCGAGCACCGAGCAGGTTGTCGTCAGCCGTATCAGCGAACAAGTCCAAAGCGATGCCACGCTGATGCTTAGACTCAAGAACATTGGGATACAACCCGGACGCGAGGTTAAGCTCGCGGCCAGCGACCACGGTGTGCGGGTGACAGGTGCGGACGCTTCCGGTGCCATCGAGGCGGAGTTGCCAGCCGAGATTGCCACTCACGTGTTTGTGCTGCGCCAGGCGGCCGCGGTGGTAGCGCCGTGATCGCTCCCGGCGGCTCGTATCAGGCCCCGCTGACTGGCAGCGAGGTCCTGGACTACATGGCGACCGGCCTCGTCGTCACCGATCCCGAGTGCGCGCTGCTGTACGCGAACACCTTCGCCGTGTCGCTGTTCGGGTTCCCCGACGATCCCGCGCATCTAGTCGGCCGGTCACTGCTATCGCTCGGCCTGGAGCAGGGTGACGTGGCCATCGTCCAGCACATGGCGGACAACGTCCTGAGCGGCTGGCCGTGGGAGGGCACCCTGGCCAGCCAGCGGCTGGACGGCTCGCGCGTCTTCGTCCGCGCGCACGCGGCGCCGCTGCGCGACCACGTCGGCGAGATCATCGGCATCGTGATCATGGCGCGGGAGGCGACACGGCGCGGCACCCAGCGCGCTGGTGACCTGATCGGGCTGCTGGAGCGGATCGGCGAGCGGCTGTCCAGCTCGCTCGAGCTCAACGTGACGCTGCGCCAGGTCGCCGAGACCCTAGTGCCCCAGTTCGCCGATCACTGCTTTGTCGACCTGCTGCACGGCGACACCCTGGTCCGCCGGGCGCAGCTGCATGCCCGCGGCTGGATGCCCGAGCCGGGCACCTGGCCGCTCGTAGGCGAGCAGGTCAGCTATCCGGCCGGGCATTTCTGCGCGGAGGCCATGTCCAGGCTCGACACCGTCGTGGTCGACGACATGGACGGCAACAGCCTGCCGGGGGCGCGCGAATATCCGGAGGTTAAGTTCACGTCCGTGATCGCCGCGCCGCTGATCGCGCGCGGGCAGCTGCTGGGCGTGATGAGCCTGGCGCTGTCGCGGCTGACCGAACGGGAAGAGCGCCATTACGGTGCCGACGACAGGGACTTCCTGAGTGCCATTGCCAGCCGGGTC
>JASHOV010000427.1 GCA_030038495.1 Streptosporangiaceae bacterium
ATAACGCGCCGGCCACGCCGCCGGCCCGGCCCGGGCCGCTAGCTGAACAGCAGCGTGTATCCGGCCTTGCGGAGCTGGCTGATGACCGTGTCGCAGTGCTCGGGGCCGCGCGTCTCCAGGTGCAGGTTCACCTCGGCCTCGTCGACCCGCAGGTCGGCGGTCACCCGCTCGTGCATCACGTCCAGCACGTTCGCGCCCAGCGCGGCCAGCTCGCTGAGCAGCGTCGCCAGCGCACCCGGCCGGTCCGGCAGCTTGCACCGGAACGCCATGTACCGACCCGCCGCCGACAGGCCGTGGCGCAGCACCTTGGACAGCAGGAGCGGGTCGATGTTGCCGCCCGAGAGCACGACGACGACCGGCGGCTGGAACAGGTGCGCCGGATGCTCGAGCAGCGCCGCCACCCCGGCCGCCCCGGCCGGCTCGGCCAGCTGCTTGGCGCGCTCCAGGCACAGCAGGAGCGCACGGGACAGGTTCTCCTCCGTTACGGTCAGCACCCGCCCGCACAGCCGGGCGATCAGCGGTGTGGTCAGCGTGCCCGGTACCGCCACGGCGATGCCGTCCGCCATGGTGGCCGCCGCCTCGACCGAGACCGCGTGGCCGGCCGCCACCGATGCCGCGATAGGCGCGACCGCCTCGGCCTGCACGCCGATCACCTGTGCCTGCGGCAGGACCGAGCTGAGTGCGACCGCCACGCCGGAGGCGAGCCCGCCGCCACCGACCGGCACTACGACCGTGCGCGCCTGGGGGCACTGCTCGGCAATCTCCAGCCCGACGGAGCCCTGGCCGGCGATGACGTCGGCGTGGTCGAACGGGTGGATCAGGATCGAGCCGGTCTGCTCTGAGATCTCCAGGGCTCGCGCCAGCGCCTCCTCCACCGACGCGCCGTGCAGGATGACCTCCGCGCCGTACCCACGGGTTGCGGCGATCTTGGGCAGCGGCGCGGCCGCGGGCATGACTACGGTCGCGCGGGTGCCAAGCCATTCGGCCGCCAGCGCGACGCCCTGGGCGTGGTTTCCGGCGCTGGCCGCAACGACGCCACGGGCCCGCTCGGCCGGGCTCAGCCGCGAGATCCGCACGTAAGCGCCGCGGACCTTGAACGAGCCACCCCGCTGCAGGTTCTCGCATTTGAGGAAGACGGGGCCGCCGACAAGCGCCGCCAGCGCGCCCGACTCCAGCACGGGGGTCTGCCGGATTACCGGCCGCAGCACCTCGCGGGCGGCGAGCACGTCATCGGGCCCGACCGGGAGTGTGGAAGTCACGCCTGGATTGTCGCACTGAATGTCCGCCCGGCGACCAGGTGCACCCGGCCCAAGCGGGTCCCCCGAGGGCCGTCCACGGGCCGAACGCGCTCAGTCCGCCGCCCAGTACCGGTCGGCGGCGAAGATGAGCGCCGCGGCCCCGACCAGGCCGGCGCTCTGCCCGAGCGCGGCCGGCACGACGCTGACCGTGCGCGCATAGTCGAGCCGGGCGTGCGCGCGCAGGAACTCCTCTAGCGGGTCGAAGAGCAGTGGTCCCGCCTGGGACAGCCCGCCGCCAACCGAGACGACCTCCAGGTCGCACAGGACGGTGGCCGACGCGATCGCGATGCCAAGCGCGCGGCCCGCCCGCCGCATCGCGGCCAGCGCGACGGGGTGCCCTAGGGCCCCGTCGTCGGCAAGCTCCCTGGCCGTCGCATCCTTCTGGTCTGGCCGCCAGCCTTCCGCCTGGGCCCAGGTGACGAGTGCGGGACCGCGGGCGATCGCCTCGGCGCAGCCACGCCCGCCGCAGGCGCACTCGGGTCCGGTGTCCGGGTCCACGACGACATGGCCGATATGGCCGGCATTGCCCGAGGCGCCGGCCACAAGCCGACCATCCAGCACCAGCCCGCCGCCCACTCCGGTGGAGACCACGACGCCGAGCACGTTGTCGCGGCCGCGTCCGGCACCGCGCCAGTGCTCTCCGGCGACCAGGCAGATGGCGTCGTTGTGCACCCGGACCGTGATACCGGGCAGTCGCTCGCTCAGCCTGCTGCGCAGCGGGAAGCCGCGCCAGGCCGGGATGTTCAGCGGCGACACCACGCCCGACGGCCAGTCCATCGGCCCGCCGCAGCCGCAGCCGCAGCCCGCCAGCTCGTCCGGGCCAACCTCGGCGCCGTCCAGGGTGTTCGTGATCAGGGCATCGAGCGTCCGCCAGAGCTGCTCGGCGTCCAGGCCGGCCGGCGTGGGCACCTGGGACCAGGTCAGGACCCGGCCGGCCGGCTCCACCAGCCCCACGGCCAGCTTGGTACCGCCGATATCCACGGCCAGCGCCGGCCGGGACTCCTGCATACACGCCTCCCAGGATGCGAACTGGCCCTCCACCGACATAGTGTCGAATGGTGCAGCCAACGTCTCGGCATGAGCCAGCTTCAGCCCAGCCGCCCGCGTCTTCGCCGCCATCAGCACGCACGCTCGGCGAACTGAAGGCCAGCGGACACCAGCTTCGCACGGTCAAGGAGGAACTACGGCACAACCTGCTCCAGCGCCTGCGGACCGGAGACGACCCGTTCCCCGGCATAGTGGGATTCGGCCAGACCGTGCTGCCCCACCTCGAGCGGGCGATCATCGCCCGGCACGATGTCATCCTGCTCGGTGAGCGCGGCCAGGGTAAGACCCGGCTCATCAGGACGCTGACCGGGTTGCTGGACGAGTGGACACCGGCCATCGACGGCTGCGAGATCAACGACCATCCGTACGCGCCCGCCTGCGCGCGCTGTCGGCGGCTGGCCGACGAGGTGGGCGACGAGCTGCCGGTGACGTGGCGGTCACGCGACGACCGGTACGGCGAGAAACTCGCAACGCCCGACACCAGCGTCGGCGACCTGATCGGCGACATTGACCCGGTCAAGGTGGCCGAGGGCCGCACGCTGGGTGACCCGGAGACGATTCACTACGGGCTGGTGCCGCGCACGAACCGCGGCATCTTCTCCCTGAACGAGCTGCCCGACCTCGCCGAGCGCATCCAGGTGGCGCTGCTCAACGTGCTCGAGGAACGCGACATCGGCGTCCGCGGCTA
>JASHOV010000428.1 GCA_030038495.1 Streptosporangiaceae bacterium
GCAGCCGTTCCGCCGTCGGCTTGGCGGTCAGCATCAGGGTGACCCGCGAGCCGGTCCCCCACGGCTGCACTGACTCGACCTGCCAGGGAGAGTCCCCGGCCGTGGCCGTCCACCACAGGTGTTTCCCGCCCGGCAGCACGACGGGGTCCGGGCTGTCCAGCTCGATGAACCCTCGGGACACCGCCCGCACGTTGACCACGACCTTGTCCGACCAGAGGGACGACACAACACCCCGGACCGCGTTCCCGTCCAGCAGATACGGGATCATGCAGGCCGGGTCCTCGATGGCCCGGTCCGCGTCGTAGTGCGCAAGCGCGTCCTCGAGCCGACGCAAGGTAATAGCAGCCTGCCGCGGCGTGTCCGTTGTCCGGTAATAGCCGCCCGGAATCACCCAGTCGACGTGGCGGCCGAAGGCTTCCCGGTCGGCCGCGAATCGGCGCGAGACTGATGGTGCGGCGACGAGCCGCCGTTCCCGTTCAAAAATCTGCCCCATCAGCTGCCAGACCGGCTCGACCAAGGCCTGATAGTGCGACCGCAGCGGCTCAGCGAGCGGCCCGACGACGGAAGGATCCGTACTAAGACCCCGAGCCGCGTTGAACTCCGCCAGCAGCGCCCCCGTGACCCGGTCGATATCCTCGGTGGGCTCGGGCCCGATGCGCGCCGACGCCTCGGCGGCGGCCGATGCCTCGAAGGCATGCTGGCCCGCACCTGGCGAAATCTGCGCGTCCAGAGCCGCGAGGTTCGCCTGCTCGAACGGCGACAGCAGGGTCGCCCAGTGGTCGGCCACGAGCCGGTCCAGCGGCAGCAGCAGCGCCTGCCCCGGCACGCGAGCGTTCCGCGCATAAAAGCGAAGGTGCCGACCCGCCTCGACCAGTGCGCGATCCGGCGCGGTGCCGCCGCGGTCGGACAGGTAGGCGAGATAGCGGCCCAGCAGGCCGAGCGCGGACACCGTCGCCTTGTTCGGGACGACGATCTGGAGCGCGTCGGCAGGGACCTCCTCCAGGCGGCCCGCGCGCTCCCGGAGCTCCCGCGAACCCGCGGCGCGGCGAATGCGCTCGCACAAGTCGGCAGCGAACGGCTGGAGCGCGGCGAAATAAAGGTCGCGGTTGCGCGGCTCGCCGGGGACCGCGAGCTGGAACGGCCCGTCCAGCGGCCCCCACGCGACAGCCGCCGCGCGGAACCGCTCGCCGCCCAGGCGCCAGATCGCGATCCCCAGCGGCGGGTCGGCCAGGTGCACGTGCCGCAGCGTCGTCCGGCGCAGCGCCTGTCCTTCCTCGTAGACGCGCGCCGCGAAGAGCGCTTCCAGCGCCGTGCTCACGCCGACCTCCGCCGCATTATGTGGGGAACGGCGGCCATTTCGTCGTAGAGCCGTCCCGCCCGCGCGAGCGGCACGGCGGCCGGCTCCTCGGCCGTCGACGGCGGCGCTCCCTGTCCGAGTTCCGCGACGCGGCGAAGACCGGCGATCCCGGGCAGCGCGCGGGCGACCGAGCCGCCGACCACCGCAGGGTCCCCCTCGGCGAACAGGCGCTGCCGGCACGCCCACGCGAACCCGCACGACGTCAGGCAGTTAGCGGGCTCGTACACCCGGCCCAGCTCGTCGGTGACCTGGTTGAACGCGTCGATCCTTGCGTTCTCGGACCGCCCGATGTCGGCGACGGCGTCGAAGGTGACCGAGGGCGGCGTCGACTCAGCTGTTTCCTGGACGTCAGGAACGGCACCCAGCAGACGCTCGATACGACGGATGCGAGCGCTCACATCCTGCCGGTGCAGCGCGGGTGCCAGGCCGGTGTTGCGCGGGGTAACCAGCACGACGGATTCGGACATGCACGCCGGGTCGACGCCCTCGTGCTCGAGCGTGCGCCGGCCCATCAGCGCGTAGGTCGCGGCCTGGTCGAGTGCCGACCCAAGTGCGTCCTCGTCGGTCGGCCTGCCGTCGACGACTGGCCAGGACTTGTTCTCCCCGACGATGATCTGGCCGTCGACGCCGATGGCCATCTCGTCGGCCTCGAAGAACCCCGGAATGCCGCCGATGTCCGCGCGGAGCACGGCACCGTCCAGCACCACTGGGTCTTGCGGCGCCTGGGCGATCTCGGCCATCCGCGAGCTAGTGACCCTGGCCCTCATGGTCAGGCCGGCCCGGTTCGGCTGATAGCCCTCGCGCAGGTTCTCGATCGCGGCCAGCGAGAAGTCCGTGCCCAGCCCTTCGGTCAGCACCCGGCGCAGCTCGGCGTGCCCGTGCCGCCGTAGCAGGGCCTCGAACGCGACGCCGCGGCCGATGGCGAACGGGGACTGCCCGTACGGCATCTCCATGCTCGTGCCAGTCAGGACCTTGTTGGTGTCGATGCGGGCCGCGAATGCGACCGCGGCGGTCGGGCACGAGTGGACGTTCGCGAACGCGGCGAGCCGCCGGACGTTGGCCGGTGTTGTCGGTGCTCGGCCGCGCACCCTGTCGAGGACTGTCCCCGAGCTGGTCTGCCGCGCCTGGTCCTGGTAGCTGGTCATGGTGCGGGACTCACGCCTCGCCCTCGGCGACGACGCCGATGGTGGTGCCCCACAGCTGCTGGTCTGCGGGCAGCTGGCCGCGGGCGCGGGCGGCTGCCTCGCGCCGCCACGGCTCGTCCCGCTCCGCCAGCGGGACAAACTCGGCTTCCGCAGCCTTGGCAACGCGGGCAGTGTCGAGACCCGGTCCGTCGAGTGCACCCGGAATCGAGGCAGCCATCCCGGCCACGACCGGCGCGAGGCGCTCGGCCACAGCCGCATCGCGTTCGCTGAGCCAGGCAAGCTGGCGGGCAAGCTGCGCGGTCGCGGCCAGGTGATCGGCGCGCTCGGACCAAGGTCCGAGCAGTCGCCGCTCGAGCGGCCAGTCCGACAGGGTGAGCAAGCCGCGAACCGGCTGGAAGTACCGGCCCTCCAGCGCGGGAACGACGTAGGTCGGACGGGCGGTGTTCTTTTCCCAGGCGCGGCGCTCGTCCCGGCGCAGCGCAGCGAGCATCCGGGCCTCGACCCGCTGCCCGAAGCGAGCCTCGGCGTAGTCGGCCACGATCTTGGCCCGGCACGCAACACCGATCTCGGCGAGAGCACCGGTGATGACCTGGCGGGCACTGCGCGCCGGGGCGGGTGCGTGCGTCATCGGCACCACCGCTGGCTGCGCCGCGAAGTCCGGAGCGCTGTCGGCCAGAGAACCCGCGGCCGGAGCGCCGGCCGCGGTAGTCAGCGCTCTTTCCAGTTCCCTGGTCAGCCGGACAGCCTCGTCCCGGTCGCCTGCCCTGATGGCGTCCGCGACCCGGTTGACGAGCCCGAGGCTTACCTCGTCCTGGCGAGAACTCATGAAAATACTCTAGACAACTGCTTCCATGTATGTCCATGCTTTCGCATGAACATTAGCTGTCGTGCGCACATTACTCACACGCCCGCATCGCCTCCCCCCGTGGGCGCATCAGGCGAAGACCTTCGCCGATTCCATCGCAGCACGACCTAACTACACAGGTGGGACGCAGACCGGGCTAACCCGGTTTACCGGACAACCGCGATGCCCCACGACCAACCCAGGCACCAGCCT
>JASHOV010000040.1 GCA_030038495.1 Streptosporangiaceae bacterium
CGCCGCGTCACATGCGACGGGGCCCCACCGGCACGCGCCGCCGCGGCCGGCGCCGGGTCCGCCGGTCACCGTTACCGCTGTCCGCAGGCACCTGCTCGGCGTGCACGCCGGCTGGGAACTATTCGCCCGTGGCCCCGACGCCATGGTCGCCATCCAGCTGGCAGCGGGGCGGGTCACCACCACCCGGGTGCCGCAGCTGGCGTCGAACAGCCCGGAGGTCGCCTTCGTCCTCGGTACCCACAATGCGATCATCCGCTCCTACGACGAGGTACCCGGCTATCTGATCCCGGACGGAAAGCCAGTCCAGCCGCTGAGCGGAGCCCTTGCCGCCGACGAGCCAGGGCCGCTGCTGCCGGGTCCGCGGCCGGGCCAG
This sequence comes from Streptosporangiaceae bacterium, assembly GCA_030038495.1. Classification (GTDB taxonomy): domain Bacteria; phylum Actinomycetota; class Actinomycetes; order Streptosporangiales; family Streptosporangiaceae; genus JAJYUU01. Next base: position 374 of record JASHOV010000040.1, read on the forward strand.
GCCTGGGTAACGGCGGGGAACGTCGGCAACTCGGCCCTGCTGCTGCTCGGACCGGACGGCAAGCCAACGGGGACATCGGCCCGCCTGCCACCGGGCGGCGATCTGCCCGCCACCGCGATCCCCGACGGTCGCGGTGACGCGCTGGTCCTGACCAGCAACAACGTCTCGTATGACGTCGGGCCGACGTCGTACCGGCAGGTGCACGCCACGCTCATCGCGGTCGGGCCGTCGCGCTGGCTCGGCTTCATCTGCCACGGGCAGGGCAGCTGCAGGAACGTGGTGATCAACCCGGCCACCGGGGCGCAGCGCCCGCTCCCGGCGGCGGCTGCCCCGCTGGTGCCGGCCTTCGCCTGGCCGAGCCTGGGGGTGACCGCGCCCGATGGATCGCTGGCCGCCGTTCCCGTCGACAACGGCGCACGGGTAAACCTGTACCTGCTGAATCTCAGCACCGGCGCGGAGCGGCTGGTGACCGTGGCCATGCCGCCGACCCCCGGGTATCAGTCCATGGCCTGGTCGCCGGACAGCCAATGGCTGTTCGTGGCCGCGGCGGGCGGCAGGCTCCTGGCGGTCGACGCCCGTACTGGCACGGCGACCGGGCTCGGCATCCGGCTGCCGGCCGTCACGCAGGTCGCAATCCGCGCCGCTCCAGGCTCCGGGCCGGGATCCTGACCCGGAGCGCGCCCGGCAGAACCGAGACCGAGAGCGCGCTACCGGCCGCGATGATCTCGCCGTCGACCTGGCGCGGCTGGGGTGCCGCCGCCCGGATCTCTACCGTCCGGGCGCGATGGCGCTCAAGCTGGCCGTCGTCCCTGCGGCTGCCCAGGACCGCACGGTATCCGACGCTGATCCAGCCGGCCAGGCCGGCTGGCGCCAGGATCCCCACGTCGAGGATCCCGTCGTCGGGCCGCGCGTCCGGCAGGATCGGGAAGCCACCGGGCAGCCGCCCCGTATTGCCGACTACAACCGACCGGGCCCGCCGCACCGTGGGCAACCCGCCGTCCAGCCGGATCGCGAACTCGGCCGGCGCGCCAGCTAGCTGCCCGGCGGAGGCCACCGCGTAGGCCGGCCATCCGGCCCGGCGCTTGAGCCGCTCCGAGGTCGCCCCGACGACGGCCGCATCCACGCCAATGCCCGCCATCGCGGTGCAGATCATGCCGTCAGACTCCGGCCAACGCACACAGGCCAGGTCGACCTGGCAGTCCGCGCCGCGAAACCCGGTTGCCAGCGCGGCGTCCGGAGCACGCGGCACGCCGAGGGCGCGCGCGGTCAGGTTCGCCGATCCGGCCGGCACGATCGCCAGCGGCACCTCGGATCCGGCCAGCGCCTGCGCACAGGCCCGCACGGTGCCGTCGCCGCCCACCGCGAAGACCACGCTCGCGCCCGCTTCGAGCGCCTGCCCGGCCGCGCCCGTACCACTGTCCTGCCGCGTCGTCACGAGGATCAGCGGCGGGCCCCAGCCGCAGGCCGCGGCGGCAGCGGTGAACCGCGCCCGCAGGCCCGCCGCCTCGCGCGCTCGCGTCTCGTTGACGATGAACGCCGCCAGGGGCGCAGACACGCCTAGCCCAGCACCCCGGACAGCACCTCCCGCGCCTCGTCCTGGATCCTGGCCAGGTGCCCGGGGCCGCGGAACGACTCGGCGTACAGCTTGTACACGTCCTCGGTGCCGGACGGCCGGGCCGCGAACCAGCCCGACTCGGTTACGACCTTGATGCCGCCGAGCGGCTCGCCGTTGCCGGGCGCTGTGGTCAGCCGCTCCCGTACCGGGTCGCCAGCAAGCGTGCCCGCCGGAAACTGCTCGGCGGACAGCCGGCTCAGCGCCGCCTTCTGCGCGCGGCTGGCCGGCGCGTCGATCCGCGCGTACGCCGACTCGCCCAGCCGCGCGGTCAGGTCCCGGTACCGCTCGCGCGGCGTGCTGCCGGTGACCGCGGTGATCTCGGCCGCGAGCAGATCCAGGATGATGCCATCCTTGTCGGTCGTCCACACCTGGCCGTCCCGGCGCAGGAACGAGGCGCCGGCGCTCTCCTCGCCGCCGAATCCGACGCCGCCATCCAGCAGGCCGGGCACGAACCACTTGAAGCCGACGGGTACCTCCATCAGCTTGCGGCCGACATCGGCGGCCACCCGGTCGATCACCGACGAGCTGACCATCGTCTTGCCCACCGCGGCGTCGGCCGGCCAGCCCTTCCGGCTGGCGAACAGGTACTCGATGGCGGCGGCGAGGTAGTGATTCGGGTTCATCAGGCCGGCGTCCGGCGTGACGATGCCGTGCCGGTCGGCGTCGGTGTCGTTGCCCGTCGCGAGCGTGAAGTCGGTCCGGCGGCCGATGAGGGATGCCATCGCGCTGGGCGAGGAGCAGTCCATCCGGATCCGCCCGTCCCAGTCCAGCGTCATGAAGCGGAACGTCGGGTCGACGTGCGGATTCACGACCGTCAGGTCAAGCTGGTAGTGGCTGGCGATCTCGCCCCAGTATGCGACGCTCGCCCCGCCGAGCGGATCGGCGCCAACCCGGATCCCGGAGGCGCGGATCGCGTCCAGGTCCACGACGTCGGCCAGCCCGCCGACGTACCGGCCGAGGAAGTCATAGCCGCCGGTCCGGCCCCTGGCCCGTGCGATCGGGATCCGCCGGACTTCCCGCAGCCCGCCGGCCAGCAGCTCGTTGGCCCGCTGCTGGATCTGGCCGGTGATCTCGGCCGCGGCCGGGCCGCCGTCGGGCGGGTTGTACTTGAAGCCGCCATCCTCCGGCGGGTTGTGCGACGGCGTGACCACGATGCCGTCGGCCAGGCCGCTCGCGCGATCCCCGTTATGCACGAGGATGGCCCGGGACACCGCCGGCGTCGGCGTGTAGCCGTTCCGGCTGTCGGCCAGCACCTCCACGTCGTTGGCCGCGAGCACCTCCAGCGCGGTGACCAGGGCAGGCTCGGACAGCGCGTGCGTATCCCGGCCGATGAACAGCGGGCCGTCGATGCCGGCCGCGGAGCGGTACTCGCAGATCGCCTGGGTCGTGGCGGCGATGTGATCCTCGTTGAACGACAGCCGCAGCGCGCTGCCGCGATGCCCGGACGTGCCGAACGCCACCTGCTGGTCCGGGTCGGCGGGATCGGGATGCCCGGTAAAGTACGCGGTGATCAGGGCAGGAACGTCTACCAGGTCAGCCTCACTGGCCGGCTGCCCCGCGCGGTCATTCATTCCTCTGGCCTCCCGCTCTGCCCTTGCGCTCGGCCCTACCCCGTGAGCGCCCGGACTATCGCCTTGGGCCCGGCCGATCGATCAGGCGAGATCGCGCAGCAGGCCCTCGATGAGATCCGCAGTTTCCTGCCAGTTCGATACCTGTATCCAGCGCACGCCAAGAGCGCGAACCGGGTAGTCGTTCCCGCCCTCCTCCAGCCGGTCACCGACGAAGAGCAGGTCCTGCGGGGCGGTGTCGAGCTGGGTCAGCAGCTTGCCAATGCCGTGCGCCTTGTCGATCCCGCGGCGCGTGACGTCGATCGACGTCGAGCCGCCGACCCGGACCTCCAGGTCCGGCAGCTGCTCGGCGGCGGCGTCCCGTAGCTTCCTTTTCTTGGACCCGTCCGGGTCCCACGCGTACTTGGCGTCGACCGGGGCTTCCTGGCCCAGAGCCGAGAACGTGATCTGGCTGCCGCGGTCCTCGATGATGTCGCCCCACGGGCTGGGCTCCCAGAAGCCGAGCTGCCGGGCCCGCTCGGTCAGCACCGTGATGACCTGGTCCTTCTCCTCGTCGGTCAGGTCCTCGGCGTAGACCATGTGCCAGCCGCCGTCCGTCCAGCGGTAGTACCGCGTCCCGCAGGTCGGCATCACGTGCAGCCGGTCCAGCAGGTCCGCGGGCGCCGCCAGGTAGCGCAGCACCTGGGTGTCGAACTGCTCGAACCTGCCCCCCGAGATGATGCAGACGTCGACTCTGGTCAGCAGCTCATCGAGGAGCCGCGCCATCCGCTCGTCGATCCTGGACTTCGAAACCGTCAGCGTGTCGTCGAGATCGAACGCGACGACTCGCGGCTTTGTCTCCATGGTCATCTTCCAGTGCGGCCGGACTAACTCGCGCATCCTACCGGGGCCTGGCACCTGACCCGGCCCCTGGTATGCGGCCTGCCGGGCTAGGGTGATGCCGATGACCGACGTTCAGGACCAGGACCTGCGGGAGCGGTTCGCCCCTGCCGTCCTGGCCAACGAGCTGCAGCTGACCGCCGACTGGGGCCAGCCATGCCTGGGCTACCTGCTGCTCGTGCGCCCGGACCCGGCCGCCACGGCGGCCTTCTCGGCCCTGCAGGACCGCGTGCTGGCGCTCGAACCCGGGCTGCTGCGCCAGCCCGGGCATGCCCTGCACAGCACGGTCGGGTTCCTGGTGCCGGTACGCCGGGAGGTGGCCGGGGACAAGGACGAGATCTGGGCGCGGAACGGCGGCCGGTGGGTGGCGGCCGTCGAGTCGGCGCGCAGCACCAGCCGGGGCCCGTTCCGGCTGCGGTACCGGCGGCTGGTCGCGACCGACGCGGCGATCATCGCCGTCGCGGAGGCGCCGAACCCGGTCACCGGGCTGCGCCGGGCGCTGGAGCCCGCCCTCGGCCTGCCCTGGCCGCTCGCCAAGGGCCCGCTCGTCCACGTCAGCCTCTTCCGGTACGGCCAGCCGCTCGGTGACCCGGCGGGACTCCTGCGGGCCCTGGCGGCCCTGGAGTTCACGATCGAGACCGAGGTCAGCGAGCTGCTGGCGGTGCGCGAGACAACGTTCCCCTGTATGGAATACGAGGTCCTGGAGCGGCTATGAGCGACCTCATCACGTCCCCGGACAAGGTCTACTTCGCCGAGCGCGGCGAGACCAAGGGCGACCTGGCGGCGCACTATGAGCGCGTTGCCGAGCCGCTGATGCGGACGATGGGCGGCCGTCCGGTCCTGCTGCAGCGGTTCCCCGAGGGCGCCGGCGGGCCGTCGTTCTTCCAGAAGCGGGTGCCGAAAAACAAGCCGGACTGGCTGCAGACGACCGTGGTCGCAACCCCGAACGGCACCACGTCCGAGGCCCTAGTCGCGGCCGACCTCGATCACGTGCTGTGGGCGGTCAACCTCGGCTGCCTCGGCTTCCACGTCTGGCCCTACCTGGCCGCCGATCCCGAGCACACCGACGAACTGCGGATCGACCTGGACCCCTCCCCCGGCACGAACTTCGGCCACATCCAGCAGGCCGCCGCCGAGCTGCGCGGGTTGCTGGCCGAGAACGGCGTCACCGGCTATCCGAAAACGACGGGCAACAGGGGCCTGCACGTTTACATACGGCTGGAGCCGCGCTGGGACTCCATCGCTGTCCGCAGTGCCGCCGTCGCCATCGCCCGGGAGCTGGAACGGCGGCGCCCTGACCTCATCACGGCCGCCTGGTGGAAGGAGGAACGCGGTCAGCGAGTGTTCGTCGACTTCAACCAGAATGCCCCGCACAAGACCGTTTTCGGTGCCTGGTCGGTTCGGGCCCGGCCGGGCGCCCAGGTGTCCACGCCGCTGCGCTGGGACGAGGTTGACGAGATTCACCCGGATCAGCTCACGCTCGCCTCGCTGCCCGCCCGGCTGGACGCGGTCGGCGACCCTTGGCTCGGCATGAACGACGATCCGCAGTCACTCGAGCCGTTCCTGCAGATGCAGGCCCGCGACCTGGAGAACGGCATACCGGACGCGCCCTGGCCGCCCGTGTATCCCAAGATGCCGGGCGAGCCGCCGCGGGTGGCGCCCAGCCGGGCGAAAAAGCAGCCTGAGGGCTAGCTACTCCAGCGCCGTATAGGCAGCCGCCTGCAGGTCGCGGTGCACCTGCGGCAGCGCCGGCGACTCGAACATCCGCTGGGTCGCCGCTATGACGATCAGGTCGCGCGCGGGGTCCACCAGCCAGGATGTCCCGAGGCCGCCATCCCAGCCGAAGCTGCCGTCCGAGCGAACGGCCTGGCAGAACGACCACGACTGACCGCGGAAGAACTCGGGCCCGATGCCGCCGTGCGCCTTCTGCGCCGGGGTCAGCTGGTCGGTCCGCATTGCCGCGGCCGCCTCGGCCGACAGCACGGGATGCCCGCCGCGCAGCAGCATGCGAGCGAAGGCGAGCAGGTCGTCGACGGTGGAGACCAGCCCGGCCGCGCCGTCCTCGAACGCGGGCGGGCGGCTCCACCGCCCGTCCGGCCGGTCCCACACCTCGAGCCCGCCCGGCGTCGGCTGGTACGCCTCCGCCAGCCGCTCCGGCTCGCGAGTCCAGAACGCGGTGTCGGTCATGCCGAGCGGCTCGAAGATCCGCGTCCGCAGCACCTCGCCGTAGCTCTGGCCCGCGGCCCTGGCCAGGAGCACGCCCAGCACCTGGGCCCCGGTGTTGTACATCCACCGCTCGCCGGGCTGGGCCATGAGCGGCAGCAGGCCCAGGCCCGCGATCCAGACGTCCGGGCCGTGCGGCCTGGCCGGGTCGGGCGGGCCCAGTGCGCCCAGCTCCAGCGCGCTGACGGCACCCTCGATCGGCCACGGCCGCGGCGCCATGAACATGTCCAGCACCATTCCGAACCCGAAGGTGAAGGTCGCCAGGTCGCGGGCCGTCACCGGCCGCGCGGCCGGCACCGTGTCGTCCACCGGGCCGTCCATGCGCCGCAGCACCCGGCGGTCCGCCAGCTCGGGCAGCAGCCGGTCGACCGGCTCGTCCAGGTCGATCAGCCCCTCTCCGGCCAGTGCGAGCGTGGCCGCGCCGGTGATCGGCTTGGTCGTGGAGGCAATGCGGAACAGCGAGTCCCGGGCCACAAGCGGGCCGCCGATCGCCAGGTGGCCCAGTGCCTCCACGTGCACCTGGTCGCCGACCGCCACGAGCGCGACGAGTCCCGGCACATTGTCATCGGCCACATGCCGCTCGGCGGCGGCGCGGAACCGGTCGAGCCCCGAGCTGCTGATTCTGCTCGCCATATTGCGTAGTCTGCCCCACATGACCAAGGCCGGGCTGCCCGTCGGCGCGCTGACCACTCCCCTGACCCAGGCGCAGGCCGCCGCGCTGGCGGCCATCAGAGCCGAGCTCGGCCGGGTGGCCCGTTACGACGACGAGTCGATCGTGCACGAGCGCTGGATCCGGCAGCGATACCAGTGCGGCTGCCAGTCGACCTACGCGCCGGCCCGCCAGGCGGTGGTGCGGACCGCCTGGCACGAGGCCGGTCACGCCGTGGCCGCCATCGCGATCGGCGCCCGGTTCAGCTCGGCCAGCATCCATCACGGGCCGACGGCCGGCGGGCACAGCAGCGAGGGCCGGGTGCACGGCGTGGCCGGCGGGAGGGAGATGTCGTTCGTCGTGGACGGGGCCGGGCAGGTCGCCGAGCGGCTCATGGGCTGGACCATGCTCGACAGCGACGCCGAGCTGCGCGCCTGGCTGCCGACCTGGCGACGGGACGGCGGCGATGCCCGCCGGTTCCGGCTGGCCATCCGGCCTCGTTACGGTGCCGACGAGGTCGCGGCCTGGCGCTACTGCGAGCAGGTGCTGACACCGCACCGGCTGCGGATACGTGAGCTAGCGAGGGCCCTGCTGGTGCACCCCCGGCACCTGCCCTACAGGGTGGCGGCCGAGGTCGTGGGCGAGCTGGCCGCCGTTCCTGCGACCGGGAGCTGACCGCCGGCCGGGACCGTCAGTTCGTCCGGCTCCGGCCGGATCGCCCACAGCACGGCCACCAGGGCGACGCAGGCGATGCAGAAGGAGTTCTCGGCCAGGAAGGCAAGCGGCCCGCTTAGCTGATGCAGCGCGAGCTGCCTCTCGGCCCAGGTAGGCAGCGTCGTCAGGAACAGCGCGAAGGTCAGCACGGCGATGACGATCCGGCGACGGCTGCGCCCGGCCCCGACGATCACTCCGATGGCCAGCACGATCCAGCACAGATGGTGGATCCAGGCCACCGGCGACAGCATCGCGCTGAGCAGGCCGGTGATCGTGACCCCCGCGATTTCGTGGCCGCGCTTCCAGCACTCGCGCGCCGCCAGGAATCCGGCAACGCCCACGACCAGCGCCAGCGCGGCCCACACCGGCACCGAGGCCGAGCCCAGGTGCAGCCGCAGGATCATGCCGCGCAGCGCCTGATTGGCTGCGGACGCGTTGCCGCCCAGCCGGCGGGTGTCGAAGATGGCGCTGGTCCAGTACGTCCTCGAGACGCTGGGATTGATCAGGTAGGCCAGCCCGCTGGCGGCCGCGAACGACACCGCGGCGACCACCGCGTCCTTGCGCCGCTTGGTGATCAGCAGGTAGATGATGAAGGCCCCGGGCTCGAGCTTTATCGCCGTTGCGAGGCCGATCAGCACTCCGCGCGGCCACCAGGTCCGCTTGACGCAGCAGTCGACGACGCAAGCGACGACCAGGAGCAGGTCGACCTGGCCGTAGGTGATGACCTGGCGTACTGGCTCCAGAAAGGCGCAGGCGGTCAGGAGCACGGCGAACAGGGCCGGAGCGTAGTCCCGGACCCTGGTCAGGAGGGGCCAGAATCCAATACCGACGGTAACGGCAAGCACGCCAACCGTTACGACCATCCAGGCCGTCTTCGCGGCCTGGAAGGGCACCAGCGTGAGCGGCTCGGCCAGGATCGCCGACACCGGCGGATAGGTGAACGGCAGCCGGTCAGCGGCGCGGATGGAGTACAGCCGGTTGCCGGAGTGCAGCATGGCCAGCGCTCCGGTGCGGTACACGTCGAGATCGAGCATCTGGCGGCCGACAGCCGTCGCGATGAGGTGACCGATCGCGACAGCCGCGAGCAGCCACAACGCCGCGGCAGCCAGCTGCGCTCGTCCTGGTCGCCACCGCGGGAGGCCCTGCCGTACAGCTGCCACCGCGGATCGAGCCTCGCCGCTCATCCGCGTCGTTTCCCCTCGTTCGCCCCGACCACAGGAATCTTAATGTCCTCTCGGCATTTTCATGCCGGTGGCGTCGAGGAAGTATGCAGTTAAATTTCAGCCCAGACCTCACCTGGCATCCAGGGTCCCCGCTAGTGCCGGAACAGGCGCAGCCCGGTACGGGTCAGCGTCATGCCGTGCCCGGCGCACGCGGCCGCGACCTCGGCGGACCGGCTGGAGCCGCCCGGCTCGACGATGTGCCGCACCCCCGCCCGGCTGGCGTGCTCCACATTGTCGGGGAACGGCAGGTACCCGTCCGAGACCAGCGTCACGTCCGAAAGCAGTCCGGCCCAGGCGGTCCGCTCGGCCCGGTCCAGGACCGGATCGTGGCCGGGGAAGAGCCCGCCGAACTCGGCCAGCTGGCCCGGCGTCATGTCGCCGTCGGCCAGCCTGAGCTGCCAGTTGAGCCGGTCCTGGCGGGACATGCCCGGCACCGCGGCGAGCGCGCGAACGTGCGGATGGCGGCGCAGCCACCAGGCGGCGGCCTTGGCGGCAGCCAGCCGCACGCAGTCCACCCGGCTCTGCTGCCCGGCCCCGATGCCGACCGTCACGCCGTCGCGGACCAGCGCCACCGAGTTCGACTGGGTGTACCGCGCCGTCGCCAGGCCGAGCAGAGCGTCACGTTGGACCGCCGGACGCAGCTCGGGGCCGCCGGCCAGCAGTTCCGCCGTAATCGGGGCAAGGTCAGCGTCCTGCTCGACCGTCAGGCCGAAGACGTCGCGGCGCTCGGCCCGCGGCGGCACCCAGGCCGGGTCGGCCTCCAGGACCAGGAACTGGCCCTGTTTCTTGGCCCCGAGCATGGCGACCACGCCGGGCTCGAATCCCGGCGCGACGATGCCGTCGGCGACTACCCGGCGCAGCAGGCCGGCCAGCTCGGCGTCGACCGGGCCGGAGACCGCGATCATGTCGCCGAAGGAGGACTTCGGGTCCGCGTCGCGGGCCCGCGCGTAGGCGGCGGTGAGCGGCCCGGCGGTGGCGTCCAGACCCCAGGTCTCGCGGGTCACCTCGTCCAGGTTCCCGGCGACGGCAGCGCCGGCCGGCGATACATGCTTGACCGAAGCAGCGGCGGGCAGGCCGATGGCCGCCGACGCCTCGCGAACGAGCTGCCAGCCTGCGAGCGCGTCCAGCAGGTTGATGTAGGACGGCCGGCCGTGCCGGACCCGGACCGGCCCGCCGGCGTCCGGGCTCACGATCCTGGCGGCCTGATGCGGGTTGATGCCGTAGCGCAGCTGCATGCTCCTCCTCGGTCCGGTGACCCGGAGGAGCACCCAGGCGATCGATGCCCTCGACGTGCCGCGCTTCCCGGTGGTTACGCCCACCTACGCCAGTCGCGCTGAGGCTCAGCCTAACCCGGCGCAAACCGGATCTGCCGCCGGCAGCCCGGCTGATCTACGCTCAGCTGATGACGGCAACGATGCCAGCCGCGACCTCCACCGGCCGGGATGTCGCACAGCGGCTGATGGACGACGGCTACGTGATTGTCACCGGCATGATGACCGGCGACGAGGTGCAGGCGGCCCGCGCCGACCTGGACCGGGTGCTCGGGTCCACGCCGACCGGGCGCAACCCGTTTGAGGGGTTCTCGACCCAGCGGGTGTACGCGCTGTTCGCCAAGACCAGGATGTTCGACGCCGCCGCCACCGGACCGCTGCTACTCGAGGTGCTGGATCAGGTGCTGGGTCACTACCAGCTGAGCGCTCCCGTCGGCATCCGCATCGGGCCCGGCGAGAAGGAACAGATCCTGCACCGGGACGACTCGATCTACCCGGTCCCCGAGCCGCACCCGCCGCTGGTGGTCAACACGATGTGGCCGCTGGACGAGTTCACCGCGGAGAACGGCGCGACCAGGTTCATCCCCGGCAGCCACGCCTGGGAGCCGGGCCGCAGGCCCGGACCCGACGACCCGGTCGTGCAGGCGGTCATGTCGCCGGGCTCGGCGATGTTCTATCTCGGCAGCCTCTGGCACGGCGGCGGCGCCAACAACACGGACCAGCCGCGGCTGGGCGTGATCCTGGAGTACGCGGCCGGCTGGCTGCGCCAGCAGGAGAACAACCTGCTCGCCGTTCCCCGCGACATCGTGCGGGAACTGCCCGAGCGACTGCAGGAACTGCTCGGCTACAACATCTACCCGCCGTTCGTCGGCTACGTCGACGGCCTGCACCCCCGCCGGGTGCTCGCGGCTGGCACGGACTAAGGCCGCTATCCGGCGGATGGTCGGGCGCGCACGCACAGGTAGTGCAGGCGACTGGCCACTTAACTCCTCGTGAACTGATACTGACCGCTCAGGCCTTCGTCTGGGTCACCCTTGTCGTAGTACATGATCAAGGACGAGCCGTTGCGCTCTACCAGGAGCTCCATTTGGACAGTTGGCGCGAAATCGAAAATCACTCCAGGAGGCTCAGCCTGCACCCGCCCAACTCGCCATTTACCGGCCCCTCCGGTTGGAACGTTCCCATAGGAAGATTCTCCCGCGTTGGCAGGCAACCCACGGGCGGCGAATGTCCCATCGGGTTTCAAGATAATCAGAGCGCCGTCCGTGCTTTTCCAGGTACCAATCATCATCGAGCGAACTGGGCTGATCGGCGATGGGCCGATTGCGCCAGCGCATGCGGTCGCCACCAGAACCGTGATGACCGTGGCGAGCGCGAGCAAGATCGTTGTACTGAGCCTCAGCCGACAGGCGCATTCACCCTCGGGTACGGCGCCTGACGTCGCTGCCGCATGCCTAGTCATGGCCCAGTGCCGGCACGCGAGGTGCAGGCGTCCGCTCTTCCGGATATATATGACACCATTCTAATAACTACCTGTTGTCTGCCACTGGTAGGTCTGATACACCGCCTGGAAGGTGCCCTGCCCCGTGGTATTCACATATACACCCCAGGGGCCGCCCACCGAATACATATCAAGATCACCAAGTTTGTCGTTCAGATGGTAGAACGCCGAGTTGTTATCGGTGACGTTCGTTGCGGTGAAGTAGATTCGCGCCGTGCCTCCACCAGTTGGCACCGCCGCCCACTGCAACTGGTAACTGCCGAGGAACCCGTCGACCGGAGCCCGGCCTGCGAGGTGCGACCCAGTCCAGTAGTCCCACATATCATAGAATATAGAGCTCAGACGGGGTGGATCGACGTACGGCATTGAGCCGTGATAGATGCCATTGGGCAGATATTCGCTTTCGATAAGCGACGTCACTGCGCGAACATGCGGGTCCTGCGAGATCTGCTGGGTCAGCGGGTCCCACTGATTGAAGTACTGATTGCGACCGCCGAGCCCAGTTATCCAATCCATGGCTAGATCGAACCCGCTAGCGCCGTTCTGATACTGGGGCACCTGCTCAGTCCCGCACCACGTTCCGCCGAGCCTGCCGCACGCGGCGCCCCCAGTAGGAATCGTCACGAAGTGCGGGCGGGGCGCCATCGGGAACATCAGGTAGCCGGGAATGCCCAGGGCAGCTGAGACTGCGCTGTAATTCCCGGTCAGAAGATCGTCGGAGTAGTCCGGCCCGTTGCTGATGCCGTTTCCGTACATACCGTTATGGCTGTTGCAGGAGGTGTCGCCGACGCCACAGCCGTTGCTGAAGAACAGGCCCGGGGCCTCCCCGGTCGGGTCGTCACCGGAGACGGGGTCGTTGGCGGCATAGCTATACCCGTTGAGCTGGAGCGGGCTGCCGGTTTCCAGCAGCGGGTCCAGGCTTATGAAGCTGCCGGTGACAGGGTCGTACCAGCGCGCACCGACGTCCACCAGATCACTGGCGGGGTCGGTCACGTCGTTGAGGAACGTGCGGTTGTCGATCCAGGTCGCGGCGGTTCCGCGGGTGTTGCCGAACGGGTCGAGCTGCCGCCAGGTGGGGTTCTGGGCGGTGTAGTCGAGGTAGAGCGTGTTCGTGCCGTGCTGGTCGGAGGCGATCTCGAAGTTGTAGTCGTCTCCCGATCCGGTGCGGACCGCAGTGGCTCCGCCCGGCAGAGGGTAGTAGCGAACGCCGGACATGGTCCCGTTCGCATCGGTGATCTGTTCATCCGGCAGGTAGAGCGTGGTGGTGCTGCCGTTGGTCTGGGATAGCAGGCTGCCGTCAAGCCCGTAGACGTAGCTTGCGTCGGTTGTGCTGCCGGTGCTGACCGAGGTGAGCTGCCCGGTATTGCTCCAGCCCAGCGTTTGGCTGCCGAGGGCGGTGCCGCGAGTGGCCTGCTGGCCGTCGGCGTTATAGGTGTAACTGGTCGAAGCCGTCACCGCGCCCGTGGTGGAGGTCCCGGTCAGAGCGTTGGGCTGGCTGGTGGAGTAGCTGTAATCCGTCGTGGCGTAGGTGCCGGTGGACGGATCCAGGGCTGCCATCGACGAGCGTTGTCCCGCGGCGTTGTAGGTGTAGATCTCGTCGTACTCCGAGGAGGTCCCAAGGTCGTCGCCCACTGTGGAATGCGATGAGGTCGTCGGGGTGGCGGCGCAGTCGTCGGTCGCGGTCCACGCCTGAGCGAGCTGTCCCTGCGTGGTGTAGGCGTAGCACTGGGTCTCCGAGTCGGACGACGAGCCTAGCCGCTCATCGGTCTCGGAAGTGATCGCGCCGGCGATGCTATAGGTGTAGCTGACGCTGTCCACATCTGCGGGCGTGGTGGCAGTGCGGGAGACCAGCTGGTTAGTGAGGTTGCCGGTGTGCGGGTCGTAGGTGTCGGTGACGTCGGCCTCGTCCGAGCCGGAGCCGAGCGTGACCTGGTTGACCTGCCCGTACGCCGTGTAGGCCGTGCCCTCGGCGTAACCGGACAGTCCGCTTACCAGCGACGGGAGATCCAGGGCAGTGGTGGTCGAGTACGTCACGGTCTCGGCCGGGAGCCCGCCGGCGGCCGGATAGGACGTCTTCAGGGGCGTGCCGTTGATCGGCTCATAGCTGCTGGTAAACAAGAACTCGGTGCCCATCGCCGAGCCGGGCGCGCCGGACGGAATCTCCACCGCCTCACCGGTGGACTCGCCGAAGACGTTGAACCCGGTCTGCTGGGTTGTGTAAGCGTACCCGTTCGCGTAACTGGTCTCGGTGGTGGCCTGGCCCTTCGGGTCGGTCATGCTGGCGACGACGCCATTAGCGTTGTCGTAGACCGAGGACGTTACTTCGTTGCCCGGCGAGCTTGCCGAGGTGTAGTTCACCTGGCCGCTGGTCGGCGCGGCGTACTCGGCGGTCTCGCGGCCGAGCTGGTCGTAGGTGTAGGAGACGTAGTTCCCTTCGGCGTCCTCCGATTGCAGCAGGTTGCCGTTCCCGTCGTAGGTCATCGTGGTGGTGCCGGCGTCGGGGTCGGTGCTGCCGGTTTCCTGGCCGAGCAGGTTGTAGGTCTGGGTCCAGGTGCTGCCGCCGGATGTCTCGGAGTCCTGCTCGCCCTGGGCGTTGTAGGCGTAGGTGGTGGTGTCGGGGGTGCCGCCGGTGATGTAGAACGTCCCGGTGGCAGTGTTCGACGGGATTGTCACCGACGGGTTCGCGGTGTACTCGGTCAGCGCGCTGGTCTGGCCGAGCGGGTTCACCTGCGTGGTCTTCACGACGCCGGCGTTCGCCGGGATGGCGCCGCTGGCGGCACTGCCGGGGATGTCGGGGATGACGGTGGTGGAGTCGCCGTTGTACACCGTCACCGAGGTGGACACGACGGCCGCGTCATTCTCCGAGATGTCCTCGACCTGCCGGCCGATCCCGTCGTAGACGTAGTCGTCCTGGTCGGGGACCTGGTTGGAGGCCACCGACACCAGGGACAGGGCGGGTTCGGAGGTGTCGTCGTAGTAGTCGGTGTTCACCTGCGACACCCAGCCGCGCGAGTCGTAGAAGGTGTCGGAGACGAGGCGGCCGACCCCGGTCGGGGTGGTGGCCAGGGTCTGGGTCTGCCGGACCCGGCCGAGCGAGTCATAGATCGTCACCGAGGGGACCTGGTTGCCCTCCTCGTTCAGCGTCTCAGCGACGATTCCGGAGATCGAGGTGCTGGACACCGTGTAGGCGTAGGTGATGTTCGCGGTGTCGCTGGTCGGCCGGGAGTCCTTCCATACGCTGGTGAGGCGGCCGAGCGCGTCGTACTGCTCGGTGGTGACCACGCCGTTCTGGTCGGTGGAGGTCAGCGTAAGGTCCCTGGTCGGGTCGAGCGTCGTCGAAGTCACATGCGTAGTGGTCACCGTTCCTGACGAGCCGGCGTAGGTCGTGGCGGGCGCCGCGACCTGAATGCCAGTCGTCAGGCCGGCCGAGTTGACCGTGTAGCTGGTGACGGTCTCGTTCCCGTCGGCGTCGTAGGCGTCCTCAACGCGGCCGTAGGTGTCGTAGGAGTCCTCGGATTCGGTCTGCCACGTGAACGCGCCGCTGGTGTAGCCGGAGGCCTGGCGGACCATGCTCACGTTCCCGGTCGTGGGCGCGGCGGTCTGCGGGAACGTGGTGCTGAAGGACGGGTCGTCGTAGAACGTCTCGGTCGCCTTCGTCACCTGCGCGGGGCGGCTGACGCTCGACGGCGCGCCCAGCGTGTTGAGCCCGTCGGGGACCGACGTCGGCGACCCGGCGGTGTAGCCGGAGCAGGCCACGTCATCGGTCTCGGTGGAGGAGATCAGCCCGACGAGGTTCTCGCTGGTATTGACCGGGGCGTACTGGTCCTGCGTGCACGAGTCGTAGGCGGTATTCACCGGGTCGGTGTGGGTATAGGAGTACTCCAGCAGCCCGAAGTCGCCGGCCGTGGTCGTCGCGTCGTAGGTGTTGTCGGTCTCGGTGATCTGCCAGGTGTTGGTTTCACCGCCGTCGGTCAGCGCGGTGCGGGTCCAGGTCTCGGCCGGCTCGACCATGTTCGCAGTGAGGGCGGGCAGGCCGGCCGGGCTCATCGTGGCAGTCGCGGCCGAGATCCAGTACGAGGTGATCGTGGACGACTCGACCGGGCCGCCCTTGCCCAGGTAGGTAGTGGTTTCCAGCGGCTCGCCGGCGAGCTGGTCGTAGTCAACATGACTGCCGCCCTGCGAGTCGGTGAGCGTGACCGACGACGTGCCCGACGGCAGCGTGTCCCCGTTCATGCCCTGGTAGTAGTGGGTCACGGTCTCGGTCTGCGGGTTGTTGGCCGCCTCGCCGGTGTAAGTGGTCACAGTTGAGTAGCCGCGGAACTGGCCCCAGGTCCGGTACTTCGGCTTGACGACCTGGTTGTCGTCGTAATGCCAGGCCGCTCCCCCGCCGTAGCTGTAATCAGTCTCCTCCGTCAGCGACCCGCCGGTAGTGTCCGCGACCAGCACCTGCGTGACCGCATAGGACTCGAACCAGTCCAGCACCGGGCCGTTGCTGCCCTCGGGCGTCCAGTACACCGGGAAACAGGAATCAGTGTTCGCCGACGTCACCGACGAACTTGAGGACGAGGAGTACGAGGAGGAGCAGGGATCCGGCGTGCCGTACTCGATACTCGTGACCGAACCCATCTCGCCGGTGATAGCGGAGATCCGGTATCGGTACAGGCCGGGGTAGGTAGCCGTGAACACCCTGTTCTGCATGTCGGTGCCGGCGAAGCTGACCAGCGGCAGCGTTATCGGCGCCGAGGACCCGCCCGCGCTGGTGTCGTCCCCGGTGTGCTGGATCGAGGCCAGCCACAGGGTCGGGGACAGCCCGTCACCCGAGGTCGGCTCGGTCTCGGTGAACGCGTAAGTGTCGATGTCCTCGTAGGCGCCGGCGGACACGCTGTACTGCTCGGTCGTGATCGACGCCAGCCGCACCTCCGAGAACATCGACGGCGCGTCGGCGGTGCACGTGGTCCCCGACGCGCAGATCAGGTCGACGGGAACGTCGGGGTACTGCGTCCCCACGTCCGGATTCGACGTGGACAGCGCCCCGCAGGTCGACGCGACGCACCGCGGCGCGGCGGTGAAGATGACCTTGTCGGGGATCGTGCCGTACGCGCCGCCGCTGAGGAACCCGTAGGCGATGTAGTTCAGGTACGAGTCGGAGACGTAGGAGACGTCGCTGGCGCCGCCGTCCTCGCCGTAGTAGTTGGTGGTCTGGGTGTAGTAGTACGCCATCGCCTCGGTATGCGTATCGACCACGTAGTCCAGGTGCCACTCGTAGGCCATCGTGCACACCGACGAGGTGAAGCCCGACGACGAGTAGCACGGGTCCCCCGAATGCGCGGAATAGACCGGCATCGTGTCCACCGAGTTGGTCGCCGGGTCACCGCTGGCCCAGCCGGGCAGGTGCTGCAGCCCGAACTCGTACTCGGTGCCGTCGCGCTCGGTCACGGTCCAGTAGTCGCTGCCCAGGCTGTACTTGCCGAACACGGTCGAGGAATCCGACACGTGCGTGATCACCGCTCCGTCGTCCGACTCGGCCCGCCACTGCGAGGTCGTCACCCCGCCCGAGGTCGACGAGGAGACGAACACCAGCGGGGTGTCCGTGCCATTCAGCGACATCTGCACGATCTCGCCGTCATAGCACATGTCGGTGGTGGCATCCGGCGACGCGGAGCCTTCCGGGTCGTCGTCGCACGGGGTCGTCGACAGGGCGATGAACGAGTCCGGGGTCTGCCAGCCGTCGCCCAGCCACGACGACTGAGTCTGGGTGGTGGCGGTCTGGCCGTCCACCTCCTGCGAGTCGTAGTCCAGCGCCACCTGCGGCAGCAGCTGGGTCGACGCGCCGGGCAGGGTGATCGGATAGGAGTACGTGAACGCGCCCGAGCCCCCGCCCTCCGACCAGGTACCGGACGGCTTGAGCGGGGTCGCGGCGTACGTGCCGCCCTCGCCGCCCTCCTGGCCGGTCGAGTCGGTCGCCCCGATCACCCCGCCGCCCGAGGAGGTCAGCATGGCGACGGCCCGGCCCCGCACATACGAGGTGAGCGTGGCCGCCTGCGCGCCACCCACGTTGATCTCTGCCGAGACCGTGCTGGTCTTGTAGTCCTGGGCCGAATCCAGAGGCGTCTGCCTGCGGCACGCGGCCACCCGCGGCGTGGTCAGCGCGCAGGCCGGCAGCGACACCAGCCGCAGCCGCGAGCCGTAGTTACCCCCGTACGCCTGCGCGAACGCGGAGTAGTCCAGCCCGACCCGGACCCGCTGCGAAACCGCGCCGGTGCTGCCGACCTCGAAGACCGCGGCCGACAGGCCGAGCGCGGTGGCCCGGGCGTGCGACAGCATCGTGACTGCGACCTGTGCCGGGCGGCTGGAGGTGGTGGCGCGCGCGCTGCCGACCGCCTGAACCCAGACCGGCGTGCCCGCGATCTGATCCGGACGCCCCGCCACCGAGCCGGCGCCCGGCGCACGCAGCACGACCGTGCCAGACCGGGCCGATGGCCAGCTCGTGTGCCGGGCCCGGAACACCCGGTCCGCCTGGTTCACGACCCTGATCCGCTTCGGCCGCAGCACCCTCAGGCCCTTGACCGGGACGCCCGGCGACAAGGCCGGTCCATGCCGGGGCGACCCTGCGGGCAGACCAGGCGGCGGCAGGGCGAACGCTGCGGTCGAGAAGGTCAGCGCGCAGCTCACCACTACCGCGGCTACCGCGCGCGAGCGTCGGCCCGGACGTGCTGTCAGCCAGGACATAGCCTTACCCCTTCCGGCCGAAGCGCCGGGACCGACCGCCGCCCCAGTACCGGCGGCCGGTCCGGACTTGGTTACTCGAAGTAGCCGTCGGTATCCACGACAATCTGGACGGTGCCGCTGGAGTTGTTGTAGATGTTGAACGAGTTGTTGGTGGCCGAGTTGACCAGGGCCAGGTTCGGTACCGTCTCGTTCGTCGCGAAGTCGATGATGCTGGCGTTGGGCAGGCTGGCGGTGCCGGGATACTCGACAAGGAAGCCGGCGTCCGCTGGCGTCGTCACGGTGAGGTTGAGTATGAGCGTGGGGTCCGCGGCGAGCACGCTGGCCGGGTCGGCGATGTTCAGGGTGCCGTCGGCGGCCAGCGCCTTCGTGTTGCGGGTGTCGATGATCCGGGTGCTGTCCAGCGGGTGGTAGTACTGGCCGCTGGTCGCGGTGGTGAAGTACCCGCCGAGCTCACCGACCAGGTTGATCGTCGTGCTGGACCCGTTGTAGATGTCGATCTTGCCGTCGCTGCCGACCGGAATCAGGACCGTGGTGGCCTGCGACTGGTCGCCGGTCGCGTCGTAGGTCACGGTACTGACGTTCGGGCGGCTGACCCCGTCCGGGTAGGTGGTGAGGTTTCCCTCGTTGTCGACGGCGGTGGGTACCACCGTCAGGTTCAGCGCGACCGCGGTCACGCCCGAGGAGGGGATGTCGACGCCGTTGGTGGTATCCCCGGCGATCGTCAGGCTTAGCGTGCCGTCGGCGGCGATCGTGGCCTCGGGCGCCCCGGTGCCGTTGCGCGTGTCCAGGATCGTCGTAGGGTCGGCGAGCGGCGTGTAGGTGCTGGCGTTCGTCGCCGCCGTGTTGGTGGTGAAGTAGCCGGTGACGTCGACGATGAGCTGGGCGGTCCCGCTCGAGTTGTTGTAGATGGCGATGTCGCCGTCGGGCCCGACCGGGACGATCGCGTCGTTGGTCATGGTGATCTCGGCGGCGAAGTTCACCGTCGAGGTCGCGGGCAGGGGTGTCTGCGCCGGGTAGGCGGTCAGGAACCCGCCGTCGGCTTCCTGGGTCGTGGTGATCGCGACCGCCACGGCCGTGATCCCGCTGGCGGGCAGCTGGGTGTCGACGGTGCTGCCGTCGATGGGCACCAGCGTGGTGCTGAGCGCGGCGACCGGGCCGGTCACCGAGCCGATCTTCGTGGCCGACCGGGTGTCCATGATCCGGTCGGGCGTGACCGGCACGAACACGCTGGCCGGGGTGCCGGGCTCGGCGGGCGTCGCGACGCTGTCCCATACCTGGACGTCGGCCAGCTGGCCGGTCAGGAAACCGGCGGCAGCTCCGCTCACCTGGTCAGCGCCGAGCAGGACCTTCCCGGTAGCCGAGGACGGGCTGGTATCAACCTTGTAGGCGACCTCGACGCCGTCGGCGTAGAGCTTCATGATGTCTGCGCCGCCGGTGGTGGAGTAGGTCGCCACCAGGTTGATCCACATCCCCGGGTAGGCCGTGCCGCCGGCCGCCGTCGTGTAGCTCGTGCTGGTGCCGGAGCCCATGGAGAACGA
>JASHOV010000429.1 GCA_030038495.1 Streptosporangiaceae bacterium
TCGTTGCCGCCCGCCGAGCGGCTCGGGCCCCACTGGTGAAACGGGCCGCGGGCCCAGGACGACTCGGTCAGCCCGGCGGCGGCCATCAGCCCCGGATAACCGGGATCGAAGCCGAACGCGTCGAGCATCCAGGCCGTGGTCGGGTTGCCGCCCAGGACGTCGCGCTGGTAGGCAATCCCGTACACGGCGTTGCGGATCGTGGACTCGGCGCAGGTCAGGTTGGTATTGGGCTCGTTGTAGTTGCCGCCGACGATCTCGATCCGGCCTGCCTTGATGAAATCGAGCAGGTCGGCCCGGTCCTCGGGGTGCGCGTCGAAGTGCGGCTTGAGATAGTCGATCTCGGCCAGCACGAACTTGTAGTCCGGGTCTCTCCTGGCCGCGTCCAGGTGCAGTCGGACCAGCTCGAAGGCGGTCCGCACCTCGGGCATCTGGCCATGCTCGTCGGGCAGCAGCAGCCGGGTTTCCAGGAACTGGCCCTGGGTGTTCCACCAGACCGGATCGTAGTGGAAGTGGCAGACCATCCACATGACCCAGCCCGGCTCGGCGACGGTGATCTCGGCGGCCAGCTCGGCGGTGCCGGCCGGGGAGGGCGCGCCGCCGGAGGTGGCTGCAACAGCGCGCACCTGGCGGGTGGAGCCGGGCTGCGCGGGCGCGGCGATCTCGACGCCTACCTCGACGACCGGCTGCTCGCCCGGTGCCAGGCCGGTGACGATCGCCGCCGAGGGCGTGCTGACGGACGGGCCGTCCACCCGAACCAGGACCTCGTCGCGCTCGGCGGCCCGGTCCGGCCCGTCGTTGCTGAGGTGCACCCGGATGACCTGCAGCGGGCGGGCCGCAGTGCCCACGAACAGATCGGTTGATTCCACGCCTGTGATCCGCATGAGCACATGCTCGCACGGGTGCGGACTCAGCTTCCGGATCGGCCCGCGGCCAGGTTCGCGAGCGCTTGCCCGGTGAGCCGGAACCTCATCCAGTCATCTATCGAGACAGCGCCGAGCGAGCGGTAGAAGCCGATCGTCGGCTCGTTCCAGTCCAGCACCGACCAGTCGAGCCGGCCGTAGCCGCGCTCGACGCACAGTGCCGCGAGCTCGGCGAGCAGTTGCCGCCCGTAGCCGTGGCCGCGCAGTTCCGGGCGCACGTACAGGTCTTCGAGGTAAATACCGTGCCGGCACTGCCAGGTCGAGAAGTTCAGGAACCACAGCGCGAACCCGCCGACCTTTCCCTCGTGCTCGGCCACGTGCGCGAAGATCGCGGGCTGTGCTGCAGACGGCCGTTGCGCGAAGAGCGCGTCGTGCAGCTGCCGCTCAGTCCCGGTGACCTCCGGCAGCGCGCGCTCGTACTCGGCCAGGTCGCGGATGAGCTGGTAAATAGCGGGAACGTCGGCCTCGGTGGCGGCCCTTATCATCGCGTGCTACCCGGGATCGCGAAGCGGTATCGCAGCCGGAACCGGTCGGCCGGTATGACGATGTCCGCGGTCTCGACGGGGTCGGCACCGCTGAGGTGCAGTCGCTCGATGTGGAGAACGGGGGAGCCGGGCGGCAGCGCGAGCGCGTCCGCCTCGGCCAGCAACGACTGGCGCACGGTGACTTCCTCCAGTACCTGATCGACCTGGATGCCGATATACGCCATCCGCTCTATCACGCCGCGGCCTGCCAGCGGACCCTGCTCCGGCAGGGCGACCGCGGTGCCCTCGGTGAGGCCCGCGGGCTCGTAGCTGGTCGCAAGCTGCACCGGCTCGCCGTCGGCGGTCAGCAGGTACCGCGTCACCGTGACTAACGCCGCCGCGTCCGTGCCCGGTGCTGCGGTACGTGGCGATCCGCTCCCGAGGCGCCTGGATATGGACGGCGGTGGGACCACGTGCTCGGTCTGGTGCTCCCACGTGACCCTGCGGGCGGCCGGGTGGTCACCGGGCCCGCTCTGCTCGAACGGCTCGCTCTCGCCGAGACCGAACGGCGAGCCGGGAAAGTACAGCCGGTCGTGGTCCAGATGGCGGCTGAGCGGTGGCTGCCTTACGTAGGAGCCCGAGCCTGCCCTGGCCTCGATCAGGCCCTCGGTGGTCAGTACCTGCAGTGCGTGCTTGGCCGCGGTCTCGCCCACGCCGTAGCGGGCGATGATCGCGTTGCGGGACGGCACCCTGGACCCCGGTGCGAGGATCCCCTCCCGGATCCGCATCCGCAGGTCCTCAAGGACCCGGAGGTAGACCGGGCTGCTTGACCTGCCCATGGGCCGCCGACCCCCCGTCCCCGGCAGCGCGACGACTGCCTCAGTCTCGACCGACCTGAGGCCATTGTCACCGACAGCGCCGCCCCGCGGCGTTACCGCCGCGATTGGCGTGCGGGCGAGTCGGGCGGGTTTGCCGGGTGCGAGCTGCCGATATTTCCTCGGTTGAACTCTTCCTCTTCAACGTCTGGCGGCTCACAATACCCACCAGAAGCACCGGTACGTCCGCGCGCAGGTGAGGGGTGGCTGATGAGCGAGTCCGCGTCCGTTCCGTTCACCGAGACCAAGGCACCCGAGTCGCCGGAACGGCTGCACCGCGGTGCGCTGGGACTGATCGACATCTCGGCGTCGACGATGGCGAACATCGGCCCGGCCTACAGCTTCTTCTTCAGCTTCGGCCTCATCGTCATGACGGCCGGAATCGCGGCGCCGCTGACGATCGTCGCTGCCGTCATCGCGATCGCCCTGCTCGGGAACACGCTGGCGCAGTTCTCCCGCGCGCAGCCCTCCACCGGCGGCTTCATCACGTTCGTGGGCAAGACCTTCGGCGGTACCAGCGCGGTGACGACCGCCCTGCTCTGCGGTGCCGGGTACATCATCGCGATCTCGTCCGTACTGGCGGTATCCGGGTGGTTCCTGGGCTACACGCTGAACTTCTACCTGGGCTGGAATATCCCGTGGATCATCCTGTCGGCCATCCTCACGGGCGGCGCCGTGGTGATGATGCTGCGCGGCGTCGGGGTCTCAACCAGGCTGGCCGGCTTCTTCTTCGGCTTCGAGATGCTCGTCCTCGTCGTCGTGTCCGTGGTGCTGCTGGTCAAGAACGGCGGTCACCTGAGCTTCTCGCCGTTCGAGCCGCATAACATCACCAGCGGCTTCAAGGGCTTGGCGGCAGGCTTCCCGCTGGCGGTGTACCTGTTCATCGGCTGGGAGAACTCGGCCGCACTGGCCGAGGAGACCGGCAATCCTCGTCGCAACGTACCGCGGGCCGTATTCCTGTCTATCGCCCTGATGGGGGTCAGCTATCTGCTGTTTGCCTACGCCACCGTGACCGGGTTCGGCTATAACGGCACGAAGCTAACCAACCCGTCGATCCTGGTGCCGTTCATCACCGTCGCCCACGGGGCACTCGCGAGCCTCGCCTTCTTCGCCTACCTGGCCGGGCTCACCTCTACCCTCGGCGTGCTCATCGCGGCGGTGAACTCGCAGGCCCGGCTGATCTTCAACGCTGGCCGCGAGGGCCTGCTGCCGCGCTGGATCGGCCGCGTGCAGGCGCCGCGGCAGACGCCGCGGAACGCCATCTTCGTGTTCGTCGGGATCGCCAGCGCGCTCATCCTGGTGTGGGCGCTGCTGCACCTGATCGGCGGCCACGGCGAGAGCGGCAGCATGAACGGACTGACTTACTTCGACGAGTCCGGCACGATGGGCACGATCCTGGTCCTGGTCGTGTATTTCCTGGCGAACCTGTCGCTGCCGTTCTACTACCACAGGTACCGTCCCGCGGAATTCGGCGTGATCAAGCACGTGGTGCTGCCGGTGCTCGGGCTGGTCGCGATCGCGGTCCCCGTCTACTACCTCTGCAAGCCCCCGCTGACGCCGCCATACAGCTGGTTCCCGTGGGCGGCGCTGGCCACCGTCGTCGTGTCGGTGATCTACGCGCTGCTGCTGACCAGGCGTGACGCCGGGCTGGGCGATCGCGTCGGCTCGATCGTGGCGGACGAGTAAGCGGGGGTACGCGGGTCGTCCCCCGTGCAGGCATCGCACGGGCCGCCCCTGCGGCCTGCCGCGAGAGCGGCTAGCGGCTACTCGCTGCCCTCCTCCAGCAGCAGGTGATAGCCGTTCGGGGTCCTGGCGTGCAGCACCCGATACTGCCAGTCCGGGCTGGGGGTCATGAGTTCCTCGCGGTACCGGACGCCGGCCTCGTCCAGGCGCTTCTTGGCCAGATCAAGATCATTGACGCCGAACTGCCAGGTGAGCACCCGGTCGGGCTCCGAGGGCGAGAAATCGGCCCGCCACTCGATGCCGAACTCGAGCTTGCCGTGGCCGAGCGCGAGGAAATAGGGATACTCGGGTCCCTCGTACGTGACGTGGAAGCCGAGATCCTCGTAGAACCTTCGCTCCGCCTGCAGATCCCCGACAAAAAGGATCGGGATGATCCGGCTGAACAATGCCGCCATAGCGGGACATCGTACCGACCTGACCGCGCCCAGGTGACGCTCTGCGCATAGCTGCCCCCGGCTCGCCGCCATTTCGTGACGCAAGTGCTGCGTGAGGCACCTGGGCGACCGCGGCGGGCCACGGCACTCTGAGCGCGGGCCGGCGGCGGGGGTAACGGAGGGTTACCAGTAGCCGACCGAGTCATTGCCGAGGGGAGGCCGGCCGAAGACCTGGGCCAAACGCATCACGTTGAAACGGGCGGTAGTGGGTAGATTACACTTGGTACACGAGCATCGGGCGGCTGCTGCAGCCGGTGCCCGTGACTGTCCGGTGATAGCGACTCGGGGGGAGATGTCACCATGACAACGCAGGCCGAAGAACTCCTCGGCGCACAGGTAACAGGCGCCGACGGGAAGGTCGTAGGCACCGTCGAGCAGGTATTCAGGGACGACGTGGACGGAACGCCCGCGTGGGCTCGGGTTCGCTCTGGCAAGACGGGCCGCTTCGTGCCGCTCGGCAGCAGCCAGGTCACCAGGGACGGTCTGAGCGTCCCTTACGACACGCAGAAGATCATGGGCGGTCCGAGCATCGACGCCGGCCAGCACATGTCCGCGGCCCAGGCCGAGGAGCTCAGCCGCTACTACGGCCTCACGGTCCCGACCCAGCAGTCCCAGCAGGCCCGACAGACCCAGCAGACCCAGCAGACCCAGCAGGCCCGCGGCGGCCTGACGGATGAGGAATGGCTCGTCCGCCAGGAAGAGCGGCTCCAGGTAGGCAAGGAGATGCTCGAGACCGGCCGCATCCGCCTGCACCGGTACGTGGACGTCGAGCCAGTGGAGCAGGCGGTCCACGTTTACCACGAGGAGTACGACATCGAGCGCATGCCGGTCAACGCCGACGAGCGCACCCACGACTTCTCCGAGGCCGAGCAGGAGATCATTCTCCACGAGGAGCGGGCGGTCCTGCGCAAGGAACTCGTGCCAGTGGAGCGGGTCCGCCTGATCGCCAGGCGGGTCGAGGAGGACAAGTCCTTCAGGGACGAGATCCGGCGGGAACGGATCGAGATCGAGCCGGAGCAGCAGCTCGCCCAGTCGGGCATGCAATCCGACACCAACACTCGCAGGAACCCTGGGCGCTAGCGCCGGCACGCATCGCTCATGGCAGCCGAGGCCCCCGGCACACCCCGGGGGCTTTGGCGTCTCACGGCTTTCGCAGGTCACGCTGGCCGGCCCCGGGCGGCGGGCCCGGGGCCGGGGCGTGGCGATGTTCTAGCGCTTACGCAGGCCACGCTGGCCGGCCTCGGGCGGCGGGCCCGGGGCCGGGGCGTGGCTATGTTTCTAGCGCTTACGCAGGCCACGCTGGCCGGCCCCGGGCGGCGGGCCCGGGGCCAGGCGTGGCTATGTTTCTAGCGCTTACGCGCTATGGTCAGGCCGTCGCCGAAGGGCAGCAACACCAGGTCCACCCGTGGGTCAGCGGCCGCGTGATCGTTGAAGGCCTGAACGGCGGCGACGGTCTTGCTGAGCGCGGCCTCGACCACCTCGCCACTGAAAAGCGTGTTGTCCACGAGGACCACGCCGCCGGGCCGAATCCTCGGGAGCACGGCGTCCCAGTAGCCGATGTAGCCGCCCTTGTCCGCGTCGATGAAGGCCAGATCGAACCGCTCGTCGGCGGGCAGCTCGCTGAGTGTCTCGGCGGCGGGCCGCAGCCGCAGGTCGATCCGGTCGGCCACCCCGGCCAGCTGCCAGTACCTGCGGGCCACCGACGTCCACTCGTCGCTGACGTCGCAGCACGTGAGGAGGCCGCCGTCGGCCAGGCCGCGGGCGATGCAGATCGACGAATAGCCGGTGAAGGTGCCGATCTCCAGCGCCCGGCGCGCACCGACCAGCCGCGTCAGCATGGTCATGAAGGTGCCCTGCTCGGGGCCAATCTGCATAACCGCCGCGTCCGGAAAGCTGCCCGCCGTCTCGACTGCCAGCTTGCCGAGCAGCTCATCGGCCTGGCTGCTGTGCGTGACTACGTAATCTTCCAGCTCGGCGCTGAGCCATTCGCTTCGTCTCGTCATGTCTCGGCATGCTAGCCGAGGCGCACGGCCGGGCCCGGAAGCCGCCCGGCCGCCGAGCCTGGCCCGCTCGATGCGGATATGTCGAGTTATATAGGGTGTAAGGATGGCGGGACCACGCCCGGCGCTGCCGGGCGACGGCAACCGAGACGAACGTGGGCGTGATTAGTGACGTCGTGGCAGCACTAAGAACGCACAGTTCCAGATCACGATCG
This sequence comes from Streptosporangiaceae bacterium, assembly GCA_030038495.1. Taxonomy (GTDB): domain Bacteria; phylum Actinomycetota; class Actinomycetes; order Streptosporangiales; family Streptosporangiaceae; genus JAJYUU01. The sequence continues at coordinate 6,652 of JASHOV010000429.1, forward strand.
CTTGTGTCTGCCGGTCAGGCCATGAACTTGAGCAGGGCCGCGTTCACCTGGTCGGCGTGCGTCCAGCAGATGGCGTGCGGACCTTCCTCGATGGTGTCGAGCTGCAGGTTGCCGATCATGGCAGGCAGCCGCTTGCCGGTCTTCGGGTACGGCAGCACCCTGTCGTCGTCGCCCTGGATAACCAGCATCGGCACGTCGATCCTGGGCAGGTCGGCACGGAAGTCGGTTTCCCAGGTCGGGATGCAGGCCACCGTCGCGGTTGCGGAAGCGCCCACGGCGATGTTCCAGCAGGCCTGGTAGTACTGGTCGCTGACCAGCGTGCCGCGGAACTTGTCGATGTTGAAGAAGTTGTCGAGGAATCCCTTCATCCAGGCCGGCTCGTCAGCGCGGGCGGACTGCATGAACCCGTCGAAGGCGCTGGCTGGCAGGCCTTCGGGATTATCTGGCGTCTGGAGCAGGAACGGCGGGATCGGGGAGACGAGCACCCCCTTGGCGACCCGCGCCGAGTCGTAGCGACCCAGGTAGCGGGTGACCTCGCCGGTACCCATCGAGTGGCCGACCAGGGTCACGTCGCGCAGGTCGAGGGCCTCCATCAGCACGTGCAGGTCGGCGGCAAAGGTGTCGTAGTCATAGCCGCTGACCGGCTGGCTGGACCGGCCGAAGCCGCGCCGGTCATAGGTGATCACGCGGCGGCCGTCGTCGAGCAGTGCGGGGACCTGCTTGTCCCAGGCCCGGCCGCTGAGCGGATAGCCGTGGATCAGTACCACCGGCTGGCCTGAGCCGTGATCCTCGTAGTAAAGCTCGATCGAGCCCGAGTTTTCCTGGCCTACCTTGATGTACGGCATCTCGTCCCCCTCCGGACGGAGCCTCACCACCGGCGGGGCTCCGGCTGATAGCTGGATGCACCGACCAGTCCACGCTACCGCGCCGGTGCATCGCCCGATCCGGGCGCTCAGGTCTCTGGAGTCACTCCCGTTACCCGGCCGATTGGCTGGCACGGGACGGCCCGGACCTGGCCTCGTGCTCGAACACGGTGACGACCTTCTCCACCGACAGGCCCTTGGTCTCGGGCAGGAACCGGTAAATAAAGCCGATCGCGACCACGCAGAGGACCGCGAACGAGACCATGACCCAGCCCAGCCCGATCGACTCGTGCCAGGCCGGGAACGCCTCGATCAGGGCGTAGTTGGCCAGCCAGTCGACGCAGGCCGCGATGGCGGCGGCGCGGCCGCGGACGGCGGTGGGGAAGACCTCGCCCTGGATCAGCCAGCCGGTCCCGCCGACGCCGACGGCGAAGGACGTGATGAAGAACGAGAACCCGACCATCACGATGACGATCTTCGGAATATCGGTCAGGAACGCGACGCCCAGGGCGGCGAGCAGGATGAACACGGTCATGCCCGCGTAGCCGCCCATGGCCAGTGGTCGCCGGCCGAGCTTGTCGATCCACCGGAAGGCGAAGTACGTCGCGACCACGTTGACCGCGCCCAGGATGGCCGTGACCTCGACTCCGGCGACCGCGGCGCTGACCGCGTTGTGCCCGGTCGCGAAGTAGGACGACAGGATCGTCGGGCCGTAATAGAACGGGACGTTGATGCCGGTGATCTGCTGGAAGATGAAGAAGACGCACACGATGATCAGCGCCCGCCGGACGCCCGCCGTCCACTGCGTCTTGCGCTGGCGCTGGCTTTGCTGGGCGGTGAGTTCCTCGGCCGCGCTTCGTACCTCCTCGGTGGTGACGTCCATGCCGAGTCGGCCGAAGGCCTTCCTGGTGTCCTCGTAGCGTCCGTGCAGCATGAGCCAGCGCGGCGATTCGGGCATGTGGGATCGCAGCGCCACTGCCACTAGCGCGGGAACCCCGCCTAGGCCGAGGATGAGGCGCCAGTCCGTGCTTCCGGCACTCCCAGGGGAAGATTTGAGGACAATCACGGCCACCAGGTAGGAAACCAGGATGCCGACGTGACGGTGATCATCCACTGCTGAATAATGCTCAGCTGCCCGCGCCGGCTCTTGGGAGCGAACTCGGCGATATAGGCGGTGGCAATCGCGGAGTCGGCCCCGATCGCGAGTCCGATGAGCGTACGGGACGCGAGCAGCATCCCCGCGTCGACCGTCACAGCCGACAAGATCGCTCCGATGGCGTAGATCGCGGCGTCTGTGATCAGCAGGATCTTGCGCCCGAACTTGTCGGTCAGCGGTCCGGCAAGCAGGGCGCCAGCCGCGGCGCCCAGCGACGCGCCGGCCACGAGATAGCCCGTGGCGAAGCTGGACAAGTGGTAAGGGATGAAGCCCAGCGCCGACCCGATGTTGGACGTGTCGTAGCCGAACAGGAACCCGCCGACGCATGCCAGGACCGCCAGGTACCAGTAGAAGTTTGTGGGAATACGCGAATCGAGATCCGCGAGCACGTTCCGCCCTGGCTGCCCCCGCATGGCCGTGGCCAGACGGCGGAGCCACAGGACGTCG
>JASHOV010000430.1 GCA_030038495.1 Streptosporangiaceae bacterium
CCTGCCGGGCGGCGCCGCTATCGCGGGCGGAGCGCGCCGCGCTCATGGCGGCCGGCCTGGCGGCGGTCGGCGCGCTGGCGGCCAGGCCCAGCCAGCTGCAGCTGCCGGTCACGCACGTCCTGAGCGGCCCGTGGTCGGAAGCACTGTGGTCGGAAGCACCGTGGTCGGCGGCCGCCCTGGCGTTCATCGCGTCGGTCGCGGCCGGCATCGTCTGCCTGGCCCGGCGCAGCCGCGCCGATCGCCCGGCCGGCTTCTGCGCCGCGTATCTCGCCGCGCTGGCCTTCGGCCTGCCCGTGTTCGCATTCCGGTCGCCTTATGCCTCCGTGGCCGGGCTGACGATCGCGCATGGCCTGCAGTACCTGCTGCTGATGGGCCTGGTCGCGGGCGGCGGGAGCCGGGGCATGGGCCGGGCGATCCGCCTGGCCGCGCTGTGCAACATAGCGGTGCTCGGGGGCTCGCTCCTGTCGGTGGCGTCCGACCAGATCACCGCGCGTCCCGCCGGACGGATCCTGTTCGGGCTATTCCTCGGCGCGGTGATGGCGCACTTCGTGATCGACGCGGGTATCTGGCGGATTCGCGACGCCTTCCCCCGCGCCTTTCTGGCGTCGCGGGTGCCGTATCTGGTGTCATCCGCGGCACGACCGCGAAGTTCGCCTACCGATCCATCGGCTCCCGAACTAAGCTAGCGGCGTGCCTGATTCACCATCCGAGAGTGCAGTGGAGCACGGGGCAGTGGAGCACGGGGCAGTGGAGCACAGGGCAGTGGAGCACAGGCCGCTGGTGACGTTCGGCCGTTACGCGGGCCCGGCGACGCTGATCCTGTCGAGCCTCGCCGACGGGGCCAAGCACGGTTATGCGCTGACGAAGGACATCGAGCAGTTCGCCGACGTGCGGCTCGCGCCCGGCACGCTGTACGAGGCGCTGAGTCGGCTCGAGAGCCAGGGCCTGATCGAGGCGGTGCCCAGCGACGACCGTCGGCGGCCCTATCGGCTGACCGCGGCCGGAGCGCAGGCGCTGCGCGCGCATCTCGCCGATCAGCGCCGCGTGGCCGATGTCGGCCTGCGGCGGCTGAGCAAAACCTGGGGCTCGGCGTGAGCTCCGCTCCCGGCACCGCGGTGTCGCCAACCACGGTGCCTCCAACCACGGGGCGGCGGGTGCGGCGACTGCTGCGCTGGTATCCCCGATCCTGGCGGGATCGCTACGGCGATGAGTTCGCCGAACTGCTGCTAGCGGAGATGTCCGAGCAGCCGGCCAGTGCGCGGCGGACGGCCGACGTGATCCGCAGCGGCCTGCTCGCGCGGCTCACCCTGGCCGGCCTGACCGGCCACGAGCTGCCGCCGCGGCAGCGGTTCCGGGCCTGCCTCGGCACGCTCAGCTGTGCGATCGGCGTGATCGGCACTCTAGGCGTGTTCATGCTGGCGCAGCTCGCGACCGGATGGCAGTGGGCCGCGACCAGCCCCGGCCCGGCGGCCATCGGCACCGTGATCATGGCCGTCGCGGTCGGCTGCCTCGCGCTCGCAAGCCTGGCCGCCGCGTTGCCGGCTGGCTGGTACGCGGTGCGGACGGCCATCGGGCAGCGCGATACGCGACTGGCCCTGGCGATCGCGCTGACGGCAGGCTGCATGGTGGTGCTGGTGACGGGAACGCGACATTTCCAGAACGGCTGGCCCGGCACCGGTGGCACCGGCGCCGAGCACGCCCTGGTGCCCGCGGGCCTCGCGGCTTTCGGCTGGGCGTCGACGCTGTCGGTCTCGGCCTACTGGGCGCACCCCGGCATGTGGGGCGTCTTCCCGGCAGCGGAGCTGGCCTGGATGGTCCTGAGCCCACTGGCCTGGGCCGGAGCGCTGGTCGGTGTCGCAGGCGTTGCCCGGCGCCTCGACTTCCCTGCGCGCCTGCGGGCCTACGTGGCCTGGCTCGGCGCCGTCGCGACCGTGGCGGGAATTGGACTAGTCACCGGAGCCGCATGGTGGACGCTCGCGCGCGGCCAGGTCGAGGATGGTCTATTCCGGCCAGGCCTGATCGATCTCGCCGGGCTGGGCATTATGGCGATGGCCGCTGTGATCGCGCTGCGCACAGCGGCCATGATCCAGCGCCCCTGAACCTTCGAGGGCCCCCAGGTAGTCCTGCCAGATGAGGCACCTTGGCAGGAGGTGGCATGAGCGAAGACGACGCAGCGTCAGAGGGCGGTGCAGCGTTCGCGCAATTCGTGCTCGCGCGCGAGCAGGCGCTGCAGCGCACGGCCTGGCTGCTGACCGGGGACTGGGCGCTGGCCGAGGATCTCGTGCAGACCGCGCTCGCCCGTGCGTGGCCGCGGTGGGGGCGGATCCGGCACGAGGACCCGGAAATCTACGTGCGCCGCGTAATGATCAATACCTGGTCGACCTGGCGGCGGCGCCGGTGGCGCGGCGAGCTGCCGTCCGACCCGATGCCCGACTGCCCCGCGCCCGGCGACCTGGCGGCGGAGACGTCCGTCCGGATCGCGGTCCGCGTGGCGCTCGCGGGACTGACCGATCGCCAGCGCGCGGTGCTGATCCTGCGCGTATTCGATGACATGACCGAGCAGGCGGTGGCTCAGGTACTGGGCTGCGCGGTCGGCACCGTCAAGAGCACCGCGGCCCAGGCCCTGGCCCGGCTGCGTCAGGACCCCGGGCTGGTCGGCCTGATGGAACGGGAGGCATTGTGAGCCAGATCGACAGCCAGCTGCGTGAGCTGCTGGAGCAGGCCGTGGGTGAGCCGCCCCGGCGCATCGCGGTGCCGGCGGTGCGCCACCGGGCGCTCCGCCGCCGGACGGCCGAGACCGCGGCCGCAGCGATCGCGGTGGTCGCCGTCCTCGTCGGCGGCACCGCCGTCGCCGCCCAGTTCAGCAGTACGCCGCGCAGAGGCGCCACGCCAGACGCGGCTGCCGCTCGGGGCGCGCCGGGGTATTACCTGCAGGTGAGCTCGGACGCCGGCGCCGACACCATGGGCGGGATCCTCTCCCAGGTGACCTCGCCCACTCACGGGCGCCCCGTTGTGACGATGACAATGCTGGACGCGCTGGTCATCCGGTCGACGGTCACGGGCGCGGTCACCGGGCGTATCCGCTGCCCCGAGGGAGCAGGCTGGTGGGTAGACCAGACCGCCGTCGCGGCGGTGACGGACCGCATCTTCATCGTGGCCTGCATGGAGCAGCCGGCGGCCCTCAAGCCGGACGTTGACACGACGCAGACCGTGCTGCTGCGGGTGCGTATCACCGCCGCGGGCCGGGTGGCCGCGATGGCACCAGTTCCTCACGGCCACCTGCCCCGTGGCGGGCCGTCGGAAGTGACGGGCCTGGCGGCTACGCCCGACGGCCGCGAGATCGCCCTGGCGATCTCGCCGGGCAACGGCCGCATGAACATCGAGGTGCTGAACACCGTCACCGGTGCGCTCGCAGTCTGGCGGGGACCGAACCTGGGGGACTACTGGGGTCTTTCGCTGACCCGCGATGGCCAGGAACTGGTGTTCGCCGGGGCGCCCTGCCTGGGCGTCGGGCGATGTACGTCGCCTACCAAGATCATGGCGGTGAGCCCGGTCAGCCGGGGCGGGTCGCTGGCCAGCGCGCGGGTCATCGCGGACTACGCCAGCATGCAAACCTTCGCGGCAATCAGCCCGGACGGCTCGACCATCGCCATTACCACGGTCCGGCCCGGAAACACATTCGTCGTGCAGCGCATCTCCGCGACGACCGGGCGGCTCCTAACCACCCTCTACGCGCAGTCGGGGACGGCCACGATCACCTTCCTCGCGGCCGATCCGTCCGGCCGCTACCTGATCGTGAACGGGACGGTCGCCGGGAAGGCCGTCAACGCCTGGATCCGCGATGGTCGGCTCGTCCCGCTGCATCCGGACAGCCACGGCATCTACTGGGAGGCCTGGTAAGGCGGAGTCTCGCGCGAAGGAAGCGTGAAGACTGGCTCGGCCGGCGTTAAGAACTCGTCAAGATCATCGGAATCCGGGCCGGCCAGAGGTGAACTGGCCTGGATGGACCAGACAGCACGGACCAGGACTGCCCGCAGGCGCGGGCTGGCGGCACCGCTGGCGCTGCCGGCCGGGTTCGGCGCGCTGCTCGTGGTCGGGGCGGCGGCCGCCGGCAGCCACGGGGCGCTCTCGGCGGGGTGGGTCCTCGTGCTGGCCGCCGTGATCGTGGCCCTGGGCTCGGCGGTGGCCGAGGCCGCGGTGGCGCCGGTGCTCGGAATCATCGGCTGGCTGACGGTGGCGGGGTTCTCCCATGCTCCGTACGCCCAGCTCCAGTTCGCCGAGCCGGGCACGCTGCGGGCAGGCCTGATCATCGGCGCGTGCACGGCCGGAGGGGTCGTCGCGGGCGTGATAGTGCGGCGGGTCACCGGATCGTTCACACTGTGGATTGTGGATGTTTCCGACGATGGCCAGCAGTGCGGCCAGGAGAAGGCACGGCCCCGGCGCCGGATCGCCGACCTGTCCGGCGGCATCGGCATGCGCCGCGTCCTCGCCGGAGTGCTGCTCGTCGGCGGCCTGCCCCTGCTGACGCTCGGCCTATCGGCTCCCGGCCTGCACCTGGATCTCGGCGATGACCTGCTGATCTACCTGGTGGCCGTGGTCGCGGTCGCCATCGTGGGGGGCTTCTGGCCGGCCGTGCTCGCCGCGATCGTGGCCAGCCTGCTGGTGAACTGGTACTTCACACCGCCCGTGCATACCCTGACGATCGCCGACGGCAAGAGCCTCCTCGCTCTCCTGCTGTTCGTGACGGTTGCGGTCACGGTCAGCAGCGTGGTGCACCTGGCCGCGCTCCGGGCCCGGCAGGCCGCCCGCAGTACCGAGGAAGCTCAGGACCTGCTGGCCCTGGCACAGACGGTGCTCGGCGGCGAGGACACCCCGGCCGCCGTACTCCGGTATCTCACCGCCAGCCGCGGTGGTCGCGCCGAGCTGCTGGAGAAGTCGGGCGGCCAGTGGGTTCGGGTGGCCGCGAGCGAGGATACCGGCCCGGATGGCGATGCTGCCGGCGCAGGTCCGGCCGTGCGCGCCGCTGCCAGGGACAGCCTGGTGCTCGAGGTGGCCGATCAGCAGCGACCGCTGTCGCCTCGGCTCCTCGACGGGCTCGCGGCCCAGGTCGCTGCCGCGCTCGACCGCGACCGGCTGCGGACCCAGGCCGCCCAGGCGGAGGCGCTGGCCGAGGGCAACCGGATGCGGACCGCGCTGCTGGCCGCGGTGAGCCACGATCTCCGCACGCCGCTGGCCTCGATCAAGGCGAGCGTCAGCACGCTTCGGCAGACCGACGTCGACTGGACCGAGGCGGATGAGGCAGCGTTGCTGGCCACCATCGAGCAGTCGGCGGACCGGCTCGACGCCCTCATCGGCAACCTGCTGGACATGAGCAGGCTCACCACGGGCTCGCTGCAGCCGTTCCTGCGGCCGACGGCGATCGACGAGGTGGCACCAGTCGCGCTGCGCGGCCTGGACGGCGGCAGTGACCTGCAGCTGGCAGTGCCGGACGGCCTGCCGCTTGTGCTCACCGACCCGGGTCTGCTGGAGCGCGTGCTGGCCAACCTGTTCGCGAACGCGCTGGCGTACTCCCGGCCGGGCTCCCCGCCCGAGCTGAGGGCACGTGAATGCTCCGGCAGCGTGCTGCTGGAGATCATCGACCACGGCCGGGGCGTGCCGGACGAGCTGAAGGAGCAGATGTTCGAGCCGTTCCGGCGGCTGGACGCCCGCAACGCCGACCCGTCGGGCGGGACCGGCGTTGGCCTCGGCCTGGCGGTGGTGAAGGGCTTCCTTGACACCATCGGCGGTCAGGTCACGCCCGCCGACACGCCGGGGGGCGGCCTCACCATGCGGGTGCTGCTGCCGTGCGCCACTGCCGCAGCCAGCAGCTCGGTGAGCGTGCCCGCGACCCCATGACCAGGGTGCTTGTCATCGACGACGAGGCGCCGATCCTGCGTGCCCTGAAGATCAACCTGACCGCCCGCAAGTACGAGGTCAGCACCGCGGCGGACGGGGCATCCGGGCTGGCGGCGATGGCACGCGAGCGGCCCGACGTGCTCATCCTCGATCTCGGGCTGCCGGATATGGACGGGACCGACGTCATCAGGGGCGTCCGCGGCTGGAGTTCGACGCCGATCATCGTGCTGTCGGCCTGGGGACAGGAGAGCCAGAAGGTCGCCGCGCTTGATGCCGGCGCGGATGACTACGTCACCAAACCGTTCGGCATGGACGAGCTGCTCGCCCGGCTGCGGGCGGCGGTCCGGCGCGCGTCGCCCGCACCGGACGAACCGGTGATCACCACCGACGAGTTCACCGTGGACCTGGCCGACAAGCGGGTGACCAGGGCCGGGGCCGACGTGCGGCTGACGCCGACCGAGTGGCAGCTGCTCGAGGTGCTGGCGCGCAACGCCAACCGGCTCGTCACCCAGCGCCAGCTGCTGCAGGAGGTCTGGGGGCCTGGGTATCAGAACGAGGCGCACTACCTGCGGGTTTTCGTGGCGAACCTGCGCCGCAAGCTGGAGCCCGATCCGTCGGCACCGCGGTACCTGCTGACCGAGCCCGGCATCGGCTATCGCTTCCGGCCCTAGCGCTGCCCTGCTAGCTGGAGCGTGGTGTCCCCGACTCGGTCGGCTGCAGCTCGTACGAGGGGTTGAAGATCGTCCGCTCGCCGCGCACGGTGGCGAGTCGGCCGCGCACGACGAGACGCCTGCCCGGCTCGATGCCGGGGATCTCGCGACGACCGAGCCAGACCAGCGTGACCCGGCCGGTGCCGTCCCACAGCTCGGCTTCCATCGTCTGGCTGGTGCTCTGCGGTCGGAGGGTGACTGCGCGCAGCGTTCCCGCGACCGCGACGACCTCGCGCTCGTGGCTGGCATCGATCTGGGTCGGGCGCTCGCCGCCGGGGCCGATGATCGCGGCGACCGAGTTCCGGATCTCGGCGGCGTGCTGGCTCTCCTTGTCGGCGAGCAGCCGCCCGCCCATCAGCGGGTCCGCCGTCCGCGCGGCCTTGCCCGCCGACTGCAGCTGGTAGGGGACGCTGGCCACCACGACGCCGCGTTCCAGCAGCAGCCTGGCCTTGAGCCGCAGCGCGCTCTGGTTGTGCAGCGCCTGCTCCCACCAGTGACCGAGCACGTACTCGGGGATGTACACGGTCACGATGTCGCGCGGGCTCTCCCGGCGCAGTCGCCGGACGTACTCGACGACCGGCCGGGTGATCTCCCGGTACGGCGAGGACACGACCGTGAGCGGCACCGGGATCGCGCTGCGTTCCCATTCCTCCCTGAGCCGGTGCGTGTCGGCGTCGTCGACGTGGACGGTGATCGCCTCCAGCCGCGCGGGCCGGGTGGCCTTCGCGTACGCGAGGGCCCGCAGTGTCGGCCGGTGCAGCTTGGATACCAGGACGATCGCGGTGTTGCTGGACGGGAGGGTGAGCGCGGCCTCCTCGTCGGGGGTGAGCTCGAGCGCGACGCTCGCGTAGTGCTGCCGGATGCCCCGCATCGTGAACCACAGCACCACCATCGCGGCGACCGCGATCCAGGCGCCAGCGGCGAACTTGCTGATCACGACGATGACCAGGACCGCGCCGGTCACACAGGCGCCAACCGTGTTGATGGCCCGCGACCGGATCATGCGCAGCCGTCGCGCGCTCTCGGTGGTTGTGCGCAGCAGGCGGTTCCAGTGCCGGATCATCCCGGTCTGGCTGCAGGTGAACGAGACGAACACGCCGACGATGTAGAGCTGGATCAGCCGCGTCGGCGAGGCGTGGAAGGCCACGATCAGCACGATCGCGAACCCGGACAGCAGCAGGATGCCGTTGCTGAACGCGAGCCGGTCACCACGGGTGTGCAGCTGGCGCGGCAGGTACCCGTCCCTGGCCAGGATTGAGGCGAGCACAGGGAAGCCGTTGAAGGCGGTGTTGGCCGCCAGCACCAGGATCAGCGCCGTGAACAGCTGGAGGATGTAGAACAGCGGCGAGGAGTAGCCAAACACGGCCCGGCCGACCTGGGCGATCACGGTCGGCTGAACGAAGCCGGCCGGCGTTCCCACCAGGGTGCCGGCGTGCACGTGACTGATCAGCGCCAGTGCGGTGACGCCGCCGAACATGGTCACCGCGATCCCGCCGAGCAGCGCCAGCGTGGTCGCGGCGTTCTTGCTCTTGGGTGGCTTGAAGGCGGGCACGCCGTTGCTGATCGCCTCGACGCCGGTCAGCGCCGTGCAGCCGGAGGAGAACGCGCGCAGGATCAGGAACATGAGCCCGAGGCCGGCAAAGGTGCCGGTGGACTTGATCGCGTAGCCCGCGGTCTCGGCCTGCAGGTGGTGCCCGGTGGCCAGCTTGAGGCCGCCCCAGACGATCATCATCATGACGATCGCGATGAAGCAGTACGTCGGGATCGCGAAGCCGGTTCCTGACTCGCGCACGCCGCGCAGGTTCATCACCGCGATCGCCGCCACGACCAGAGCGCAGATCAGCGTCAGGTGCGAGTTCAGGGCGGGGAACGCGGAGGCGAGATTGGCCATCCCGGAGGACACCGACACCGCAACCGTGAGCGTGTAGTCGACCATCAGCGCGCTGGCGACGGTCATCCCCACCTTGGGGCTGAAGTTCGTGGTGGTGACCTCGTAGTCGCCGCCGCCGGAGGGATAAGCGTGCACGTTCTGCCGGTACGACGCGACGACGACGAGCATCAGCAGTCCCACGGCGACCGCGATCCACGGCGTGTAGGCCAGGAACGCGAGCCCGCCGGCGGCCAGGACCAGCAGGATTTCCTGCGTTGCGTAAGCGACTGATGACAGCGCGTCACTGGCGAAGACCGGCAGCGCGATCTTCTTGGGCAGCAGGGTGTGGCCGAGGCGCTCGCTCTGCACCGGCCGACCCACGAGCAACCGCTTGAGGGTCCCGAACGCCATCGCCACGTCCGCATGGTAGGCCCGCGCCGCCGCGGGAAGCTATCCCCCGCAGTGATCGGGTTTTGTCGGGTATCCGGCCGTCAGCCCAGCGCGAGCCTGGTCACGCCGACTCCGGCCAGCACGGACTGCTCGGCCGGCGAGACCGGGACGCGGCCGGTGAGCCGCGCGATCAGGCCGGCCTGGTCGCAGCCGAGCCGGACACGCAACTCGTCACTCAGGCCGGTTCGTGGCAGCAGGAGATTCTCGATCACCTCGGCCGCGGGGGCGGTGAGCCACGGCCGCCGGTCCAGCCCGTTCGCCAGGTCGAGTCCGTGCACGCCGAGTTCCACCACGCGCGTCACCAGGAACTCGGTGAGCAGCATCCGGTCGCCGTGGCGGGTCCGGACCTCGAGGTCCGGCGGAGCCGTCGCCAGCACGGCCACGGTGCGCGCGCAGGCCGCGGTCAGCTCGGCCCGGATCGCCGGCGCGGTGCCCAGCCGAGCGGCCAGCCCGGCGGCGACGTCGATCCGGTCGGTGTTGACAACGGGGGAGAAGCGCTCGTCCGGCCGGTAGTACCCCCGCGCGTCGACCAGCGGGCCCGCCTGCCCGGCGGTGCCCTCCTGCCCCGCGCCGACCGCCTGGTCGACCCGCCCGGTCGCGATGATCACGTGGCAGAGCAGGGCCCCTGTGGTCCACGGCGGGCAGGGGCTCGGGCGGGCCAGGTCGGCTTCGGTCAGGGTGGCGGCCGCCGCTGCCAGGGCTTCCGCTTCGGCGCGGAACGCGCCTGTCCGGAACTCGCCTGAAACCCGCGCGGCTGTCATGAATCGGGACGATATCTCACCCTGACCGCCAGGCCGTGTAGGAACCTGGGCGAGCAGATGAAACTATCTGCTGGTGAGGCTGTCCCGACGACGGCCGCCGGCGGCGGCGGCCCTGCCCGGCCCGCCGGTCGCCGTTATCGGCCGGCCTGCCGCGCTGGCTGCCGCCGTGGAGGTGGACGACGACCTCGCGGAGCGAGTCCGGCTGCCGGCCGACATCCTCCGGTGCGTCACCGCCTGCGTGGAAGTCGCGCTGCTCGTCGCCCTGGCCAGGGTGGCCAAGCAGACGGCGAGCGGCGTCGAGACCGATCTGGTCTATGCGAGCAAGAAGCTCGCCACCGGGCTGACGACGCCGCTGTACTTCCTGGCCTCGGTGGCCCTGCTGGTGCTGCCCGCGGTACTGGCCGTCCGCCAGGTTTTCCGCGGTCAGGTCCGGCGGCTGATCGAGGCCACGCTGATCGGCCTGGCGGCGGCCGGCGTGACGCTGGCCTTGGACGCGCTCCTGCATGTGGGCGCGCTGAAGAGCCTGGAGTACGCGCTGGCCAGGGAGGGCGGGCACGGCGTGGGCTCGCCGCTGGACGCCTACCTGGCCGGGCTGGTCTCCTACATCACGGTTATCGGGCTGTCCGGCCGGCCGCGCTGGCGGGCCGCCTTCTGGCTGGCCATCGGCTTCTACTGCCTGGCCAGCGTGGCGTCGGCCGTAGGCTCCACTACGGTCCTCACCCTGCTGATCTCGCTGCTGGTCGGGCAGGCGGTCGGGTCGGGGCTGCGCTACGTGGTCGGGACGAAGTCAGAGCGGCCGACCGGTGCGGAGATTGCCGGAGCGCTCAGCGTCGTCGGGTCCCCGGTCATCAGGATCTGCCGGATCCCCGATCCGGGCACCGACAACCGCAGGTACCTCGCGACGCAGCGTGGTGGCCGGGCCCTGGACGTCACCGTCTTCGACCGGGACCAGCAGCCCGCCGATGCCGTCTACCGCGTATGGCGCGGGCTGCGGCTGAGCAGGCAGGTATCCAGCCCGGCGCCGGTGACCGTGGAGCGCGCGATCGAGAAGAGCGCGCTGATGACCTACGCGCTGGAGGACACCGGGGTAGCGACGCCCCGGCTGCGCGCGCTGCTGCGGGTCGGCCCGGAGGCGGCGGTGGTCGCGACCGATCACCATCCCGGCGTCACCCTCGGGGACCTGGAAGGCGGGCCGACGGACGAGCAGATCGGCGAGGTGTTTGACGCCGTACGGCTGCTGCACCGCCACCGCGTGACGCACCGGGCGCTCACCTCCGGTCACATCCTCCTGACCCCGGACGCAGCAGGCGAGGTCATGCTGCTGGATCCCGCCGAGGGTGACGTAGCGGCGACCGACCTGCAGATCCGCCTCGATCTGGCCCAGCTGACGGCCTCGCTGGCGCTGCTGGTGGGTCCCGACCGCGCGGCGGAGGCGGCCCGCGCGAAGATCGGGGACGGGGAGGTCGCGAGCCTGGTGCCGCTGCTGCAGCCGGTCGTGCTGCACCGCTCGACCCGCGCCGCGCTCCGGCGGCGAAAGGACGTGCTGCCGGCCCTGCGCAAGCGGCTGGTGGGCAGCACGCCGGAGACGGAGATGCCGCCTGAGCAGCTAGAACGGATCCGGCCGCGCACCTTGGTCACGCTGGTGGCCAGCATCATCGCGGCCTATCTGATCGTCGGCGAGCTCAACCGGGTGAGCTTCGGCAAGGTACTGCGGGAGTCCGACTGGCGCTGGATGGTGGTCGCGCTGCTGCTCTCCGCGCTCACCTACCTGGGCGCGGCCTGGTCGCTGTCGGGCTTCGTACTGGAGAAGCTGAGCCTGCGCCGCACGCTCCTGGCCCAGCTGGCCGGCTCGTTCGTCACGCTGGTGACCCCGGCCGCGGTGGGCGGCGTCGCGGTGAACCTACGGTACCTGCGCAAGGCCGACGTCGAGCCGGCCGATGCCGCGGCCAGCGTCGGGGTGTCTCAGGTGTTCGCGTTCGCGCTGCACATCACGTTGCTGATCATCTTCGCCGCGATAGCGGGGACCGAGCGTCACACCAGTGCGGGGCACTCCCTCAAGCCCCCCGGCTGGGTCTACATCGCGCTGGCTGTCCTGGTCGCGTGCGTGCTTGTGATCCTTGCATTCCCCGCGGGCCGTAGGCTGGCCAGGCAGCGGGTCGCGCCGGCGCTCGGGCAGGTGATCCCGCGCCTGCTGGACATCGCGCAGAATCCGGCCAAGCTCGCCGAGGGGATCGGCGGAGCCTTCCTGGTGACGGCCGCGTACATCCTGTGCCTGGGGGCCTCGATCGAGGCCGTGGGCGCGCACATATCGCTGGTCGGCGTGGCGGTCGTCTACCTGACCGGCAGCGCCGTCGGCTCGGTCGTGCCGACGCCGGGCGGCATCGGCGCGGTTGAACTGGCGCTCACGGCCACACTGACCGCCGCCGGACTGGCCGGTGCGACCGCGCTCAGCGCGGTCATCCTCTTCCGGCTGCTGACGTTCTACCTGCCGGTGCCGGTCGGCTGGGGTGCGCTGAGTTACCTGCAGCGCCACGGCGCCCTATGACGAGCCGGGTCACCGAGTCGCCGCTCATGTTCGTGACCCAGACCGTATGCCCGGACCCGGCGATGCCGGTCGGGTCGTGGAAGCGGTAGGTCGTGCCGGACAGCACCCGGACCAGGGTGGCAGAATCTGCCTCGATCTCGGTGACTGAGTTCCCGAGGGAGTTCGCCACCCAGATCACGCCGCCCGCGACAGCCAGCGCGGCCGGGTTGTCCAGGCCGTACCGCCGGCTGGGGAGCACCCGGATCACCGCGCCGGTCCGGGCGCTGAGGACGGTCAGCGTGTCTCCGGCCTCGTTGGCCACCCACAGCTGATCGCCCTGGACGGCGAGCGCGGTCGGATCGTTGAAGCGATATCCGACCGCCAGCGTCGCCACCCACGCCCCGGTGACAGCGTTCAGCTCCGTGACCGAGTCGCCGCCGGAGTTGGCCACCCAGAGCCGCCCGTCCGCGACGGCGAGGGCGTACGGATTGTCGAAGCGGTACTTGCCGCCGCCCAGTACTCGCAGGAGGTGACCATTTGTGGCATTAATCTCGGTAACCGAGTCGCTCGCCGCGTCGGCGACCCATAGCCGAGTGCCGTCGACCAGCAATGCGTAGGGGCTGGAAAAGCCATAGCCGTGCGACAGGGTACGGATCAGTCGGCCAGTAGACTCACTCACCTCCGTAATGGAATTTGCCGGGACATTCGCTATCCAGACATTGCCATTGCCAACGGTAAGGGCATTCGGGCCGTCGAAGTCATATCCGGCGGTGAGGGCCTCAGCCCGGCCCGAGCCTGCCTCCGCGATCCTGGTGACCGAGTCTCCGAGCACGTTGGTGACCCAGAGCGCGCCGACGGCGGTCACCGCGCTCGGGCCGTCGAATGAGTACCGCGCGCCGCGAAGTACCCGGACCGAGAGAACGCTGGTCAGTGCCCCCGAGCCCGAATCCGCGGACGTGCTCGCGCACCCGGATGCCGCCGTTCCCTGCGTGCAGGTGTTGACGTCGGTAGGCGTCGCTCGCACGGCGAAGACGGTGATGATGGCGAGCAGTGCGAGCGCGGTGCCGCTGATGATGGCGATCTGAGCCCGGCTGGCGCCCGGCCGCTGGCCTCTCTCCGCAAACACGTTCTCCGCTGGTACAGGCTCGGCCGTTCGGCCCGATCGGCTGGCGGCTTTCGCCGCCGCCGTTGAATGGCGTGGCGTGTACCGGATATTAACCATTAGATCTGCCTTTGCTGGTCCCCGCAATTGCCCCTGATGAATCAACAGGATAGCCCCCATGAGAGCATGCTCAATGCGGTCTCGGGCGTTACAGGAAATTGCTGGAACGCAATTATCCGAGCCGGATAAGAGCCAGAGCGGCGGCGAGCGCGACAATGCTCCACGACAGGGCGCGAAGCGCCCGCTCGAGCGGCCGGAGCAGTAGGTGCGAGTCGATGTCCAGCCCGTCGCCGTCGGCCAGGGTGATGCGGCCGGTCACCGCCACGGTCCGGCGGCGCAGCAGCCGGGCCGGGGTGCTGAGGCTGCGCTGCGCCGCGGAGAACCCGAACGCCGCGGCCGCGGCTAGCAGCGACCCGGCGGAGACGGTCCTGGCCTCGGCTACATAGGCGGTGAGCAACGGGAAGGCGCCCCAGGCGGCGGCGAAGCCCGCGTCGGTGTGCACGATGCCGCCGAATAGCTCGGCGTTGTAGGCCACGACGAGCAGCGGGCCGGCCAGCAGGAACGGGATGAGCGGCCAGCCGACACGCAGCACGCCGGCGACGCCGAGCCCGACCGCGCCGGCCAGGCCTGCGACGGTCACCGCGACCAGCACGGCGCTCGGAATCCGGGTGCGCAGCGGTCGGCCGTGCAGCTCGTCGAGCGCGTGCGCGGCCAGGCCGACCGCGAGGAAGAATGCGGCCAGCGCCGCCAGCAAGGGTGTCAGCTGCACGTGCGGCGCTATCGCCGCGCCGATGACCACGTAGGACAGGTGCCATGCGGTATACGGCGGGTGCAGCAGCGTCCACCAGTCCCGCCAGCCGCCGGCCCGCGCGGCGTAGTAGGCAGGCAGTGGCTTGGCGGCGGATGCGGCCGAGTCCCCGGCCGGGCCTGCCGTTCCTCCGGCCGGGCCTGCCGGCTGCGGCTCAGCCACCCGTTCTGGTTCCCCACATCACCAGGCCGCCGCCCAGGCTCATCGCCGACCAGCCGACGTCGGTGAGTCCGGCCTGCCGCCACGCCTGCACCGTCCAGCCGACCGGATAGCGGCGATAGTGGCCGGCAATGCTCGGCCCCAGGAACCGGCCGACGGCGAACCACTCCCGGCCGCCGGTCAGCAGCCCGCCGAGCGGTAGCAGGATCGCGGTATAGCCGCGCCACCAGAACCGCCAGAACCGGCTTGGCGGCAGGAGGAACTCCAGGCTCGCGACGGTGCCGCCCGGCCGGACAACCCTGGCCAGCTCCGCCAGCGTGGCCTGAGGATCGGCGACATACCTGAGCAGGTAGCTGAAGGTGAGTCCGTCGAACGCGGCATCGGGGAACGGCAGCTGCTCGGCCCGGCCAGTGACCAGCGCGATTCTGTCGGCCTGGCCCGAGGCGGCGACATTGCGCGCGCCCTGCCGGAGCATCTGCTCGGTGAGGTCGACACCGACGATGCGGGCGCCGTCAACCCGGCGCGCGAGTTGCAGAGTGATCCCGGCCGTGCCCGCGGCGACGTCCAGGATCAGCTGCCCGTGCTGGCCGGCCTCGCCGTGCTGGCCGGCCTCGCCGTGCTGACCGGCCTCACCGTGCTGACCGTTCTGCCCGGCCGGGGCGAGGCGGCTGACCATCGCGCGCCGCCAGCGACCGTTCTGCCCGAACGACAGCAGCTCGGCTAGCCGGTCGTAACGCGCGGGAAGCGGTGCGAACAGCCGTTGCGCGAAACTGTTCCTGCGATCGGGCGGGGGAACCTGCACGGCGTCTCCTCGGGGTCCGGATTTCACCGTACGCCAGGAACGCCGGGTGCGCCCAATACCGGAACCGATGCTGACGGGGTTACCCGCCTTATATGGAATAAAGGGTCTAAATCGGAACCGTAGACTTTTCCGGGTTCTATCACAAATGCGCAGGCCAAAGCGTCAACGCGGTCTGTATACCAAATCTTTACCATATTATGGTTTAACCTTGACCATCGCTCACTATACGTTCTCGGCACGTCCCGCAAGTTCGGTGAAATTCGTAACCCGTTACCTGAAAAGTCAGGTGATACCTCGCAAAGGTTCACTCACGGACGGTGATGGACCTGAGTTGCGTCACTTGATCGTTCCGGCCTGCCCGGATCCGGGAAACGGCCGCAATTTCGCCGAAAACGTATCGCAGTCAAAGGAGATCAATGGTACGTCGCTGGAGCCTCCCCATTCTCGTTACCGCACTTGCTTTCGGCACG